>NZ_JAYFES010000086.1:0-108499 GCF_055795045.1 Pseudanabaena sp. PCC 9330 | reverse complement strand
TTCCAGCTCTGCCCCCCGGTGAGAATCCACCAGGTAGACATGCCCCAGGCGGCAATGAATCCAATCGAAATCCAGCTGAGGCTGAACCCTCGGCCCAACAGATAGGAGACACCCGTGATACAGAACCAGGGAATGATCTGGTCTGCCGGGATGGGGCCTAACCGGGGTTGCGCTCCCAGGATGGTGTTAACGGGACGAAATCTAGATGCCATAAGCAGTCCAGCAGTGCTGAAAGGACGGTGTAGAGCTGCACCCTCGATCTGAATGGCCGCATAGCGACAACTAGCCAGTGATGAGCGTCGTCAGCACATCGCCAGCGGTGACGGCAATGATGATAATTAACGGTGTGCGGGCAATAGTTTGCCAATCCTCGTCATTGCGAGCACTGTTGATTACTCGCACTAGAGAGATGCCGACGTAGAGCAAAAACAGGCCCCGCAGTACGTTGAAGACCAGAGGAATGGCGTCGCCAGCAGCGGTGCCAAAGTTGGTCGTCATCCAGGTTTCAGCTCCGCCGAAGAATTGGGCTTGGGCAGGATAGGCCAGTAGGGTGATTAGCCAGAGCAGCCCTAAACCCAGGAGCCGTGCAGCCTTTAGCTTGAAACCCTGCGCTTTAGAAGCCCGCCTAGATAGGGAACGGGAGGGTGTTATGTCCTGCCTACAGGCAAGTCCTGTAAACCCTGCCACGGCCAGCACTGTCAGCAAGGCAGGGCCATGGATGAGGACATCTAGAGCAAGGCCCAGGAACGCTACGGCGAGTAGCGGCAGGTCTGGAAGAGGATTCATCCGGCCCACCAGACGTTCCATCAACGGAAAAACGTAGAGAGTTTTCATGGCTCAAATGAATTGAGTCTGACTGATGATTTAAGTCTCCTGAAATCAGTCAGGTGATATGACTCGCGTGCTCACCAATGAGTGAAGTAGTTCACTCGAATTGCGTAAAGTTTTGATCAATATAGCAATATTTTTCAGCGGTGGGGAAATGAGAAACTAAATCGTGGATTCAGGCTTAGATAGCTCGAATCCATGCCTAAAGCCTATATAAGACAGCCAATATCGTGCCTGATCCTGTAATCTTGCGTGATGTTAATCAAGCTATTGACCGGTCTATGTAGATCTTCAAAGTAGGAATATTTTTTATACTGAGGCCATACATAACTCCTATCATTTGAAAGTTTTACTGCCAACTATCAACGCGATTAGCGACACGCAACAACTCTATGGTTGCAGTCGAAATTGATCTATAAAAAATTGCCAAAAGCGACGTAAGTTGATCTTCTTCGGTTCCCTTGCACCGCAGGTATTTTCAGCCCAATAATTATGCTTCAACTAACAAAATGACATGACAACTGATTTACAGACACAAAAACAAGCGTATTGACGTCAATACGTCTTGATGTCTCTAGAATCACAGTCTCAAAGGCGGCAGGGGCTTGGGTGAGGCGAGCCTTGTAGAGGTGATCAGGAGCTGGGCGTTATACGAGGGGTGAAACACAGCTATGAAGACGGTAAGTTGTTTGTCGCTCTCTGGGGGGCAGGGAAAAACGTCGGTCTCGCTGCTGCTGGGTCGGCTCCTGGCGCAGCAGGGACAGAAGGTGCTGATGGTGGATGCCGATCCGCAGGCGAATTTGACCTTTTATCTAGGCCATGACGTTCAGGCGAGTGAACCCACCCTGCTGGAGGTGCTGAAGGGCCAGGTGGAAACAGCCGATGGGATCTATCCGCTGGCAGCGGCCAATCTGTTTTTGATCCCAGCTGATGAGGGGCTGCACAAGGCCCAGGAATACTTGGCCACTATTGGGATGGGGGCTTTAGCCTTGCGCCACAGCCTAGAAGCCGTGGAGGAGCTGTTTGACGTTTGCATTATCGACTCGCCGCCCCAGCGCACCCAGATTTGTTTGTCGGTAATGGGGGCCTCTGACTGGGTGCTGATTCCCGCAGAAGCATCGACTAAGGGCGTGAATTCACTACTGCGCAGCCTAGAACTGCTGGAGGAAATGGGGCGCATACGGGCATTTAAGGGCCAGGTGCTGGGGGTGCTGCCGTTTCGCGACAAATGGTTTGGTAGGTCTCAGGCGACGGATAGCCGAGAGGCCATAGCGGCCATGCAGCAGGTGGCAGGCTCAATCCCGGTGCTGCCGTCAATTGTGGAGAGTGAGCGCTACAAGCAAGCGATTCGGCAGGGGCAGCGGCTGTCAGAGATTGGGTATTCGGAGCTGGAATATCCGCTGCATAGGGTGGTTGAGGCGTTAGAACAGGGGCAAGGGAATGGCTGAGGATGCGCTGGAACGGTTGATGCAGCGGCAGCGCCCGAGTGTACCGCCCCGAGCCGATGGGTTGGGGGCAGAGTTACCTGTGAAGTCTCCTCAACAGGTGACAGTTGAGGGCAATGGGTCGGGATATAGTGACTCTAGCGAGTCTACGGGTGTTGACGTCAGTATGTCTGTTAGCCAAGATGATGAGGCGGAGTTGCCGCAGCTAGTGCGGACGACGACCCGGCTGGAAGAAGAGATTGATAAGGCCCTGCGCCACCTCTGTATGGATGAGAAGATCACCAAGGAGGTGTGGTTTGAGGCGGCGTACCTTTACCTGGCGGAGCACCCGAAGGCGATGCAGGCAGTGAATAGGGTGGCGAAGGAGCGCTACGAGCGGCGAAAGCGGGCAGCGGATTTGAGGAAGTTGGAGACGATGCAGAAGCGCTTGAGGGGATAGACGATTATGTCGGAGCTTGCTAAGCGAACGAATTGGGGTCAACGAGGAGTGATTATTTTAGAGCTCAGGATTGTGATTACCCCGGAGCAGGGGGAGGTGTTTAGCCTGCTGAGGCACGATCGGCAAGTAGACTAAAGACTCCAAAGCATCGGAACTTTAGGATTCGGGGTTTTGGAGTCTCTGAACATTCAACTGTAGACAACAGACAAAATTTAGCTATGTGAATATAATGAACCATATGCAAAAATGCTTGTTACTGTCTCATCTTAGCTAACGCCTTCTTTGAGAAACTGTTGGTTCAAGTAGCGTTAATACCTCTTTCCCTTTTGAATCAAGCTTCAAAGATAGAGTTTTACAATACAAGAAGGTATAGCTCAGTATGGCTCAACAAATTATGAGTGCAACATAAGGCACAAAAAATAGTTTTACGTGGCAGGCATTGAATAGAAAAAACTTTGTGATTTTGTAGATTATGTCATCAAGAAAGATTAGATTCCCAAAAGTTGAAAACGTCAAGATAAATTCTGTATCTCTATATAACCTAAAACAATTTATAGATGTTTCAATCCCACCGGGTGTTTTCTGCTTGGCAGGGGCTAATGGTTTGGGGAAATCGACTTTTCTTGCAACCTTAAATTATGGCTTAACTGGAATTATTGCTGATCCAAACAAAAAGTTCGTCTCTATGGATGGATTTTACAAGGATCATCTAAAATACTCTTCTCATTTTTTTGATGGAAGAATTCTAGAGAAAGATAGAGATGCTGCGGAGATAAAAATTGAGTTTTCTATTGGTGAAACACGATACAAAATATCAAGAGGAATTTTCGAGCCTCTTGAGCTCCGGGAGTTTCAAGTTTTTCATGCAAAGGAACTTAGCGAGGACAGTGAGCAAGAAATTCCAAATTTAAGCAGTTCGTCTAGAAACTTGCACGAAGAGTATAAAAAACGCATTCCCGAAGACATGAATTTATCTTCTTTCGAAGAATTCGTCTTTTTACAGCACTTCATACTAACTTTCGATGAAAGAAGACATCTTCTTTTTTATGACAAGAAAGTTTTAGAACGAGTTCTTTACTTAGCCTTTGGCCTTGAGTCAAGTACATTGTCATCCGTTGACCGACTACGAAAAGATGCTGACAAACTGGACTCAAGAGCACGGAATGCGAAATGGCAAGCAAGTAAGCTTCGCGATATGATTAAGGAGCTTGAAAATAAGCGAGAGAACCTTCAGCAAGAAGAAAACGATCAAACAGAAGGGAAAGATTATGAAACTCTTTATGAAGAGTATGAGCATCTACAAACTGAGTATGAGGAAGTGGAGAAGTCTAGATTAAACCATAAAACAATTTTGCAAGACGTTCAGGTTGGTTTGGCCGAACTGTTTGCAGAACAAGCGTCTTTGCGATCAACTTACAGACAAATATTTAATGAACATATAAGTGTTGGAAGAAATATTCTTGGACACCCAGTAATTACTGAAACTCTCAGGGCACAAGCCTGTTCTATTTGTGGCGCTGAAGGTGAAGCAGTTGTTGAGCGTATTCAGCACAAAATAAATGTTGAATCCTGCTGTCCTCTTTGTTCTAGCCCAATACAAAAAGAATCTTCGCAGGCTGACGGTAGCTTTGAGAGACTAGTTGAAATAGACTTGAAAATTGAGAAAGCATCTAAAAAAATCGAAGATGCACTAGTTACGCAAGAAAGAGTCCAGGGCGAGTTAAATCAAATTGAAGCAATTTCAAGATCCTTAGAAGGAAGAATATCTAAATTTGAAGATGAAAATCAAGAAGCAATGCGTGAATCTTTTATTCGTTTGGATACTTCTGATTCATCCGAAGATAATCTTGATCGTATTCTTTCATCTTATAGAGAGTCTATGCAAAAGTTTGATATTGATGTCCAAAGCTATCGTAAGGAGAGAGATTCAGCATATAAGGAACTTAGGAAACACCAAAAAGATTTGGAGAGAAAATACGCTGAAGCTGAAGATAAGTTCGTTCCTTTGTTTAAAGACTGCGCAACGAGCTTTTTGGGTTTAGATATGATGATTAATCTTAATTCTATTGGCAACCAAGGAATTGCCCTTTCTCTAAAAGTAGAAGGCGCAACACGTAAGGAAGAAAATGAGTTGAGCGAAAGTCAACGGTTTTTTATTGATATAGCTCTTAGGATGGCAATTGCAGAATATGTCTCCGATGAAGGTGCAAAAGCGACTCTCTTTATAGACACCCCTGAAGGATCATTAGATATTGCCTATGAGAGTAGAGCAGGAGAAATGTTCGCCCTGTTTGCGGAGAAAGGACTTCATATCATAATGACAGCTAATATAAATTCCTCTCAGCTTCTTAAAAGATTAGCTAAAAGATGTGGCAGAGAAAATATGGAATTATACAGAATGACCTCCTGGAGAGAACTATCTGATGTTCAAAGAGATGAAGAAGAGTTGTTCGAAAATGCATTCAAAGAAATTTCTAGCGAATTAGTCTAAGAGATTGGCGTATAAGAATGATCAACCCTTATGCTTTTTTCGATTGTTTAGCAACAGGGAAATATCTTCAACATCAACTTGGAGATGTTAACAGAACAGAAATCCACATGTTTGCTTACCTAAGTTGTTTGTTGTGCTTATATCAGGGTAATCCTGTATCAATGTGGAATTATCAATTTGCCACAACACATTATGGTAGTCCTTTTAGTTCTGAACTCGAAGATTCTATTGACTTTGCTAAAAGCGCTGGCTTTTTATCAGCTAGCGATAAACAACAGGAGGAACCTGACTATCTTCAGATCTCAAAGTTAGGGATGCGTGAGTTCAACAAGCTAAAAGAATTAAGATCGAATTTACTTAGGCATAAGTGTATTGATGCTGCTTGTGCTACATTACTTTCAGTTCCTATTGGTTCAATACGAACATCACTAAATCAAGAACCCCACTTAAAAAGCGCATTAAGACTTCAAGACAGCAGAATGTTGTTGCAGGATCAAGGGCCACATCTTGAATCCCTATACGAGCAATTTAAAGTTATTAGCCAATCTATTGGAATTGATCCTGAAAACTTAGTTATACCAAGCGTTATTTGGCTCACATTTCTCTTTCAGCTTTTCCAAAAAGATTAAGTTATTTTAGTGAGATAGGATATAAGTCAGTACAATGCCACTTTCTGAGGATGATAGAAGTTTATTACATCGGGTTATTGAAGAAAGTTATGCAAAGTTATTTCAGGATATTTTTGAGGAAGAAGCGCAACATTACTTTAAGTTAGTATGCAATTCAATTCGTAAGATTTATTCATATATAGAACCAGGGATTACGTCAAAACAAATTGTTATTTTTAAGCTTATCAACAAGGAGCTTGATGGTTCTGTTCTTGGAGAGCCTAGTAGCATAAGCAACTTTAGACATTTGCCTACCTCTAGAAACGTACAATCATTGGTAATTCAAATACTTGGCGATGACGGATATGACAATGTTAATGAAAGCTCTCTATTTTGGTGCCTAAACTCATTTGATCCGTCATTATTATCACAAAACGCAATTGTTTATGAGTTCAAAGATGGTGTTGAATGCTTTATGGGGAAGGGGCAGAAAAAACCCTTACATACAAATGGGCAAAGTATTTTTTCAATACCTACCTTTAGTGCGCTAGAGACTGCTCTTTTGGATTATAGAGACAAAATGGTTAAAGGATCAACATGTTTCATTTTACAGGAAATATGGCACGATCCAAACCGGCTCTTTTTATGGAATGGGAAAGAGTATATTATTAGGCGTTCTTTGAAGCAATACCTTTCTTCAAGCCTTCGAGGTGATGTTCTAGTCAAAGAGGAGTATATTGTAGATGAAACTCATCCAGTTGATATCCAAGTTACTTGGCGAAACTGTAATAGATCAGCTTTGATTGAGATTAAATGGTTAGGAAAGTCAAAAAATAGTGATGGTAAGATTACTCAGAATTTTACTGCTTCCCGAGCCGTCAGCGGTGCAAAGCAGTTAGCTAATTATTTGGAGTCTAATTTGACCTATACTCCTACAAATATTACTCGGGGCTATTTAGTGATCCTAGATGCGCGAAGGGCAAAACTTACTTATGAAACCCGTGAGCTTAGTAGACAGGACGGATTTAAGTACGAAAATTCTGAGATAGAATTTAAAATCGCTTTTCATGAAACTCGTCAAGATTTTTCAAAACCAATTCGAATGTTTGCAGAACCAAAATGTTTGAGCTAGTAGATTTTTCCTTTAATGACTCATTAAAGGATCAAGACTTTTCAAATGCAAAGCATTCAGCCACCTTGCCTAGGCATCGTTGGTATCCTATAAAAGAGGCTTTTTCTCCACAATTTGTCAAGAAAGTTATATCTGATGAATCTCAAGAGAGAAGGATTGAGTTTGTTTTTGATCCATTCTGCGGAAGTGGCACAGTACCTTTATGTGCCTCATTTTCTCGAACCTCTTCTTTAGGATTTGAAGTCAATCCTTTTTTGGCTTTCATTGCTCATGCAAAATCTGTTTCTTGTACACAACAAGAGCTACTTGAATTCGCGAGGGATTTAGTTAATGCCGCAAGAGTTGGATCTGATTCTCCATTGCTTGAATTCTCCACTTTTACTGAGTACAGCGGCTTAAAGAAATGGCTCTTTAATAGCGAAGTTATTCGTTCTTTTGAAGGTGCATATTCGTTTTGTGACAAACTACCCGAACATATTTCTCTAATTTATAGACTCATTCTTATTTATGCTGCCATGCAGAATTGTAATGCTCGCAGAGATGGGAAGTGTTTAAGGTATAGAAAAGATTGGAAGACAAAAGGCTTTAATTCTTTCACTTTTATTGATTCAATCAAATCTCATCTCAGCTTGATCATTCACGACCTGGGTTTACAGAAAAGCCATTCTGACTTGGATATTCAACCAAGGATTATAGAAGGTGATTGCAGAAAATTAATATCAAAGGTTGTAGGCCATATTGACCTTTGTATTACTTCGCCACCCTACTTAAATTCATTTGATTATTCTGATGTTTATAGACCTGAGCTTTTTTTGGGCAAATTTGTATCCAACAACGACGAGTTGATGAAAATTAGGCTCAAAACTCTTCGATCACATGTTCAAGCTAGCTGGGAGCAACCTTCTAGAAATGACTTTGGACAAAATTATGACTCTTGTTTTGAACGAATCAACTCTTTGCAAAAAGATTTATGGGATGCCAGGATACCTTCGATGATTCAAGCATATTTCGAAGATATGCTTAATTTGCTGATGGATCTTCGATGTATCTCTTCCTTTGATACTAAAGTATGGATTGTTGTTTCTACCTCTGCATATGTAGGGGTAGAGATTCCTGTGGATTTAATTATCGCTGAAATTGCTTCTAGAACAGGTTGGACAGTATGTGAGATATATAAGTTAAGACAGTTAAGAGCTGCTAGTCATCATTTTTCAACTTTAGAGAAAGAAATGATCAGTGCTCATCCATTACGAGAAAGTGCTGTGGTTTTGAAAGCAGCTTAGCGTTGCATTTGATTTCTATGTCAAAGTCCAGTAACGCCGCTAAGCTAATATCGACAAAGACTACAATTAAATATAGGGTAGCCATCCTATCAATGCCTCTATGCAAATTGTCCTCCCCCCTGAACTAGAGCAACTCATCCAACGCCAGCTCGCCGCAGGCAAATACCAATCTGCCCTAGACGTCATCACAGCAGGCATACACCTACTCGACCAGCAAGACGACATCTATCAAGGGCGACTCTCCGAACTCCAGCAAGATGCCCAGATTGGCTGGGAAGCAGCCCAGCGCGGCGAACTTGTCGAAGGCCCTTCCGCTATGGCCCAGATTCGAGAAAACCTGCGGTCTCGCCACGCCTCCGCCGAATAATGGCCCCTCAGTTTTACCTAACCCAGCCTGCCATTCAAGACATCGAGGCCATTGCAGACTACATCGCCGGTCAGACTGGGCTCCAGCAGGCCGAGCGCTTCCTCTCAAAGCTCGATGCCAAATTCGCCAGAATCACCCAATTCCCGAATCTGGGGCGGCCACGCGACGAAATCCTTCCAGAACTGCGCAGCATCTCAATGGAGAGCTACCTCATTCTCTACACCGCAACAGAGTCTAGAGTAGACATCTTGCGAGTCGTTAGTGGCTACCGCGATCTGACAAGCTTGCTCACAGACGACGACGAGTAATCGATTTTCGGTAGACACGGTAGACGCCCGGTAGACACTCTGTCTACCGGGCAAAATCCTCTATCCACAAGCTCTTCAGCCATTTCGGTAGACGGTAGACACTTTCCTAGCAATTCCCCATTGGCAAACGCTGTCTACTTGTCTACCGTTTCGCTACAACCCTTACCCATCAGCACTTTCAGCGGTAGACACCCCGTCTACCGTTTCTTCAAATCTGTCTACCGCGTCTACCGTTGCCCGCCACCGCAGCCGATTCCCCATCCCCTGGGTTTCCCCATACCCCATCGCCTCCAGCTCCAGAAAATGAGCGCGAATCACCTCCACCCCCGCCTTCCGCAAACTGCGCTCATAATTCCGCACATCCTTCGCCCGCAGCCAGCCTCGCACCCGCGATAGCTGTATCAGCTTCGTATAGACCGGCTCCAGCGCCCCATCCACCGTATTCCCATCCGCGTAGAGAAGCTTCACCTGGCCAATGAACCAACGCCCCAGCTTAATCGCCGCCTGCATCTGACCTGCATCCACTGAATTATTCGGCAAATGCCCCTCCACCGCTGCATTCAGACAGTGAAGAATCAGCGCCAGCCGCCCCGTATAGCCCTGCATTTTGGAATAGACTGCCTGCAAGCCTGGGTGGGTCTCCATCACCCGCAGCTGATCCAACTGGTCATACCAATCCGCAAATAGCACCTTGGACTCAGGGCTGAGCCGGTAGCACTGAGCCGTCAACCCCTCCAACTGCTGGTAGAGGCCATAGAGCCGCTCTGATACGTCATAGCGCACCGTCCGCCTGGGAAAGGGCGCAGGCTTCAGCGGCAGCAGACACCACAAGAACCGCGCCCATTGGCCACTGGCATCCGAGCAATCCCCCATCATCTCCCGCAGAATATCGGGCTGAATCGTCCCCGTTAGGCTCAGACTGGTGCGCGGTAGGCTAATGCGCAGGCCACTAGCTCGATCTACCTTCAGCCCTGAGCCATCAAAGGCGGTCAGCAGCGACTCCTTATCGTTCCCTCGGCCATTGCGGTACTGGTTCTGCCCCTTGAACAGCCCCGCCAGCTCATCCGGCGTCACCAAAATGCCCCGTTCTGGCTGCTGGGCTTGAATGCGGGCGATCGCCTCCCGTGTCGCATCTGAGGTGTGATACTCCCGTGGCATCGGCTTCCTGGGTCGAATGCCCCGATCCTCTACCCTGGTCTGCTCCCAATCCCGCAGGTCAACCTCATACTCCGAAGCAGCATACTCATACTCCTGATCCGCCTCCGCCTGGAGCAGCGAGAGCGGCCCCAAAATCTGCCGTTGAATCGGGCTCTTCTTACTGCCCGAGGGAGCTACCAATCCCGTGAACACAATCGGCGGCACCGAGAACCCCATCCCGGCGTCAATTTCCAGCTCCGTACCTACCCGCAGCAATGACGCCGCCACCGGCAGCAGCGTCACCAGCATCGCCGCTGGCGTCGCCCCTATCCAGTCAGCAATCTGCTCCAAGGGTTCCGCCAGGTCAGCATGGAGATACTCCCCTAGACATAGCTGGTAGTCGCCAATTTTGAGCAACTGGTGAATCTCGGCCCGTCGATCGTCCCGTTCCTCGGTTTGCTCCAGCTCCGCCTGCACCAGGGTGACCAGGTTTCCGATATCTTTGGCCGATAGCCCTGTTTCCTGGTGCCACTGAACCACCTGCGCCGCTAAGGCCAGTTCGGTGGGGCTGGTGCCCAGGTAGGTGCGAATCTGGTCTTGTAGTGCCTGCACCGACAGTCGCTCAGGAGTTTGGATAGGGCTAGCCTCCAACTGCCGCCGGTCTTGCACCGCTGCTCGAATCTGCTCCGCTGTGGCCCCATCGCAAATCCAATCCGCCACGTCTAACCCGCCATGCTTGGGCAGGTTCTGCCAGCGCAGGCTATCAGGGTAGGGGTAGCACCACTGGGCCGAGGGGAAGTCCTGGGCAACTTCTTCCATATGGGTAATGCCGACTTGGTCGCGATCTGGACACAGCACCAGCTGGGCCGTCTGCAAATCCTCAGCGTAATCGCCATAGCTGCGGTACTTCTTCGAGCCCCCCAGGGTAGTGGTCGCGGGAATGCCAATTCCCCAAAGTGCATCAGCGCAGCCTTCCCCCTCCACCATCCAGATGGGTTGACTGATGGCGATCGCATTCTGGACATCCCGGTAACGGTAGATCGGTACCTGGGATCTAACCTTAGGGGTCAGTCCTTTGACCCACTGCTGATTGTTCCAGTGGTACTGCACAAAAAACTTCGCGCCGTTGCCCCGATCTACCCGCGTCACCTTCACCAGGGGCTGCCCGGCCCGGCTGGGATAGAAATAGTCCTGCCGCTGCTGGGGGCGAACCGGCTTCTCGGGTGAGGCGGTGGCTGCAAAGTATTGCCCCCACATGCCATCGGCTGTCGCGCCCCGATAAACATAGCCGTCTACCGCCCCATCCTGGTCTACGTGGGTGTGGCAGAACGCCACCTCCTCATTCCAGCGGCAGTCTTGGTCTTTGGTGCGTCCACAGATCGGACAGGGGCGCGATCGCCCTGAGTAAACATACTGTGCCATGGTTAGCTCCTGGTTTTAGGAGCCGGGCCACCACAATTAACCTGCTACTGGGCTCAGTAGATCGCCCAATCAGCCTCGTAGTCTTGGACATTGCCCATGACTTTGCTATAGTTGAAAACACATGTTTCAGTAGCAGGTTAATGAGCGAAGTGGTTCTGACAAACCGCTTCAAGACGTTGATTAACCCGGCTGTGAAAAATAAAAAAAGAACTCGGCACCCTGGCTAGCAAGTAGTTGGGGTGTTTTTTCAATCAATCTTGAGCTTAAAGAATGAGGCTAGAAAGCTATCAACAACTTGACCAAACTCTGAAAGCTCTATTTGCTGTTTTTCAGCTTGGGTGAGTCATTTCGAGTGTTGGACTGAGATGGTTTTTTACGATTACTCAACAAGCTGGCCTGGTAAATTCTGATGGCCCGCTGGTGAGCGATCGGGTCGTGGCGGTTATGCAGCCAGTCTTGCATCAGCTCTAGGTTGTAGCGAATGCAACGGCTGTTAATGCGAACCCAATGAATGCCCTCGATCAGCACCCCCTGCAACCGATAGCGCTTCAGTGTCGTATCGCTGAGCTTGAGGTACTGAGTAGCCTCCTGCTTGCTGATGAATTGGGCCATGGTTTGCTCTTCCTCGCTTATACCGCTGGGGCCAAATCTCATGGGGAGGCAGGCCAAGTTTGCTCGCCACCACCTGCTCGATGCGGCGTGATCGCTGTCGAGTCAAGGCATGGGAGACTGCTGAGGTGCCAATATTCAGCTCTTTCGCAATGCTGGTTAGAGTCCAGCCCTGCTTGCGTAGAGCTGCTTTAATGTCTTCTACATGCATAGAATTGTCTTAGCTCCATCAATATATCGATGAAGTTAGCAATAAATAACTTGCATGTCAAGTGTTATAATTTGCATCTGCAATTAATGTAACCCTATGACTAATCCATTACCTGATGAGGCGCAGGCGGATGCCACAGCAGTTGATCAGTTTCCAGTCCGCCTGAAACAGGCGGTCGGTGACAAGAGCATTCGGGGCTTTGCCAGGGACTGCGGATTTTCTGACACCGTGCTCCGCCAATATCTGAATGGCCAGAGCGAGCCAACTCGCCCGGCATTACTCGCTATAGCCCGCACGGCCAATATCAGCGTCGAGTGGCTGGCAACTGGTCAGTCTGGGATGGCTCCTCACGACTCGCCTCAAGCGTTAGCTGAGAAGTACATTCAAAAGGATCCGCTGGCCTTTGAGACGGAATGGCTACGGACGGAGTTCCCGGATTCGTTTGAGCACCTGATGCTGACCCAGGTGGTTGATGACAGTATGGAGCCTACCCTGCCGGTAGGAGCGCTGGTGCTTGTAGATACTACAGACCGAGACCTGGAGGTGGTGACCCATGGCATCTATCTACTCAAGCTGGATGACCGAATTTTGGTTAAACGCCTGCAATATGTTGCTGAGAAGACTATCAAGGTGTTGAGTGACAATACTGCCTATGAGAGTTTCTCTTTAATGGAGGCGGATAAACTTAAAAACGTGAGCGTGATGGGTAAAGTCGTATGGTGTGGGCATAGGCTCTAAGCCGCTATGAGTAGGGAGTTTTACAACTAGCGACAGATAATTTATGGTCTCTAGGGCTGATTATTAAACCGATAGTCGTTGGGGTCTTCGCCGATTTCGCCCACGAAGGAGAATGAGCGGATCAGGTTGAAAATCTCGTGGGTAATATCTTTGAGGGTGAGGGTACGGGGCAAGATGTCAGTTTTCAAGGCATCGTGCTGGAGTTTGCCCAACTCAAGGTGCATATATTGGTCGTGGGTAGACAACTGGCAATGAATGAAGAAGTCTCTTAATGGAGTATCCAGGTGAAGAGATTTGAGTTTTAGCTGGGAGATGTCAATACCCAACTGTTTAGCATTGTCGCAGTCAATGGCATGGGCTTTGGTTTCGTCGCGTTGCTCTTCAAAACAGGTTTCAATGGCTTCAAAGACGCCGCGCATGAGGTTGGGGTAGCGCCCGGAGAGGGCCAGTAGAGCCAAAATAGTTTGCTGCACTTGGGGGGTGGTTTTGGTGCCTCGGGTGCGGCAAACAATTTTGAATAGTTTGTAGACGTTGGTGAGGCGCTTGAGGGTGCGGGGAGATAGATCGACCTGCTGGCAGCAATCAACCAGCATTTTGAACTCTTGACGGCTAAACTCGCTGAATTTGGTGCCGCCAGTAGCGTTGTCTTGGATGACGACCTGGGAGCGCAGGTAGGTCTCTAGGGTATCGGCCATGATCGGGCGCACCCGGTAGGGGAGCTGGATTATTTTTTCGAGGTAGTCGGTGCCGGAGGGGCTGCCGTGGCGCAGCAGCACGCCTTTGTAGAACTGCTCTAGAGCGCGGGTGATGTAGCGCTCATCAATGGCGAGGACGGCGATAAAGAGCGGGGTTTTGACCAAGAGCTGAACGGCTTCGAGAACTTGGACGACGCGGCGAGGCGGGCAGCGATCAAGGTCGTCGATGTAGACCACGACGCGGGCTGGGCCTCGGGGGAAGGCTTGTTTGAGGTTATTGACCTGAGTTTTGAATCTAGGATCGTAGTGGCTGGGGGGGAGCAGTTTGTTGCTGAGGTCAGAGAGGTCTTCTTTAACCTGATGCATTAGCCCTAGGCGCTGCTTGTAGTCGTTGGTTTCTAACCGGCCTGAGACAAAATCTGCCAGAGAAGCGTAGAGGTTGGTAGGTATCACTGCTTTTTGGGCTTCGACTTGCTGCTCCAGATCGCCAACCTCCTGCTCTAGCTGCTGGAGATGTTCATTGTCAGCTAAAGCCTGATCAATACTGGCTTTGATTCTGTCTTCACGATCGCGATTTTGCTGGGTGATAGAGGTTTCATATTCAGACAAGGCCAAGCGAGATTCTTCAAACCAAGCAGTACTGCTTTTGAGCAAGTTTATCAGCATAGCTGCTGCTGGCAAGGCCGGGGCGATGAGAGCTCCCAACTTAACAGTTAGCTGTCGGGCAGGTTGAGTGGCGTCGATGTTGAATTGAAAGAGTAGAAAAAGAGGCAATAGAGTGAAAATAAGCACTAATAACAGTGGGATCGCATTGATTTTGATCCATCGGGTGGCGGTAGCCCATAGAATTCGCCAGGAGTTTTTTTCGACGACGTTAGTGGCAACATTGAGAATGTTAAACCGGAGCGATGTGACTTGCTCTAGAAGCGTCTCGATTTCCCGTTCTAAATTGGCTTTTTCTTGGTCAGAGTTTGCTTTTTCTTTTTGGGACTCTACTGTGCCATGCGCTTCTGCTGTTTGAGGAGGTGACTCTAGACTTTGTTCTGACGGTTCTTCTGATGCCAACGACTGGGCCTCGGTAGCCGCAGACGATACATTCTCAGGCTGAGATGGTTTTTCTAGGTCTGCAAGAGCTTGTTTGGATGATGCTAGTTTTTCTAGGGTTCTATATAGCTCTCCCCATAGACCATGATCTTTGGGGGAAGGCTGAGGCTGTTGTTGCTGAGAGTTTGCAGAAACTTTGGCAGCGTCAAACTCTGCCCATTGGCCCAAAATATTCGTTGCATCACCAAGAATACTGGTGCTTGACAAGGCAGACTCAAAGGAACTTGAGGTGCCATAGAGCTCCTGGAAAATGGTCTTATTGAGCTGCTTAAAGAGCTCTGGGCCAATTCGCTGCCTGAGTAAGATGAATGATGTACCAAAGAAAGCGTCTGCCCACTGAACCCGTTCATCTTGCTGAATTTTGAGGATGGGCTCAAAATGGACAGCAATTTGTTGGCGTACTCGTTGGCGTTCAGCGGCTAGTTCTTTTTGTTTATTGTCTAGGAGTTTTTGGGTAGCTTCAAGTTTTTCCTGATCTTCTACTCGGGCTTGGGCAATTATTTCCCACAGGCCCCCTTGGGAAGGTGGGGCCTCCAACAGTTTGCGGCGGTCTTCATTTTGAACAACGTTCTGAAGGATCCACTTGCGCTCTTCATCGCTACTTTCGTAAAGTACAGACCAATAGTTTCCGCCTTCGCAGAGCACTTGAGCTTTAGATTTTTCTTTGCTAGAAAGGGCTTCGGCAAGCTGCTGTTCGAGGGAGATTTGGCGATCTAGCTCGAAGAAGATGGTCTGCATGAGGCTGGCCCAGAGGTCTGACTTGGCAAAGGTCCAGGCGTCAAATTTGATTTGGTAAATATGGCCGACGTAGGGGGAGAGCTTTTCGTGGTTGGGGTTGGGGTTCCAGGTTTCGGTGGCGGGGTCAACTTTGCGGCTGCGTACTTCAGTCATTTGCGCCTGCATGAGGTGCATGATGTAAGACTTTCCTCCCCCCCAGCCGCCGAGGATGCCAACGGCCATAGGCGGCTCTAGGTCGCGCATGAGCAGCAGCTGAGAGAGAGCTTTAATCTCGTCTTGGAGGTTGAGATAGTCTTTGTCTTGGGCCGATTCGTTGCGCAGGCTGCCGCCGGTTAGGGCATCGCGGTAGCTGCGGGCGAGGAGGTATAGGGCGCGATCCCAAAGGTCGTCGGTAATGATGTTGCTGAGAGACCATGTTCGCTTTACTTCCCGGTTGATGCGCTTGGGAAGGTGGGGCGCGAGGGCTACAAGAATGCCGTAGCGATGGATATTTTTTTGAAAGGTGTTGTTCTGTTGATTACTCTCCTGACTTTCCTCCTCCTCTTGCGTGGTGTCTGGAGTGGCGACAAAATCATCAGACTCAGCTATTTTGATGATTTTGGGTAGCAGTTCTGGCATGTCGATGGCCAGGGTGCTGAGTTGCTCAATTGTTTTAACTTGGCCTTTGCGTAACAAAGACAAAGCCTCAGCTTCATGGACATTGCCTTTATCTTTCGGCGTGAGGGCCAAGGCATCATTGAGGGCAGGTTCAAAGAACTCAGACTCGGGGAACTTGCGGGCGAGGGCAACGCGAGCACTGGCCTGGTGGTAGGGGTCGCTGATGTCGTTAATAATGTTGACGGCTTCGAGGCGTTGTTGATAAGCCATGTGAGGGATTAAGCGCTGCAAATATTGGGTCTGTAGGTAGGTGTTGTTTTGAAGCTCTTGAATGGCTCGCAGGGCTTTTGTTTGGTGACTTTTGCCAGCAGCATGGCTGGCAAGCTCTACCCACGCTTCGGCGTTGCGGTAGGGGCTTTTAATATAAGGGGTTTGATTGTCGTTGAGTTGGTCGGCAATGGGGCGTAAATCTTGGGAGTTGGGTGAGTCGGTGATGGCGAGCTGAATCTTGATGTGGAGCAGGTTGCGGTAGTCGTCGCCTGTGTAGGTTGTTAAGAAGGTGTAGACGAAGTAGTTATAGTGGGGGGCTAGGGCGATTAATACGGCTGCTTGATAGCCTGGGTCTTTAAGCGCTCTGACAGCATCTAATACGGCTGTCTGCTCTGGCTCTGCTAAATGCTTGAGCACTGGGGCAAGCTGAGTGAAAATGCTAGAGGCTGCCCACTCGTAAGAGAAGTCGTCTCGTTTAGGCTCTTTAAGTTGGTAAGTAAGGCTGAGAGTGCGTTCAACCAGGTGTTGATAAGCGGAGAGGAAGTCTTCATCAGTTGGGGCTACCTCTGGAGAAGTGTTTGAGGTGGCTGAGGCTAATTTATCTGTTTGCTCTGGGGTGGTTGAGGCCTTGGCAATGGCCTGTAAAATGCTGGCCCGATATTGGGGCAATGCAATTTTAGCTTCAAGTAAATTTAGAACGTCGTTGAAGTGCTCAATGGGTAAAAGCGGAATTAGCTCTACTAGGGCCGCTGTTTGGTAATAATGGTTATTAATGAACTGGTCGATTAGGTCGAGCGCTGCTGGAGTTTGGTCTGTGGATAGGTAAGCAACGAGGTTGTTGAGGGTTTCGGTGCGGTAGCGATCTACAGTGAATTTTTCTTGAATAAGGCGCAGGGCATTGGGCAGTAAACCAATGGTAAGGCAAGGTATGAGAGCGCTGAGAAATTTTGTTTTATCAGCCTCGTCGGGAATGTGTTCAATAATATCGAGGGCGGTGGAGTGTTTGCTGCTGGGGTAAAGCTGGAGAAAGTCTTTTGTAAGGCGTGTGGCTGGGGAAGCAAGGCTCTTAGTTGTATCAGGCAGACCTTGTACTGCTGCCCAAAAAACTTTGAGAGTGCTTGAGTTTATTTGAGGCTCAATAGCACTCAAGGCCTCGGCTTTGTTGTTGTCAGAAGTAATGTCATTCGCGATGGCGAGGGCTTGAGCCAGCAGGTCGGTTTCGGTTTCGGGCAAGCGGGGGGCAATCGCGCTTAAGGTCTGGCCTTTGGAGTAGTCATCCTCAAGGCTATTCGTGGCGGTGAGGGCGCGCTCCAGTACAGCCCGTTGTTCAGAGGTGGGCAAGCGGAGGGCGATCACACTTAAGGCCCCGGCTTTATAACGGTTATCCTTTAGGCTGTTCGCGGCGGTGAGGGCGAGCTCCAGCAACTCAGGGTCAGAAGCGGGTAAGCAGGGGGCGATCGCACTTAAGGCTCGGGCTTTGTAACGGTCATCTTCAAGGCTGCCCACAGCGATGATGGCGCGCTCCAGTACAGCCCGTTGTTCAGAGGCGGGCAAGCGGGGCGCGATCGTACTCAAGGTCTGAACTTTGAAGTAGGCATTCTTAATGTTGTCCGCAGCGGTGAGGGCGCGCTTCAGCAACGTAGGGTCAGATGTGGGCAAGCGAGGGGCGATCGCAATTAAGACCTGGGCTTTGTATTCGACATTCTTGACATTCTTAATGTTGTCCGCGGTGGTGAGAGCGCGCTCCAGCAACGCCGTCTCAGATGCGGGCAAGCGGGAGGCGATCGCACTTAGGGCCTGGGCTTTGTATTTGACATTCTCGATATTCTTAATGTTGTCCGCGGTGGTGAGGGCGCGCTCCAGCAACGTAGGGTCAGATGTGGGCAAGCGAGGGGCGATCGCACTTAGGGCCTGGGCTTTGGCAAAGCTATTCTTAATGGTGTCCACAGAGGTGAGGGCACGCTCCAGTACAGCCCGTTGTTTAGAGGCGGGCAAGCGGAGGGCGATCGCAATTAAGGCATCGGCTTTATATTCGTCATCCTCAAGGCTGTCCGCGGTGGTGAGGGCGCGCTCCAACAACTCAGGGTCAGATTCCGGCAAGCAGGGGGCGATCGCACTTAGGGCACGGGCTTTGGCCAAGCCACCCTTAATGTTGTCTACGGCGGTAAGGGCGCGCTCCAGCACAGCCCGTTGTTCAGAGGCAGGCAAGCGGAGGGCGATCGCACTTAAGGCATCGGCTTTGTATTCGTCATCCTCAAGGCTGTTTGCGGCGGTAAGGGCGCGCTCCAGCACAGCCCGTTGTTTAGAGGCGGGCAAGCAGAGGGCGACCGCACTTAAGATCTCGGCTTTGTAACGGTCATCATCAAGACTGTTCACGGTGGTGAGGGCGCGCTCCAGCAACTCAGGGTCAGATTCCGGCAAGCGGAGGGCGATCGCACTTAAGGCTCGGGCTTTGTAACGGTCATCTTCAAGGCTGCCCACAGCGAAGATGGCGCGCTCCAGTACAGCCTGTTGTTCAGAGGCGGGCAAGCAGAGGGCGATCGCACTTAAGACCTGGCCTTTGTATTTGTCATCCTGAATGCTGTCCGCAGCGGTGAGGGCACGCTCCAGCAACGCGGGGTCAGATGTGGGCAAGCGGAGGGCGATCGCACTTAAGGCTTGGGCTTTGAAACTGTCATCTTCAATGGCGTCCACAGTGATGATGGCGCGCTCCAGTACAGCCCATTGCTTAGATTTCGGCAAGTGGGGTGCGATCGCACTTAATATCTCGGCTTTGGCAAAGCCATCCTTAATGTTGTCTGCGGCGGTAAGGGCGCGCTCCAGCACAGTCCGTTGTTCAGCTTCGGGCAAGCAGGGCGCTATCGCACTTAAGGCATCGGCTTTGTAACGGTCATTCTGAAGGTTATCCGCAGCGATGAGGGCGCGCTCCAGCAACTCAGGGTCAGAAGCGGGTAAGCAGGGGGCGATCGCACTTAGGGCATGGCCTTTGGAGTAGTCATCCTCAAGTCTATTCGTGGCGGTAAGGGCGCGCTCCAGTACAGCCTGTTGCTCAGATTTCGGCAAGCGGGGCACGATCGCACTTAGGGCTTGGGCTTTGGCAAAGCCATCCTTAATGTTGTCTGCGGCGGTAAGGGCGCGCTCTAGCACAGCCCGTTGTTCAGCTTCGGGCAAGCAGTGCACGATCGCACTTAAGGCATCGGCTTTGTAACGGTCATCCTGAAGGTTGTCCGCGACGGTGAGGGCGCGCTCCAGCAATGCCGTCTCAGATTCGTGCAAGCAGAGCGCGATCGCACTTAAGGCCTTAGCTTTGTAGTAGTCATCCTGAATTTTGTCTGCGGCGGTAAGGGCGCGCTCCAACACAGCCCGTTGTTCAGCTTCGGGCAATCGGGGTGCGATCGCACTTAAGGCATCGGCTTTGGAGTAGTTATCCTCAATCTTGACTGCGGCATTAATAGCTTGATGAAATACTTCTGAAGGAGAAGGCAATAACTCAGACGCCAACTCAAGCAAGGCCCCTACTTGATTATAGGCATCAGCAATGCGGTCAATTTCCGCTAAGCGCTTAGCTACCCAGTCGTTTGCGTCTACCGGAGTTGGGGCGTCACCCATGGGGTCATCCTTTCCTTCACAGACAACTCTAAAATCTGGTTCATAGGTCTGGCTTCAAGGCGCATTTCGCCCGCTTAACCCCGCCAACTCCCCAATAGCCGCGATTTTAGCTGACCGCTGAGAGGCATATCCCCCTTTACACCGTTATTCTTCACGATCAGTTCATTTTTGGCAGCAACCCAAAGCGCAAAGCACCCGAGCTTCTATCTGAATCATCAAGGCTCTGCCGTCATTGACGCGGGTCTTTGCTGGCCTGAGGTATCATCAGTGCTCACCTCAAAATCGCGACGGAACCGCCCTAGAGGGTGCTAAGGACAGACCTCATTGCCAATGTAAAATCTTTTGCAACGCAGCATCGGCTTCTGCCTGTGTCACCTTAGGCAGTCGATTCTGCACATAGTCTTCCGAGATTCCCGTTTGATTGGCAAACTCCTCCTCAATGCCATCTAGCAACTGAGGATGGTTGTAGGTGACCTGCCAGTCGCGATCCCAAAAGATGCGGTCGGCCAGCTCATCAATGCAGTTTCCCCATTCCAGCGAGTCCTCACAGTCCACCTCAATAGGCAGAATGTCTTCCTCCTTCTCAAACTCAGCTTCTAAAACCTTGAGCATTCCCAGGGCGTTCAGAGTTTCCCAAATCAGTCTTCGCCAGTAAAACGGATCGCCATCCTCCTCAATACAGTCAGCGAAGGCGATTTCATCCTCCACCCGTTGGGTCAACCAGGCAAAAGGGAAATAGGCTGCCGCTTCTAGCACATTGGTGAGGGGTGGCACCGACACCTCGGGCTTGAGTAACGCCTCCAGGCACCGATGCCACAACACCACCCGTTGATCAAAGCTAGCGCTGTCGAAGATGCGATCTCCAGTGATCACGTCTACCCCATCGTCGAATTCAACCGCTTCCCGGCTGAACTCAACCGCCGACTGGAGAATGTGCAGGTAAAACTTAGCCTCTGCTCCCTCCAGCACGCGCTTGCCAAAATTGGTGTTCCAGGTCATGACGGATAGCGCTCCTCGACAACGACCAACCCCTAAAAGAACGTGGGCACCGCAATCTGACTAATGAGGCCAGCATAGTGCTCCAACAGAACTTTAGGATCATGGCCAGTCAGCTTGGCCACCTCAATCACCGACATCCCCTTCGCCAGCATGTGGCTAATGAACGTGTGCCGGGTGTTGTACTGGGTGCGGTACAGCCCGTTTTCTTGAGTCATGCCGCACTTCTTCAAAATGCTCTGCCAAGCCCGATTTAGGAAGTTCGTCGCATCAATCGGTTTGCCCTTGGGGCTGGGAAAGACCAGCATATCGGGCTTGTAGTCTTCAGGGCGAACGGCTAATAACAGGTTCTGTAGGTCAACATTGCACGGGAAGAACCGAGCCCGATTCGTTTTGGTGGCTTTTCGCAGGCGAGCCGTGCCGGTGCCCTTACGCACCAAGGTTTCGTTAAACGTAATCCCGGTACAGTCGCGACGAATATGCTTCCACTGGAGGCCGATGGCCTCACTGGTTCTACAGCCCGTCATAAACAAGAACCGCACATAGTCGGTGTAGTGGGCGTAGTAGCGATCGTCGCTAAAGGTGCCGATAATCTGCTTAATTTCCGCCTCGCTAAATGGAGGAACTTTGAGCGGTGGCACCGGGTGGCACATCTCCGTCAGCCCGGTAAACGGGTTCTCCCAACCTGCGTCCACCAGCTTATTCTGCTGTACCCAGTTGCCAAAATCATTCAGGATGATCACCTGTTTCTTAATGGTGGCGGCAGAAGCACTTTGCAGCATGAACGTGACGAACTCTTGGGCCTCCCGGCGGCCAAGGATCTTGCGCCCAAAATTGCGCACCTTTTTGGGAATCGGGTTGTACATGCTCACGATGGTGAAAGGGCTCTCTAGCCGCTGCCTCTTATCGTCCACAAACTCATCCCAATGCTGTTTAAAGACATCGGTATAGCTCTGAGACGCCTCAGAGCCAGCTACAACCATTGGCAGCGGATCCTCAGGCTTGTATTTTTGCAACGTGGGATCAAAATTGCCGCTCAGCATGTCTAACTCGATCTGCTGGGCCTTTTGCGTTGCGACCCTGCGGTTGATGCTGCTGTCTGGCAAGCCAACCGACAGGCAGTAGCGCTGGCTCCGGTAGCTCCACCGCAGCCGCAAGCGCTCGGAATAGACTTCGACTTTAACTTGTCCTTTAGCCATAGTTCGGAGTGGGGTAAAGTACATCGCCTGCACCCTTGCCGTTATCTACGGTTATCCGACCCCATCAATCCGCTTTTCGTGCCCAGAGGTTTATACCAATTTCGTACCAGTTTTTACACCCAAACTGCCCCAAAGTGACCCAACAACACGGGCACTTTGCCAAAAAGCAATCAACACCTTGATGGCTAAATCCCTTTCTGGGAGAGCGTTTGAGGCTGAAACATTTGAAAGCGGGTGATCGGACTCGAACCGACGACATTCAGCTTGGGAAGCTGACGTTCTACCACTGAACTACACCCGCAGAGGTGCCGCTGGGCAAGCGCGTTGCCAACGGACTCCTATTATACACTTTTAGGCGTTGTGTCAGATTTGAGTCAAGCTGAGATTACAAGGCTCAAAAACCGTTGACAATAAGCACTTATACCTATAAGCGCTAGGGATCCACTAAAGCGACTTTAGTACGGCTTCAATCGCTCAAAAGCTTTCTAACCGTGCTCACATCTTCGATCTGAAATTTCTCATCTGGCCTTAAACCTTTTACATGACCCTGATCAGCTATCAAGCCTTGAAGCTTGTCCATAAGTAGTTGCACCCTATCGGCTTCTATAACCTGATAGTCAGGATCAGAAGCCAGTTGAAGCTCTTTATGTGTCTCTAAATTTGCGGGCAAAGCGCGATCAAGCAAATAGATAGCTGCTTTCAGTCGGTCAGAATTTAGAGCATCTTTAGAATTGAGAATATTTTCAATAACCGATAGAGCGCTGTCTAAATTATTGAAAATACGGTTTTTAGCCGTTGTGACTAATTGAGCCTGTAAGTGGGCACAAAAGGCTTTACCCATTGGGCTATTAATAATTCTGACAATCTGCCTTTTATCCACTTCTAAATGTTCAGCAATTTTCACATAAGTCAAGCCGTTTAGATGGGCAAGACAGACTTTAATTCCCATTGTTCCTAACGTAGAATAGGCGGGGTATAGCTCTAGCAGCTCATCGCTAATATTAAACGTCTCACGCAGTACGCTAGACATTTCGAGTTTACGCGATTTCCTAGGATCAGGCATCGATTTTCCTCAGTTTTCAAATGGTATAATAGAGATGGTTTGAAAGTGGTTCTCAATTATTTGAAATCCTATTTTCAGCGTTGATATCCTCGGTTCTAAAAATCCCTTGCAAGTTTTCATAGTTCTTGCAAGGGATTTTTTTGTCTGAAGCTGTGTAAGTCACTAAAGTTACTTTAGAAAAGAAAAGCGGCTTACAAACCAGACATAGCTTGCAAGCCGCTACCAAGACGTTTAACTAATTTTAGAGCCTTTCCAACGGCCAGCGGCGATATTATCGGCCTGACACTGTTTGGCGATTGCTAGGATGTTTGAAACGCTAAAAATCTGATCCATATCTTTTTCAAAGCGCTTGATATACTCAGATTTAGCCCGCTCGAAAACGGCTTTTTCATCTTCACTCTGAAAACCGTTCTCAAATTCTTGAAATTCTTGAGAGCCGCTATCAGTCGGTTGATAGTCGTTACCAGTGGATAGATAACGGTCATTACTGAATCGCTGCATAACATCCTCTATCGGCTTTTCGTAGACAATAAAACTTCTATCCCATCCACCATGGCTAGGGAATGAAATTTCATAGTAATTTCTATCAATCTGCTCTAAAATGCTTTTCGTTACGTGACACTTTTTACCGATTTTTACACCGTTGGGAAGCTTGGGATAAGTTACTTCAAAGCGATTGTTAGACATTTGAATCCTCAGGTTCTTGAAAACGGTTTGAATCCTCTTGAAAACGATTGATACCTTGGGGGTTTTATATCGGCTTTACAGATCGATCTGTTGAACGAGATCGGCAAAAGTCATTTTTCCGCTAGTGTCAACGCTTACAACCGCTGATCCTTTCTTAATTCCCAACATAATGTCATTCTGAGTAACAATTTCTTCAAACGTTAGAGCACGATCGTTAGGGTCAGAAGTCTTACGGTCAAGGTTTTGAATAGCGTCTGAAATCGTCTGAATTTTCTTTTGCAGATTTTGGTACTGTTCGTTATCAGTAATAATCATGGGGTTTTCAATCCTTTTGAAATTGCTTGAAATTTAAGCCTTGACTAAAGTAGCTTTAGTGGTTTTCTAGCGCTCCTGATAGAAGTGAACTTCTGGAACGCTTGTACGCACCTTAAACGCTAGCAAGGGGATATCCTGACTTTCTACAAATTCCTCGCCAATTGGGAATAGTGTTCCAAATCTGGGATTATCGTTAATGAACCCGATAGTACCCGCTAAAGATCGGTCAAGCCCCTTCAACTCGTTTTGAGAACGTAGAAGCGATTCTCTAGCCGCGTTGTAATCGCTTACAATTTTCTCGATCCGTGGGTTAGCACCTTGAAGTTTTAGAAGCGCTTTATCACGCTTTTCAAGCTTATTGAACTCATCTAGTTTGACTTGAAATACGGGCAACTGCGCTTGTAAATAGCTCAACTGATTTTTAAGCGCTGTCAATTTGTCGAAAATACCTTCACTCGATATCAAGGCAAAATCGCCGGAATCTTCAAAAGTTTTCAAGCGTTTTTCAGTGCTTAAAATTTCTTGTTCAGTGCTTTCAATCTGGCTTTTAAGATTGTCTAAAGTGACTTTAGGGCTTGAAATAATTTCAACTTTTTCAGCGGTTGTCATGGCTTAAGATCCTCAGGAAAAGATTAATTCTTTCTCTCATCATTATACCATGACCAACTTTTAGAAATGGCAAACTGTGATGGTATAATGGAGGGTTAACCGTTTTCAATCTGCCTACAAAATTATCACCGGCTTTAATTTTCTAAAATTTTCAAGCCGGTGAGAATATTCAATCATTTTCAAGCGGCTTTTTAGCGCCTAAAAATAATTTTCATTGACTTTGTTTTGAAACAAAAATGACTAAAGATAGCCTATTTTTAGATTATAAACGCCTAAAAATGTCTAAATTTAGGCAATTTTTAGACATTTCTGTAGGCATTTGTAGACATTTTTAGGCGGCTTTTAGGCAATTCTTAACGATGGAATGCGGGTTTTAGGCCATTTGATTCAATTTGAATCAAATTGACAAAAGTTATATCAGCGAAAATTATTTCTTACTCACTAAAAAGCCGCTTTCAAGTATTTTGAAAGCGGCTTTTAGGCAGCTTTTAGACTGCTAATTATTCGTTTAATATCAGCTTTAATTATGTAAATTGACAGTTCAATTTGATTCAACTTATAATAGTTGACATAAGCGAAACGGAGGTTTTCAAGTGTCAAATGAAGGGTTCAAATTAAAACCCGATGATGTTTATATTCCTGCAAGAGATTTCTATATCGAAGTTTCGAGAATTCACCAGCTTGCAACCCATCGAGAACGGCCTATATCGCGTTCAGCATTTTATCAATGGCTAGATGCCTTAAAGATTCAAAGATGGCCTACGGGGCAGCGTGGTAGCTACAGAGGATACGAATTTAATCAGGTGATCCGGTTCTTAGAATCCATGCTCAAAACCGGATCTATCAAAACCTCAGTTCAGCACGTTCAAGATTTAATTGAATCAGGAGAGTTGACAAACAAGCTCTAATGTGGTAGCAGATTTCAAACAGTTTTCAAGCCAATACCTAAGGATTAAAAATCATGGTTGACCTTAACGATCGCAATTCTCGAAAAAAAGCCATTTCTAAAGCCGGTGAAATCGATTCTACTAAAGTAGCTTTAGAGGTTATTCAACCTTATCTAAATGAGTTGAAAAATGCTTCAGAGCAAACCAGCGTTCAAATCGTTGAAGCGCTCAAAAGTCATTTAGAAGATCGTCAACTGTTTTACAGCAATTTCGACACTGATATTTTGCAACCGCTTTTAAGCGGTCAAATTGATCGAAATATGCTGATAAAGGTCTTGAGTAAATATCAAACGCCTCAAGGGGAGGGGAGGGATTCAGAATTTTTTCTCAATCAATCCCGATCGCTCATCGGAGAATATCTCGATTCTAGCGATGATATCCAACACATCCCTATGGTGGGCAATCTGCTTTCTAGTTCTGTAGATGATGACTAATCCCGAAAAGGAATTTCAAGCGCTAGTAAACGATTTTCCTTTACTCAGTCAAACCCAAAAAGCTCAGAGGATTAAAACCGTGCTCAAAAATTTGAACAAGCCTAACCCACGATTGAGAAGCTATCGATTCATTATCCCTGCCTACTGTATAGCCATTTTCTTTGGGATATCGATCGCCTATTTAGTACCTGAGACAAATCCTTCAACCGTTGAAAGCCGTTTAGCAGAGTAGAAATTATGGCCAGTCAGATACCTATGGAACAGCATAGAAGCCCCGCTACTAAAGACTGGCCATATCTCCCCAGTTGTGAGCAGCTATCAACCCATGTAAAAGCTGATACCAAGCAGATTGTTACCAGTGTCTACGGGTTAGAGCTTTATTCCGAGGTTGGCGATCGCATTCCTGAGGGTTATAAAGCTGTTTTAGAAGGTTACGGGTTATGCAAACAAGGTGGAGTGACTATCGCGGCTGATCAGCTCTTTAACCGCCCTATGGCCGATAAAGAAGTCTTGGGAACAGCAAACGAATCTACCAGCACGGGTGAACCCGCTAGACTGCCTGAAAGCTTTTTAATTGAGCAGCAAGCTACTAAAGCGACTTTAGTTAATACCCAATCACCCGGCATCATTTTCTACGGTTGCCTAACGATGGCAATCATTTCAACACTTTTAACCGCTTACCTTATTTTGAGAAAATACAATGTTATCGACAAAATCAAAACGATTCTCGAAGATTGAACCGCTTCATATTGCGATCGCGCTAGGGGCTGTTTTCAGCGCTTTCACTGGGTTTTACATGGTTGTCAATCCCAATCTAGAACAGAAAGAAACTCAAAACCTTATCAAAGAACAGAGAGCCGCTAGTAATCGTGAAGTGCTGCAAAAGCAAGTTACCAATCAAGCGATCGCAGATCAAGCCCCTATCGCTACTGAACGGTTTGCAGCCGGTTGTCTGTTGGTTGTCGATAGAAACAGTAACCAATATGTAGCGCTTGCTAACGGTGCTGTGAGTGACCCTGTAACAGGCTTAACCCTGGTAGATGGTTCAGTAGTCTGTGACTTTTACGGCATGACAGGGGTTGTTATCGGTGGGATCGTGACTGAAACCGCTTTTAATCCTGAGGGCTTCAAATCTCATCCCGACTACAACAAATTAATGGGGTATTAAACCAATGGAAAAGCTTTTTAAGTTTGTCAAACTGTTTATTTTGGTTCCATTGCTGATGGCGGTTATTGCAGCCGCTTTCTATTGGAACATGGTTATCGTTATTCCCAATTGGCTTAAAAGCGAGTTACCAGCATTTACACCGGGTATTCTGTTTTTAGTCTTTTTGCTCTTCATTGAAACGATCTTTCTTTATGTTCAATGGCTAGAAAATCAGCCTACATTGGCTAGCCGTGGGCATGAATCTATGGTTGAAAACCTAGACAAGATGAACCGCTGTAGAAAGGGGATTTATAGAACATCGGATCTTGATCGCGATATCAAGCAAGAAACACGAGTTGATACCCGTATCTTGCTTAAACACCGCTATAGAGCAGCTTGGGCCTTTCTAATTGATATGCTTTTTGCCATTTTTTGCACGTTCCCACCGTTGAATACATCTTGGGCTTTATTCCTAACGGCTATGAGTCCACGGGATATCAACTTTATGAACTTGCTTGGGATCGTTCTAACAACCTATGGTATCCCATGGTGCGTTAAAGCCGTGTTTTACTGCATCGATGAAAACAGTTTCACAGGCTTAAGAAGTGAAATGCTCGATACCGGGATGAGTGAAGATTTCTCAGGCTACATGAAAGAGAAAATCGCTGATTAGTCACTAAAGTAACTTTAGAAGGATTGAACCCATGTTAACGATTGATAGTCACTTGAGAAAAATCAGAGCCAATGAAATCGTGTTTAGAAGCGCTTACAGTTTCTTCTTTATCGGTGGGATATTGCTAGCCATTGCAGCGGTAAACCTTGCAGGAATGCCCAAGGGTATCGGTATATTTATCATTTTAGCAAGCGGTGTTTTAATGCACTTGCAATATAAAGCGGATCGTCTAGCGCTTTCAAACCATGTCCACGGTGGGCATGAAATGGAATATAGCGAACATGAAGAAAACCTGATTAAGGCTTTAGGGTGTGATATCGCTACCACGCCGCTTTATAGCTTTTTTGGAATAACTGAGGATAGACGGTACACTCATCAAAACGATTTCACAACCCCTGCAAGTTTTGACGATATCGAAGCGGCAAAATCTCAATTACTGAAAATCGTTAGTAAACACGGGTTTATCACATTTCAGGAGTTACAACAGAATAAACGGTGGGTTAGAAGCAATCAGGAAAAGGGCGTATTACTTGATCAAAGCCAGAAAGCGATTAAGGGGTTTGTAAGCGCTTACTGTGCTGATCAGATTTCTATCAAGCATAACGGTTTGCAGTGGGATAGCTGATAAAGCCGGGTATTGACACCATAGCCGCTTGTTAGCGATAGCAAGCGGCTTTTTATTAGCTAAAGTAGCTTTAGAGGAATTTATGAGCAGTGGTAAGGTTCACGATCAAACGGTTTTCAATTTTAGTCTAGTGGTACTGGCTAGCGCTTTTGTTTTCAATCATCTAAATATGTTCCATTGGCTAGATGTGGTGATAGTCGCTATCGGGATTTCAAGCGGGTTATTGATGAGTCCAGATCTTGACTTGAGCGAAAACGCATGGAAAGGGGGTAGCAGCTACAAAGTAACGGCTTTAAGACGTTGGGGGCCATTGAGCGTTTTTTGGTTGCCTTACGGCCTAGCTATCCCTCATAGATCGTGGTTATCTCATGGTCTAGTCATTGGAACAGCTTTAAGGGTGTTTTACCTGTGGGGCATTGTCTACGGGCTAAGCCATGCACCATTTTTAGAGCGCTTTATAAGCCGTGAATACTTGCTTACAATCTGGCAGATATTCCCGTTTCAATTGTGGTTTATCGGCTTATGCATGGCTGATACTATCCACCTGTTTTTAGACGGTGGGAAAACCTCAAACCATGGCAAACCGTTTAAGAGCGGCAAAAGCGCTAGCAAGGGTAGCAAGCGGGGTAAGGGCTGATACCTATCTAAAGTAGCTTTAGTGACTCATCACAAAATTTTGTACTTGCAACAGTTACTCTTAATAGAAAAGTTTTATTATTAGCAAGGCGAATCTTTCTCTAACCCTAGAAAGCTGTTTATTCTCGATTATGAATCCAATCCCAAATTTATTAGTTTGCCAGAAAGCAACACCTAAAATTATATAAACTAATGCACTTTTGGCATGACTGACGAAAGAATAATCACCAGATGTAATAAGTAATTTGGATGGATCAATACCCAAGTAGCCATAGACTATCTTTTCCAATAAAAGCCCAAAAAAAGCTACTTCTAAAAAAAGAAAGCATATCGCCAAAACCCAAGTCAAAGCGAATGCAATTCTTTTATCTTCTGGAAAGTATTCGCTTTCTATAATTTCTTTACCCCCTATTACATCACCTTTGACTTTTATATCTATCGAATTATCCCAAGTATGAAAAAACTGGACTACACAACCATTCCCAAAAGAGAGATGAGAAAAATCAATGATAATGTTGTTTGCAGAATCATTCCGAAAACTAAAACCGCTTCTTTTACCTTTTTTCAAATCTATCAACATAGGCGAGTCAATTATTTTGTCTTCCAATATAATCCTTATAGGTTCTAAATCTGATATATCACTACCACGAATTACATCTCTGCCTTTGCTCCAGATCACAACCCTAGAAACGGCAAGGTTTTTGATCGGTTCTCCACGGTAAGATATTTGAAGACCGTCTATTTTATATTTAAGTTCTTCTATCAGTTTTTCTGTATTAGTCTGATAACTCAAAATCTTTTTCTTGTCTTGAAGCTTATAGATAGCATAAGAGATCAAAACGGAAATAAGGAGAGTTACTAAACCTTGATTGAGAAAATTCAACACCTGATTTTGCACAGAAAGAAGCTCCAAAACCTAGTTAACGCATAAGTTAGCCTGTTTTGAATCGTGTTGGTATTCCTTTGAAGCTTCAGAACGGCTTAGCTGCCATCTCAGCAGCTATTCAAACGGCTTGAAAGCGCTTTCAAGCCGTGATTCTGCGATCAAGCTTTAGTCCAAAATCTTCAGAACTGGACTAAAGCTACTTTATCGCTATGTGCCAGTTGATTGTGACAGTTTATACTTGACATTCATTGGAGACCATGTTAATCGCTTTCAGGCAGATTGAGAGCGGGCTTGATAAGGTTATCGGTGGCTACCAGGTTGATAGCGATAGAAAGCGCCTGAGAGCAGGGTAGCAGCGATTTCTAGGGGCTTTAGTCATAGAGAGCGGCTATCAGGATGACTAACGATTGAGAGCGCTTGTAAGGGGTTTTAGAGCGGCCTACTGGGTTAAGCCGGTTAAGAGTGTTTCAACCGGTTATCAAACCAATGGAAAGCGCCTGAGAGCCGCTTGATAGGGCTTTCTAGGGGCTTAGGGAATAGAGAGCGGCTATCAGTTGAGAGCGCTTGAACGGGCTTGTAAGCGGCTTTAGAGCGGGTGACAAATTGAACACGTTTGAGAGCCAAGCATAAATGCTTAGACTCAATGGCAAGTCGCTTGAACATAGATGAAAATCAATGGCTAGCCGCTTGGGGTTAAGCCGTGGGGGTGTTGTGGTCAAAATGTCCAAATGTCTGGATTCTAAGGGGGGTAAAAAGCTGCTAGATATCAAATTCTATTTTTTAGGTTTTATACATATAGAACTTAAAAGACATATCTTTTAATTTGCATGTAATTTAGGGGGTCTAGACATAGACATTTGGACATTTTTAATCGAAGAAAATCCACTTTTATTCTAAACAAAAAACGCTAAAGCTTATATATCAAGAGTTTCAGGATTAAACACATTTAACGATAGAAATTGCACCCTAAAAGCGTGAATGTTATTATGTATGTATCGAACAGAAAAACACACCCACGGCTTCACTTTTGAGCCAAGAAAAAGCGGGTTAAGTAATTTTACTCATTGACAAATTGAAGGAGATATGGTATGCCCCGTCCTAAAGGCCCAGAAAAGTTCTTAGTCTCGGTAACACTAGAGCGTGAACACGTTGAAGATCTTGAAATCATTAAAGAAATCTTCAACGGTGAAAAGTCGCTAACTGTTCGTAAGCTGATTGAAAGCTACAAAGAACAGAATCCCGATCTGTATGCCGTTTTGAAGTCTCAGCATGAACAAAATAAGATCCAACGTCAAATGATTGAAAACCTAGTAAGCGCCTAAAGCTACTTTAGTTTCATCACAGGCTTCAAAATCCCCAAGGTATCGATAAGCAATAAAAAACCGCTTGACTGGGCAGAAAAGCGGCTTTGTAATTAAGGATTAAATTAATGTTGCTCGAAAACAGCTCTCAAACTGTTACTAACATTGTAACACCTGAAAATCGAATTAACAACGTAAAAACCGAACAAAAATATCACGGTATCGTTGTTAAGCAACCGTTTCACAATGTTCTAGATCCACTTGTTTACGACGCGCTCGTTAAAGCTGGAACTGATTTCAAAACGTTAGATGATATCAAAAAGCGTATCAGCGCTAGATGGAATAAAGAAGCGCCTGAATACGCTAGCAACTCTAAACCCCATGACTACGCTCTTAGCCGCTTTGTAGGGGGCGTTAACAAGGGTACTAAGCCACTAGATGAGCTTGCTACCGTTGGGGAGTTTACAGCCGCTCAATGGGCACAGCTACGCGCTAAAGGTCATTCCTGCTACTTTACCCGGTTAGATGAACCCGTTATCAAGAGAGGGGATAACGTGAAAGGTCATAGCGCGTTTGTCATCGATATCGATAGCGCTACGCCTGAAACCATTACCTCGGCTTTAGAGAACAGTTTTGTTAAAGCCTATTGCCAGATCGTTGAAAAGTCTTTCAGATATACCGCTGAAAATCCTAAATATCACCTGATCACATTTCTAAACCGTGAAGTCGATAACACTGAATTGAAAATAATTTCAGGCATTATCAAGGAAAAATACGGTCTAGATGTTATCGCCCCTGAAAGTTCAAGCGGTCTTAGAATTTGGTTTGCCCCTGTCATCCCTGAAGCCGTTCAGTACGTTGAAACCGCTAGAGAGCTAGACGTTGATTTGTTTTTCAGTATCAATACTGAAACCGTCAAAAACCTGAAAGCAGCTTTACAGCCGCTCAAAACCACTAAAGTAGCTTTAGTTGGCCCTACCATCGATGCCAACACTACGGCAAAGATCAACCATGATATTTACTTGCAAGGGGTTAAACCCCGTTTTGATCACTTAAAAGCGACTACCGATTTAAGCGATGAACAAGCCCACACAAGCGCTCTCTATGAGTTTTTGAGCGATGTAGCGCCTATTGCCGGGTTTATGTTTCCTGAGGGTCAGCAAGCCGATTTTAGAGCCAATGGTATAACTTACGATTCTGAACCCGTTTCATATTCGATTGAGACTTGTAATCCTTTCCCAGACGATAGCCCTTTAGCTGAGGGTAGCGCTAGGGGTTTAACTACAGCCGTTTGGAATATTTTCTTGAATGAAGAAACCGGTTGTTACTGGCTTTCAGTTTTCTTGAGAAGCGACGAAAAGCGCTACAACTTTTTAGAGGTTTGCCGCTTATCAGATCCTATCTATCGTGATCTAACACCTGATACTAAAGCAGATCAGGAAAAGTTTAGAGAATTTGTAACGGTTCTCTATGAGACTCTAGGTTTTGACCCCTACAATTTTGGCACGGCTTCACCGCTACTACAGAAACAGCTTGAAAGCTGGGTAGTTCTTGGTTTTGATGATAAAACACCTTACTGGCACGTTAAACACGATCGTAAGCGGTCTGCTAGACGCTTAAACGCCAAGCTAACGCCTAAGGTTGCTAGGGGTATGCCCAAAGCATCAGATATGCTCGATCAAGATTCCAAAAAACATTTTGATGCTGTTGTCTACGCACCTGGTAAACCTAAGCTGATCTACAACACTAATTTTGTGAATGGTGAATTTGTAGAAGACTTTGAAACAAATCTCTATAACCTTTTCAACGAGTTCTATAAGCCTGATCGCGATTCTACCAACGATGAACCCAAGCGCTTTGTAGATCACGTTAGGCGTATGTATCCTGAAGATTGGTATCACGCTATTCAATGGATGAGCTACAGGCTTCAACATCCTGAGATTAAACTACCGTTTGCCATGGTTCAACACGGTAACAATGGGATCGGCAAAAATAGCATTCTATACCCGCTTGAAAAAGCTTTAGGAAATCAAGCGTTTACAATCACTCAAGATGTATTTGACAGCAAATTCACCGGTTGGATGTTTGGCAAAAGTTTGATCACGGTTAACGAGATTAAGCATACTGAACAGTTTGAAATCAACTCAAAAAACTACGTTGAAGCTAAAAATAAGACTTCAATAACAGGCAAGGGTAAGGATACAGTTGACTATTACGATTACTCAAACTACGCTTTCACAACCAATGAAATCGATTGTTTGAGACTTAATCCAACATCTAGACGCTTTCTAGTGCTATCAAGCGATCTTGATCCTAGAGATTTTGAAGCCGGTTACTTTACTGATTTTCATAAGTATATGACCGATGAAATGGATAGCATTTTAGCCTATCTCTATCATCCCGATCGCTTAGACGGGTTTGACCGTGAGAGAGCACCCATGACAACCGCTTTCCAACTCTTTTTAGAGTCTGGATTAGATGACAGTCAGAAAGCCGTTAAGCAAGCTCTAAACGCTCTCAAGTGCTCAGAAGTGGTTTCCTATGCTTCTTTAACTTCATTCAACTGCTACGATACTGAGTTTGATTTTAGTGATCTTAGAAGGATCGGACAGACTAAAGTTACCAGGATTCTAGAGAGCAAACAGTTTGGTTATGTCAAAGGGGGTAAAATTCAAGTCGGTGAAAACAAGCTTAGACATACTTGCCACTGTCTGAAAACTCTTGAACCAAAATCACCTGAATACAAGCAAGCTGTAAAAGCCTACAAAGCAATGTTCAGCAATTCTAAGCCTGTAGATATGTCTGAACAATTCTAAGCTACTAAACTACTTTAGTAAGTTAAAACCCCTGAAAGCGCTCTCCAACGCTCTCAGGGGTTTTTATTTATGAGAACCCTTTGCACACAACTATATAAAAATCAAGACAACTTAACCGGCTTAACACCCCAAAACAGAACTAAAGTAGCTTTAGTAATCTGCAAGCCGTTTGAAAGGGGTGTTAAACCGATGAGCGATATTTTTCACTATCTACTCAGTGGAGAGTATTTAGCAGATCAAGGTGAAAGTGATTATTTAGACTCATTAGAAAGGATTGATAAAGTAGCTTATAGTGCATTCAAAGGTTGCCTGAAAACGGCTAATGAGTTGCCTTTGTACGATCCTGACGCTATACCTTTATACAATGCCGATGTTGAAATTAATGAAGATGATTATCGTGTAGAGTTAACTACTGATCAGATGATAAGCGTTGCCACTGCAATGTTAAATTACAAAGGACAGATGGCTATTGTAAAAGCTATCGATGGGTTAAACCCTGATCTCAACCGCCGATAGCAAAAGCCCCTTGCAAGCGCTTTTCATTCTTGCAAGGGGCTTTCTGATCATATAATCAATCGCTTAATCGCTACCAAGCGATGAATCATTTGATCCTAGAAAAGCTCTGGTAGTGTTGCTTTCCTACTCTTATGTAGATATTGCTTAACCGTTGTATCAACGGTGCTATGGCCCATAAGATAAGCAATTGTAGTTATTGGGACACCAGCGTTCAGACAGTTTTGAGCAAAGCTATGTCTAAGCGCGTACAAGCATCTATGCTCAATTTCTAAGCCGCTTAAAATTGGTTTCCAAATTCTGTTAGATAGATTGTTGTCATCTATGCTCACACCTTTAGGCGATTTGAAAACCAGTTCATAATCACTTAACCGCCGATCTTTCAGCAGATTGTAAAGGCTATCTGACATTTCAAAAACGCGCTTATTGCCCGTCTTAGTCGATTTTCTACGACGTTTACGGCTTGATGTACCACCGTCAAGACCACGGGCTAAAACGCTCTCGATAACAATTAAACGCCCCTGTAAGTCGATATGAGAACCTTGTAAGCCTATAGCCTCAGCCGGTCTACAGCCTGTAAGAGCTAAAAAGTGGATGAATGCCCCATAGTGACTATGCTTGAAAGCGCTTGAAGGTGGCTTAAAAGTGTCTTGATAGAAAGCGTCTAGGATCTTTCGTATCTCTTTAGGGCTTAGAGGGTAACGCCTAGGGTGATCGGGGTAACGCTTTCTAGGCACCTTAGAAGGGGTGTTAACGGGCTTGTAAGCCTCTATCGAACCCTTGAACTGGCCTAGGGCACAATCAAGCCTGATAGCGTCTAGCAGCCTGTTAGCAGCCAGTAAGCCGATCGGATCGCTCTCTAATCCTAAAGCCGTTCTGTATCTCTTACCTGCTATAAGCCCGTGAAAGTATAACTTGCTACCACGTTCTACGATTTTCATACTGAGTCAGAATTGTGTCACAACAGTGACTCAAAGCTGACAAGCTGTTTCAAAAGCCTTATAAAACAGGGGTTAAGGCCGTGGCATCATGCTTGGGAAGCTGACGTTCTACCACTGAACTACACCCGCATAGGTGCCGCTGGGCAAGCGCGTTGCCAACGGACTCCTATTATAGGGCTATTTGCTCAACGTATATTCCTTCGGCGAAGTTTCTGGGGTAGAAGGCGGGGTGGGGTCGCCGTCGTGGCCACGAAAGCGGCCAAACAGCTTGGCGATCGCCCCATTCACCTGCTCAATGTAGGTAAACAGGACTGGCACCACCACCAGCGTTAGCAGCGTCGAGGTGGTAAAGCCGCCGATCACTGCGATCGCCATCGGACTCCTCGTCTCGCCTCCGGCCCCAATTTCCAGGGCAATGGGCACCATCCCCGCCATGGTCGAGATTGAGGTCATCAAAATCGGGCGCAGGCGGGTTACCCCTGCTTCTACAACCGCTGCCTTGCGCGATTTGCCCTGCTGCAAGGCCATCAGCGCGTAGTCCACCAGCAGAATGGCGTTTTTGGTCACCAGGCCCATCAGCAGCACAATGCCGATCAGAGCAAACAAGCCCAGGGGTTTTTGGGCAAGCAGCAAGGCCATCAGCGCCCCACCCACCGACAGGGGCAAGGCCGCCATCACCGCCACCGGATAGATAAAGCTGTTATACAGCAGCACCAGCACCGCAAAAATCATCAGCACCGCTGTGGCCAGAGCTAGGGCAAAGCGGCCAAAAATATCCCGCATGATCTCGGCATCCCCGGCAGGCTGCTGGGTGACCCCGGTGGGCAGGTTCTGCATGGTAGGCAGCGCGTCTACCAGGGCGAGCCCCTGGCCTAGGGTGATGCCCTGGAGGTTGCCGCCAATAGTGACCTGGCGAGAGCGATCAAAGCGATCGATTTGGGCGGGGCCGCTGCCAAAGCGCACATCGGCCACCGCCGAGAGGGGCACCAGGCCGCTATTTTGGCTGGGCACTTGCAGGGTTTCAAGCAGGGTGGGGTCATCGCGAAAGGCCGGGTCGATCTGCACGCGAATGGGAATTTGTCGGTCTCCCAGGTTGAAGTCGGCCAAATTGGCGTCGGTGTCGCCCAGGGTGGCGAGGGAGGCAGTGGCGGCGATCGCCTGCACCGTCACCCCCAGATCCGCCGCCCGCTCCATATCGGGCACAATCTGCACCTCGGGGCGCACTAGACTGGCGCTAGAGCTCACGTCTACCAGTCCCGTCACGCCGCGCATCTCGCGGGTCAGCGAGTCTGATGCCTGACGCAGCGCCTGCGGGTCATCACTCTTCAGCACCACAGTCAGGTCTTTGCCCTCCCCCGAGGCGCCACTACCCTGAAAGGTAATCCGCGCACCCGGCACCTGCTGAAAGATATCTCGGGCCTGCTGCTCAAACTGCCCCTGGGAGAGATCGCGCTCATGCTTCGGCCGTAGACGGGCGTAGAGGGTCGCCTGGTTAACGCCGTCATCACCGCCCTCGGTAGACAGCACCGTTGCTACCGCCGGATTGCCCAACAGCCCCTCAGTCACCTGGGTCGCCACCCGTCGGGTATCGGCCAGGGTCGCCCCCGGCGGCAGCTCTACCGAAACCGTAGACAGGCCCGAGTCGCTACTGTCGAACAGGTTGGTAGGAATATAGGGTACCAGCCGCAGGCTACCCACAAAGAAAATCAGCGCCATGGCCAGGGTCAGCCCCCGGTGCCGCAGCGCCCAGCCCAGCAGACGACGGTAGGGGCCGGGCCTGCCGCTGTAGGCCTCCATCGACTCGCCCTCCAAAATGGTGCGGGGCTTAGCTTTGAGCAGATAGGCCGCCATCATCGGCGTCACCAGCCGCGCCACAATGGTCGAAAACACCGTCGCCGTCACCACGGTCACCCCAAAGGGCTGAAAAAACTGGCCCGGAATGCCCCCCATGAAGGCCACCGGCAAAAACACCGCCACAATGGTGGCGGTCGTCGTCACCACTGCCAGCCCCACCTCCGCTGTTGAGTCGAGCGCCGCCTGAAACGGGCGCTTACCCATGCGAATGTGGCGCTCCACATTCTCAATTTCGACGATCGCATCGTCGACCAAATTGCCCACAGCCAGGGTCAGGGCCAGCAGGGTCATGCTGTTGAGGGTGTAGTCAAACCAGCCCAGCACTAAGAAGGTGGGAATAATCGACAGGGGCAGCGCCGTGGCGGTAATCAGCGTCGCTCGCCAGTCGCGCAAGAAAACACCCACCACCACCACCGCCAGCACACAGCCCATAATCAGCGCGTCGATCGAGGCCTGGTACGAGTCGCGAATCTCGGTGGCGCGGGTAAATATCAGCTCGATGTCCACATCCTCGGGCAGGGTCTCATTGAGCCGGGCCACTACCGCCTCTACCCCGTCTTCCACCGACACCAAAACGCTGCCGGTGCTGCGATAGATCGAAAACGCCACCACCGGCTGGTTGCCCAGATTAGCTGACTGGCGCGCTTCTTGAAAACCGCTCTCGACCTGACCCAGGCTGGTCAGAGGCACCGTGGTGCCGTTGGGCAGCACTATGCGGGCCGACTGAAACGCCTCAACGGTAGGGGCACTGCCCAGGGTACGAAAGCTCTGCTCTTGACCGCCTAAAGTAGCCCGCCCGCTGGGCAGGTTAATATTCAACGCCCCAATCTGGTCATTTACCTGGGTGGCGGTAATGCCCAGGGCATTGAGCTGTTCAGGGTCGAGGTCAACGCGAATCTCCGGATCCACGCCGCCGACTCGATCTACCCGCGCCACCCCCGGCACGGTGAGAATCTCCTGGCTAATGGTGCGATCGACCAGGTCGCTGAGTTCTTCCACCGATCGCGACTCAGAGTTGACCGCATAGGTCATCACCACACCGCCGCCAAACTCCAGCCGCCGAATCACCGGTTCCTGAATGCTGCCCGGCAGGTCTTGGCGAATTCGCGTCACCGCGTCGCGCACGTCGTTAGTGGCCCGATCGACATCAGTGCCGAGCATAAACGAGATCACGGTATTCGAAGATCCATCCCGCACGGTGGAGCGGATCTCGTCGATATCGCCCAGTCCGGCGACAGCATCCTCAATTTTGCGAGTCACCTGGTTTTCTAGTTCTTCTGGCCCTGCCCCGGTCTGGGTGACGGTCACAGTGATCGCAGGAAACTCGATGTTGGGGTTTTCGTCAATGCCCAACTGGCCAAAGGCAATCAGCCCGCCCAGGGTCAGCACTAAAAAGCCGACAATCACTGGAATGGGGCGACGAATAGACCAGACGGAGAGATTCATGGAGGAGAGGAATAGTTAGGTGGGCGGGCGGAGAGTGAATCGGTGAAGGGGGGAGATGGGGAGGAATGGGGCGGCCTGTCTTCTCCTGAGAAGGATGCCCAACGGGCTAGGTGGGTCAGTTGTAGGGTGCATAGCGCTAAGGAGAGGCGCCGCCAACGGGAAGCAATGCACCAGAATCATCATTAGCAAGCCATTGGCTCAGGACGATTTTGCGATGAGAAATTGGGTGCATTGCTGGCGCGAATGCACCCTACGGGACGACCGTTACCACATCGCCGTCCTGTAAGAATCCGACGCCGGAGATGACCACCTGTTCCCCAGACGCCAGCCCCTGGAGCACTTCGACCTGGGCGGTTTCGTCGCCGCTGGCGGCAATGCGGTTGCCCAGATCCACTATGCGTGCCTCCACCACGTCACCCTCGCCCAGCACAAACACCTGGGTAGTGCCGTCGGGCTGGGGTTGCAGGGCAGCAGCCGGAATCGTCAGCCCCTGGCGCGAGCTGGTGGTAATGTCGCCGCGCAGAAAAATGCCGGGCCGCAGCAGATCGCTGGCGGGCAGCGACACATTGACGATCGCCACCCTGGTCGCCGCATCGACCACCGGGTCAATCGTCTGCACCGTACCCTGAAGCTGGATGCGACTGTCGGCATTGGCGGTGACGGTGACCGGGGCACCGATCGCCACCCGGTCGAGCTGGGCCTGGGGCACCTCGGCCGCCAGCTTGAGCTGATTGTTTTGAATCAGGGTGATGATGGGGGTGCCGGGGGCTGAGACATCGCCCACGGTGGCCTGGCGTTCGGCCACTGTGCCAGCGACAGGGGCGCGCACGGTGGTTTGGGTGAGCTGGGTTTGTAGGCGATCGATCGCGGCCTGCTGCGATCGCACCCCCGCCTCAGCGCTCTCCACCTCGGCCCGCGCCAGGCCAACCGATTCTTGAGCGGTAATCACCTGGGTCTGCTGACGGGTAAACTCTTGCTGACTAATTGCGCCCTGCTCAGCCAAAGACCGCAGGCGCTCTAGGTTTTGCTGGGCCTCTGCCAGGCTGGCCTGGGCCTGGGCGAGCCCCGCCCGCCGCTGGGTCACCTGGGCCTGGGTGACCGAGAGCTGAGCCTGGGCCTGGCGCAGATCGGCTTGCAGGGTGGCGTCGTCTAGGGATGCGATCGCCTGCCCAGCACTGACCACATCGCCCTCGCGCACCAAAATCTGGCGGATCTGCAAACCGCTGGCCTGGGGGGCGATCGACAGCAGATCGATCGCCTGCACCGTGCCATTGATAGCCAGAGTATCGGCGACCGTTGCCGGGGTGGCGGTGGCTACCGTCACCGTCTGGGTAGCCACCGCCGGGGGCGGTGCCGCCGCCTCTGGCGAAGCAGCCTCCCTGCCGCCCAAAAGCTGAGTACCGGCCAGGGTCAGCAGCACCCCTGCCCCTAGGCCCACCCCCAGACCAGCCCATCGGCGCGGGGGTTGCCGATCGGGGCTCACATCGCTGTAGGGGGTCACTGTCTTATCCTCCGAAGCAACAGATGTGGCCTCTAGCGGGTTAGAGGGATGGAGATTTTGCACAGACATACGCTCAGGGCTAACGGCCAGGTAAGTTACGAAATGTTTATTTTCCCATTATGGCGTAAAGCCTGTCGCCCTTGGAAACGCCTATGTCTCAAGGATATTGGCCCTTGTCCTAGCCTTGGGTAGCCAAATTGCATCGGTTTAACTGACTCCAATCACACACTCAAATGGGGAAGGTTTGGTCTAATAGCAAAATGTATCTGGGGCTGTTGCGCCCGGCCACCGTCACTGATTAACCGCTCTCTCCGCCAATTGTTCGACTTCACAAAGGCAGGTCTTGGGAATGTTTAACGCCACCGAAATCCTCATCAGTGACTTTGTAGACAAGCTGCGGGCTGGGTACCACCGCACCTACGGTGGCCAAAACCCCGACTACGAAGACATCATCGCCTGGGCCGGCAGCATGGCGCTGGAAAATATTGCCAATAGCGACGCTCTCTACCACAACGTCGAGCACACCGTGTTGGTGGCCTTAGTGGGCCAAGAAATTTTGCGGGGCAAGCATATCCGCGAGGGCGGCGTCACCTGCAAAGACTGGATGCACTTTATTATTTCCCTGGTCTGCCACGACATTGGCTATGTCAAGGGCGTCTGTCGCAGCGACCAAGACCGCAACCACCTCTACTCCACCGGCCAGGGCGATGACATGGTGCCGCTAAAGCCCGGCGCTTCAGATGCGGCCCTCACGCCCTACCACGTAGACCGAGGCAAGCGCTTTATCGAAGAGCGCTTTGGTGGCAACCCGGTAATCGACTCCAAAATCATCAAGCGCAACATCGAGCTGACGCGCTTTCCGGTGCCCAAAGAAGAAGACCACCAAGACACTCAGCACTTTCCTGGTCTGGTGCGCGCCGCCGACCTGATTGGCCAGCTCAGCGACCCCCGCTACCTAAAAAAAATTGGGGCGCTGTATTACGAGTTTGAAGAAACCGGCCAAAACAAGTATCTCAACTATGAGCACCCCGGCGATCTGCGGGCCAACTACCCCAAGTTTTACTGGAATGTGGTGCACCCCTACATCCAGGACGGGCTACGCTATCTGTCACTCACCCAAGAAGGCAAGCAAATAATTGCTAACCTCTATTCAAATGTGTTTATGGTGGAGAACGAGCAAACCGTAATTCACACCTGACCTGCTCCTAATTCAATCGGCCTATGACCTGGTGGCGAAAGTTTAAGACCAATCGACTGGCTCAGCTGGGGGCGGTTCTGCTGATCGTGCTCTACGGCGTGTCGCTGGGGGCAGGGTTCTTTGCTCCCTATAGCCCCTACGCTTCTCAGCCCAACGGGTCGCTGCTGCCACCCACCCAGGTCTACTGGCGTGACGGCGAGACTGGGCGATTTTTTCCCCATGTCTACCCCACTACCCAAGGGGCAGTCAGCCTAGAAACCGGAGAGCGGCAGATCGTTGTCGATCGCACCCAGCCCTCCCCCATTCGCATCTTCCACCGCAACGAGCAGGGGCGACTTACCCTGTTTGATACGGCTGGCCCAGGCAAGCTCAACCTGCTGGGCACCGACGAGCAGGCCCGCGATCAGTTCAGCCGCCTGATTCACGGCAGCCGGGTCAGCCTCAGCGTGGGGCTGATTGGCATTGCCATCTCGTTTCCGCTGGGCATGCTGGTGGGGGGCATGGCGGGCTACTTTGGCGGTGCGGTCGATGGCGTGCTCATGCGCTTTGTGGAAGTGCTGATGACGATTCCTAGCATTTATTTGCTGGTGGCCCTAGCGGCGGTGCTGCCAGCGGGCATCTCTAGCACCCAGCGATTTATGCTGATCGTGCTGATCACCTCGCTGGTGGGTTGGGCGGGGCTGGCGCGGGTGATTCGCGGTCAGGTGCTATCGATCAAAGAGCGGGAGTTTGTGCAGGCCAGTAAGGTAATGGGGGGGCGATCGCTCTACATCATCACCCGCCATATATTGCCCCAGACGGCCAGCTATGGCATTATCGCTGCCACCCTGGCGATTCCCAGCTTTATTTTGGCAGAGGCGACCCTGAGCTTCATTGGCCTCGGTATTCAGCAGCCCGACGCCTCCTGGGGCAACATGTTGACCCTGGCAACCAATGCTTCTATTTTGGTGCTGCAACCCTGGCTGGTGTGGCCCCCAGCGATCTTGATTGTGATTACGGCCCTAGCCTTTAACCTGCTGGGCGATGGCCTGCGCGATGCGCTAGATCCGCGAACGCTGAAGTAGTCGAAGGAGCGGCGGCGGCTGGCTTCAGGGCTCCATCCTAGAATAAGGGCCTAAAATAAGGACACACACCGCGCCTCATCAGCCCTTACCCCATGCTCGACCCCCGCATTCCCGCTGGCCCACTCAACCAAAAGTGGAGCCACTTCAAAGAGCACTGCCGCCTGGTCAGCCCCAAAAACAAGCAGAAACACACCATTTTGGTAGTGGGCACAGGGTTGGCGGGGGCTTCGGCGGCGGCGACTCTAGCGGAGCTGGGCTACAACGTCAAAAGCTTTTGCATTCAAGACTCGCCCCGGCGCGCCCACAGCATTGCGGCCCAGGGGGGCATTAATGCGACAAAAAACTACCCCAACGACGGCGACAGCGTGTGGCGGCTGTTCTACGACACCATCAAAGGGGGTGACTACCGCTCGCGCGAGGCCAATGTGCACCGGCTGGCGGAGATCAGCAGCAGCATTATCGACCAGTGCGTGGCCCAGGGCGTACCCTTTGCGCGGGAGTACGGGGGGCTGCTCGACAACCGTTCTTTTGGTGGAGCCCAGGTGTCGCGCACCTTCTACGCCCAGGGCCAGACCGGGCAGCAATTACTCCTGGGGGCCTACAGCGCCATGATGCGCATGGTACAGGCGGGCAAGATCGAGGTCTACTCGCGTCGCGAAATGCTGGAGCTGGTGGTGGCTGATGGCAAGGCGCGGGGCATTGTGGTGCGCAACCTGGTGACGGGAGAATTTGAGCGCTACGCCGGCGATGCGGTGCTGCTGTGTACAGGGGGCTACGGCAATGTCTATTACCTCTCCACCAATGCCAAAAATTCTAATGTAACGGCGGCCTGGCGCTGCCATCGGCGGGGGGCCTACTTTGCCAACCCTTGCTATACGCAGATTCACCCCACCTGCATTCCGGTGTCGGGCGATTACCAGTCAAAACTCACCCTAATGAGTGAGGGTCTGCGCAACGATGGGCGGGTGTGGGTGCCGCTAAAACCGGGGGATAGCCGCCACCCCGCCGACATTCCCGATGGGGAGCGCGACTACTATCTAGAGACCCGCTACCCGGCCTTTGGCAACCTGGTGCCCCGCGATGTGGCCTCGCGCAACTCTAAGGCGATGACCGACGAGGGGCGTGGGGTAGGTGAAACCGGGCTGGCAGTGTATTTAGATTTTCGCGATGCCATTCAAGCCCAGGGTCGCAACACCATCGCCGCCCGCTACGGCAACCTATTCGACATGTACGAGCGGATCTCGGGTGAAAACCCCTACGAAACGCCCATGCGCATCTACCCCGCCGTGCACTACACCATGGGCGGTCTGTGGGTTGACTACCACTTGATGAGCACGATCCCCGGATTGTTTGTGCTGGGTGAGGCCAATTTCTCTGACCACGGGGCCAATCGGCTGGGGGCCAGTGCGCTGATGCAGGGGCTGGCGGATGGCTATTTTGTCATTCCCTACACCCTGGGTGACTATATTGCGGGGCAGTCGTTCTCGCCTGTGACGACTGACGACGATGCCTTTGGGGAGGCGGAGGCCAGCGCTAAGGCGCGGGTGACTAAGCTGCTGAGCATCCAGGGCGAAAAAACGGTGATGGAGTTTCACCGGGAGCTGGGCCGGATTGTGTGGGACTACGTGGGTATGGCGCGGAACCGGGAGGGGCTGGAGAGTGCGATCGCCCAGATTCAAGACCTACGCACCGAGTTTTGGCAAAACCTCAAACTCCCTGGCGAGGCCAACACGCTCAACAAAAACCTGGAGTTTGCGGGCCGCGTAGCCGACTTTATTGACCTGGCCGCGCTGATGGCGCGAGATGCCCTCCAGCGCGAAGAATCTTGCGGTGGCCACTTTCGGGAGGAGTACCAAACCGCCGACGGTGAGGCCCAGCGCGACGACGAGCACTATGCCTTTGTGGCGGCGTGGGAGTATGCGGGTGAGGGGCGATCGCCAGAACTCCACCGCGAAAATCTCGACTTTGAAAACGTCCAGCTCACCCAGCGCAGCTATAGATAACTTGTTTCATTGGGGCGGGTCAACGGTTGGGTCTGCCTGGGAAAGCGGCACGCATTTTTTTGTACCCATGCGCTACTTTTTGAGTTTTGTGCCAATGTAAGTAGCTGGCACGGCAATCCAGCGAGTAGACAGGGTCGATACAATGAGAAGGCGACTGGCACGGTTTGAACAATGGCAATGGTCTCGGGAACTAGCCCAGCAGTGGATTAACTTAGCGATCGCGGCCATGCTCAATTTTTTGAAGCATAGGGTCAGGCATTCAGCTTGGACAAAGTTGATTGGCCGCACCCTGATGAAGTGGCAGCAGGACGACTGCCTCGAAATGGGGGCAGCGCTGGCCTACTACGGCCTGTTTTCGATGTTCCCGATGATTTTGGTGTCGCTGAGCATTGTGGGTTTTTTGATTGGCCCCAGCACCGATGCCTACAATGCGGTGCTTAACTTTGCCCAAGAGACCCTGCCCCCCGACGCCTTTCCCTTGGTGCAGGCGACGCTGACTGAGTTTTACACGGGCCGCACCAGCGCCAGCATTGTAGGCTTTGGCATTCTGCTGTTTACCTCCGGCGGTTTTTTTGGGGCGCTGAGCCGCTCCTTTGACAAAATTTGGCATACCAAGCCTCGGCACCACCGCTTTGATGGGTTTGGGGAAGTAGCGTTTATCTTTGTATGGCGGCGGTTGTTGGCGTTTTTGCTGGTGATGGGTGCCACCAGCCTGATCTTTTTGTCACTGCTGAGCAATATTGCCCTTAACACCGTCAGTCGTCTGCTGGAAGGGGTAAACCAGTGGGTGATGGTGGTCGGTCTTGACCAGGTGCAGCTGCTGTCGTCGCTGCGCCTGAGCATTTCGTTTGTGACGCTAACCATAGTGGTGATGGTGCTCTACAAAACGTTGCCCAGCACCCGGGTGGCCTGGCGAGATGTCTTTTTAGGGGCGCTGTTTACGGCAGTGCTATGGCTCATTTTGCAACAGCTGATCAGCAATAGTGTGATTAGCCTGGGCAGCCGGTTTAGCTCCTACGGCGTGGTCGGCGGTGTCATGGTGCTGATGCTGTGGATTTACCTCACCAGCCAGATTTTCTTTTTGGGGGGTGAGTTGACTTACGTATACGCTCACCTGTTTGGCAGTCGCAAGGGGCAGAAAAAGCTGGCGGCTAGGGTGGGTGACCGGTAAGTGGTTTAATTTATAGTGCAGTTAGGGCCGGTAGGCCGGTATTAGGAGTTAGGTTAATGGCAGCAGCACAGCGCGGGGTCACCATTTGGTTTACGGGTCTGAGCGGCTCGGGCAAGTCGACCATTGCTACGGCCTTAGAAGCTGAACTGCGCCAGCGAGGCTGTCAGCTGGAGGTGCTCGACGGTGACATTGTGCGCACCAACCTCACCAAGGGGCTAGGCTTTAGCAAAGAAGACCGGGATGAAAACATTCGCCGCATTGGCTTTGTCTCTCACCTGCTGACTCGCAACGGGGTGGTGGTGCTGGTATCGGCGATCTCGCCCTACCGCGAAGCGCGGGAAACGGTGCGCGATCGCATCGGCGACTTTGTCGAAGTCTTTGTCGATGCCCCCCTCTCTGTCTGCGAAGATCGCGATGTCAAGGGTCTCTACAAGAAAGCTAGATCAGGCGAAATCAAGCAGTTCACCGGCATTAGCGACCCCTACGAAGCCCCCCTCAACCCCGAGGTGCACTGCCACACCGACCAGCAAACCGTCGCAGAAAGCGTCGCCCAGGTGATCGCCAAACTCGAAGCGCTGGGCTATCTGGCCACCGCCGCTGTAGTTTAGCTCAGCTGATTTCCAAGGTCGGTGCTCGCGTTGGGGTGGCTGAGTCTGCCCCCGATTCAGCAGGGCGCACAGCTGTGCGCCCCTACAGGTTGGCCAGTTGAGAATCCGGGGGTATGGAATTCGGATGCGGTACGAGGCGGCCCGCCGGGAGAGCATTGGGTGGAGGCGATGCAAAACTATCCTGATGGCGCGATCGCCCTCTGAAGATTAAAACAGTAGCGGTGTAGCCCCCCTGACGCCCCCTCAGTCACCGCAACGCCCAGCGTGTTCGATCATCAGGGGTACTAACGTGGCTGATAATCATTGGTTGACAAGGGCCGAAAAGGCTCTGGTGGTGGGTTCTGGCGTCGGTGCGATCGCCTCGGTAGCGGCGCAAAATGTGGCCCTGGCGTCTGCCCCCCTAACGGTGTTGGCGGCGGTGGGGTTGCTCAATCGCAACCGGGTTGAGCAGCAGCTAGAAGACGCCCAAGAAAAACTGGTGCGCCAGCACCGGCAAACTAGTCGTCGCATCACCAATCTGAGCAAACAGGTGACGGCGCTACCTTCTCCCGAGGCGCTGACCAACTTTCAGCGGGCGGTGCTCGATCGCAACAACCATTCATTCATTCGTTTCTCAAACAAACTCAAGGCGCTGCAGATTCATGTTGACGAGCAGATCGAAGGGCTGCAAACGCCCGATCTAGCGCCTGTGCAGCGACAGATTACCCAGCTGCAAGATCAGTCCACCACGACCCAGGCTAGCCTTGAGCACCTCAGCACCTATATGCAGCGGCTAGCCACTGTCGTCCGAGTCGAGGCTGATGAAGCAAAGCTTTCTCACGTTAAGACTGATCTGATGCAAACTCGGGTCAGTCTCGAAAACCTGCGGGCTGAGACCCGTACCCTGACGACCCAGCTGCAAGATGCGGTGGGACAGATGGAACGCCGGTGGCAAGACCTGCCCCAGACACCCCCACCCGATCGCCAGCGGGCTGAAATGGCAGAAATGATCAAGGCGATCGCCCACCTGGTGCCCCAGACTGAGTTTAGCCGTCTCGTCGACCATGTCAAAGAGATTACCCGGCAGCAGGGCCGCCTGGAGCAAGCCTTGACCAAAATTCCGGTGGGGACGGTGAGCGGCATGCCCAACGATACCCCCCAGGTCAATACCGCCGATCTAGATCGACTGATGGCCGAAGTGCAACATCTGCAACAGCAGGTCAATCGCCAGGCTACCGCCGGCCACACCCAGGAGCATGTCCAGCAGGTGGTGTCGCAGTATTTGGGCCAGGTGAGAGCCCAGGTTGCTCAGCTAGAAGGGGTGACGCGATCGCTCTCCGACCGCCAGCAGCACCTGGCCGAACACCTGGGCAACATTCCTGCTTCTACCACCAACCGCAAGGCGCTGGTACAGCTAGCTCAGCGAGTGCAGCAGACCGAGGCTGACCTCCAGGAGCTGCGCCAGGCTACCCCGGCCCCCAGCCCGGCCTGGATTTTGGATCTGCCGGTGACGACGGCCACCGAACCCCAGCCCCTGGCCAGTCGCCAGGCGCTTGAGCAGGCTCTTGACTCAGCCCAGCGGCGGGTGCTGTTGGTGTGGCCCTGGGCCAGCTATGTCACCATTGACGATGGCTTGCTGAAAAAATTTACCCAGCTGCTCGATCGCGGCGGCCAGCTCGAAATTGGCTGGTGCCACCGGGGCGACCAGCATGATGGCCGTCTGACCTGGCGCATCAGCCAGCGCTGGGGCACCGAGTCGAGCCAGCTCCAGCTGCTCAAGGCGTCGTTAAACCAGCTGCTGCCCCTGCGGGAAAACTACCCCGATCGCTTCAAGTTTCGGGTTATGGGCGCGGCAGAGAGCTACCTGGTGTGCGACAGCGGCAACACTGCGCCCGCCGACCGCACCTACGCCATTGTCGGCCTCAAAGCCCTGCCCACCCAGAGTGCGGCCATTCCCAATCTGGAGGCTAAACTGCGCACCGCCGAACCGGCGGTGGTGCAGGCGCTGATGCAGCGGTTCCACGATCCGGTGATTCCCCCAGGGGATGTGACGGCCTTCTTTAACCGGGGCACCACCCGCCACGACCTGCGCGACCAGCCCGGTGCCATCAGCGACTATAGCCAGGTGATCGCCCTGGCACCCGACCACGCCATTGCCCTCAACAACCGGGGGGTGGCCCAGCTCGAGCTCAACCAGCTCGATGCTGCCGAGGCCGATCTGACAGAGGCCATCGACCAAAATCCGCGCTTGTTTGCCCCCTACTGCAACCGGGGCTGGCTACGCCTAGAGCAGCGCCGCTACCCCGCCGCGATCGCCGACTTTACCCAGGCCATTACCCTCAAGCCCCACCTGCCCATGGCCTACGTCTACCGGGGCAGCGCCCTGCAAAAGCTGGGCGATCTCAAGGGGGCCGTGCGCGACTACAGCGATGCCATCGCCTGCGGCGACCCCATTGCCCTGCCCTACTGCTACCGCAGCGCCGTCTACCAGAGCCAGGGCGATCAGGCGCGGGCGATCGCCGACCTAGAGCGGGCCAGCGCTTACCTAGAGGCCCAGGGCGATCGCCAAGGTCTGACCTCGGTGCAGCGCACTCTCAGCCGCTTGCAAAGCATGGCGGCAGCGGGGGTAGGGGATATGGGGAGAGGGCTAGGGTGAGGGCGGATCGGGTAGGTTCATACCGGCATGCAGCACTGCCGCACGCTTTGGGCACAACAAACGCTCAAAATTAAGCCTTCAAACCTTATCTCCCTCACCTCGCTCAATCAATGCGGTAGCGAATCAGGGCGCGCACGGTCTCTGGGGTCAGGCCCAGGTCTTGGGCGATGGCCTGCTCGATGTCAGCGTACTCTACCAGGGGGTATTCAAACTCCATTTCCTGGAGAGAAGAGCCGCTGGTGCGGACCGAAACCTCGGTAATCTGAGACTGGCGGTCGATTTCGGCGTCGAGGGCGAGCACTCTGACCCTAAAGGAGACCGTAACCGCCTGGGCTCCGGTAATGTCTACGGCTAGGGTGGCCCCGTGGGTGTGGCCCAGCACCCGGTCGGTAAACCAGCCGCTGTACACCCATACGGCGACACCGGTCAGCACCATGGGCAGCCCAAATTGGAGACTAATTTTTAGCCAGCGGCCTAGGGGTTGGAATGGCATCGCGAGGGGTAAAGTACATAATTTGACGGTATGGCTAGCCCGTAGAGAACTGCCCACGATGAAAATCTTACTGGTTGAGGACGATCTAGCCCAGCTTAAACCGCTGCAGCAGGCTCTGATCAAAGCCAATCACCGGGTCGATGCGGTGGCCGACAGCCACATTGCCCAGCAGCTCATGGGCGATCGCCCCTACGACCTGCTGGTGCTTGACTGGATGCTGCCCGACATCACCGGTATTGAGCTGTGCCAGCACTATCGTCGCCTAGGCAAGACCGCCCCGGTGATGTTTCTCACCGCCAAAGACACCATTCAAGACAAGGTGGCCGGGCTCGATGCCGGGGCCGACGACTATTTGGTCAAGCCGGTCAACCTGACGGAGCTGCTGGCGCGGGTGCGGGCGCTGGGGCGCAGGTCGCCGCTGTGGCAGGGCGATCGCCTCAGCCTGGGCGATCTATCCCTCGACCTCAACACCCTCGTCCTCGAGCGCGCCAGCGCTACGGTGCCCCTCTCAGGGCGCGAATTTCAGCTGATGGAATACCTGCTGCGCCACCCCCAGCAGGTGCTGACCCGCGACCAGATCGAGCAGGCCCTGTGGGACTGGGACATGCAGCCCGAAAGCAAGGCCGTGGCCATGGTGATACACCGTCTGCGCCAGCGCCTGCAAGCCCTCAGCGCCGAAGACTGGCTGCAAACGGTCTATGGCATGGGCTATCGGCTGGCCCCACCGGAGGGCAGCCCCCATGTTTGAGCGCAGTCGACTAAATCTGGCCCGCTGGTTTACGGTGTCGATGGGCAGCATTTTGGTGGTGTTTGCGGGGTTGCTCTACGCCCGCGAAGCCCGCGATCGCGTCGACAGCTTTGATCAAACCCTGTACGAAACCAGCCAGGTGATCGCTTCTGGGGTAGAAGAGATTAGCTATGGCGATCGCCGCCGCATTGATCTCGAAGACGCCCCCCTGCTGGGCAGTGACGCCATTCGCCTCGATACCACCGTCGTGTTTGCCCGCTGGTACACCCCCGAAAAGCAGCTGTTGCAGTTTCTAGGGGCGATTCCACCGCCGCTGCTCGAAGCCGACATGGGCTTTCAAACCCTTGCCGGGGCCACTGCCGGGGGAGATGCCGCCCCGCTTCGGCAGCTCACCCTGCCGGTGTACCGCAATGGCGACGTGCTGGGCTACCTGCAACTGGCAACAGCCCTTGACCCGGTGACCCAGCCACTGCAAGAGCTGCGCTGGTTTTTAGCGGTGGGGGTGCCCCTGGCCCTGGCGGCGATCGCGGTAGCGGGGTGGGCCTTGGGCGGCATGGCCATGGAGCCGATTCACAGTGCCTACCAGCGGCTCCAGCAGTTTACCGCCGACGCCTCCCACGAGCTGCGTGCCCCGCTGGCGGCGGTGATCAGCCATGCCCAGCTAGGGCTCATGGAGCCCACCTCACCGGAAGAACAGACAGCCTGCCTGCAAACCATTTCTGAGATCGGCGAGGGGATGAGCACCCTGGTGGGGCACCTGCTGTTTTTGGCCCGGCACCAGGGCGATCGCCCCTGGCAGGCGGCTCCACCCCTCGATCTGCTCACGGTGCTGGAGCCTATCGTGGCCGACTACACCACCCTGCTGGCGGCCCAAGCCATTCGCCTTGACACCACCCTGCCCGCCACCTCGGTATGGCTGCGGGGCGAGCCCGATCTGCTGCGCCAGGCGGTGCTCAATCTACTAGACAACGCCCGCCGCTATACCCCCGCCGGGGGCACCATTGGGCTGCACTTGACCACCCAGCCCCGGTGGGCGCTGCTGCGCATCGAAGACTCTGGCAGCGGCATTCCGGCGGCAGATTTGCCCCATATTTTTGAGCGGTTTTACCGAGTGAGCGCGGCGCGATCGCGTCAAACGGGCGGTTTTGGCCTAGGCCTGGCCATTGTCCAGCAAATTATTACCCTCCACGGCGGGCACATTATCGTCACCAGCCAGATCCACCAGGGTACCCAGGTAGCCCTGCGGCTGCCCCTGGCCCCGCCCAGCTGAAACCCTGGTGTTACTTTTGGGCAGCAAGCTGGGTAGAACGGCTCCATAGCCCTTCCCCAAACCGTGCTCTAACTGTGTTCTCTGTAAGGTGGTTTGCCATGATGTCAGGCCTATTGCTGCCCACCACCCCAGCTCCTGTGCTGACTCGGCGGCGGCGATCGCTGCAAACCGAACCTCTGCATCCTGAACCCGCCCTGATGAGGGGGCGAACGCATCCCTCTGGGTCTAGCAACCCCACCCATGTGCTGGTGACCGCCAACCGCGCTCGTTTGGCAGCACTGCTGCAAAAGGGGCTGCATCGCCTGGGCTGGAGCACCAGCTTAGCCACTACTCCCCATGGCCTGCTCACCACTCTGCGACAAACCCCCGTCGATTTGGTCTTAATCGATGCCGACTACTTTCAAACCGACACCGCCGCCCTCGTCAAGGCCGTTGACCAACGGCGATCGCAGGCCATCCTCCTAGCCGCCGACTATCGCCTCCACGGCCAAGATCTCCGCGATCTGGTAGCCCCCGACAATATTGTGATCAAGCCTTTCTCTACCCAACAGTTGATGGCAACGCTGCGGCGCAGGCGGGCCGAGCACAAGCATTGCGAGGTTTGAGTTTTGAGTAGGGACAAAACTCAAACCTCACAGTTGACCAGAAATTCTATTTGGCAGCTCCTCCATCGCCGCCGACCCCTCTGATAACAGCGGCCTTAGGGCCAGGTATAGACAGGCTCCGACCAGCGGCAACCCCAGCGCCACCGCCATCGGCCAGGGCTGCCGCAGCCCCCGACGGGCCATGTCGTCGCGCAGCAGCACCGGAAACAGCAGCCACAGGGCCACAAAGTCTAGCGACATCACGTGAATGAAGCGGCTGGTCTGCCACTGCTGCCAAAAGTCGGGCCAGTCTCCTTTAAGTAATGCAAAGGCGGCGAGGGCGATCGCCCCCAGCCCCAGCCCAGCCCCCAGCCAGCGCGACTCGGTCAGGCGCAGCAGGGCGCTTTTTTGCCCGCCAAAGCTGGGATTAGGCTGCCGCAGAGCCAAATAGGGCAGCAGCGCAAAGGCCCCCACCGCAAAAGAGCCAACCACAAAGGGCCAGGCCCGCAGTTTTTGACCCTGACCATCGACTAGGGCGACAGCGGCGTAGACCATCGGCCAGATGCCCATGGCGTTGAACAGCGCCACAACAACAGGGTTAATGCCCTCCCAGGCTCCGGTGGAAAGGCGCAGAATGAGATCGGCTGTGTCGGGGCGATCGGGGGGTGCAAGTATAAATGCATACAAAACAAACCCTAGCCAGAGAGTCCAAAAAACAAATCTTTTCATACCTGCTCAAGTGCAAAGTTTCTCACTAAATTATCAACCATCAGCAACGAAGGCTGTTAGCCTCTAGAAAAGCCAATAACCTGTATTCATAGCGCTCTGACCCCAGAGATAGCCCTCAAGATAACAAGTGTTAAAAAATAATTAATCACATTTTGAACCGTAAACTTATGTTCTCCTTCCTTAGTTAAAGAAGCGTTAACTTCACTCATAAACTCATTTTTTGTCGCTGTTTTTATACTGTCTTATACTGCCTGCCTAGACCACTGACCCGATTTTGGGATCGTGCCGTGCCATTGATAGCCCCCCGTGAGTCTGGCATTTCCCCAGCTCACCACCGTAGCATTATGCACATTAAGTATTTTCTTGAGCTTTATGAGGCCGGATATCGCAATTTTGCCGGCATCAGTTTGGCCGGGGCCGACTTTAGTCGCCACATTTTAGTTGAGGTCGATCTCAGTCGTGCCAACCTCAAGGGTGCCGATCTCAGTCGGTCATTTCTCACCCAGGCCAATCTCGACTACGCCGACCTCAACTGGGCCAACCTGAGCTTCGCCAAAATGAGCGAAACCCACATGGCTCAGGCCGACCTCACTAAGGCCAACCTACGCGGGTCGTTTATGGTGCGGGCCGATCTGCGCAACGCTCAGCTCAGCGGCTGCGACCTGTGCCATGCCAACCTGCGCCAGGCTGATCTGCGCGGTGCCAACCTCTGCGGTGCCAACCTCACCGGAGCCAATCTGCGGGGTGCCAACCTAAGCGGAGCCAATCTCTCCTGGGCCTACCTGACGGGGGCGCGGCTCAGCGGTGCCGATCTAGAGCGCACCCGCATGGAGGCTACCAATCTGGAGGGTGCCTGGCTCAATGGTGTCGATCTCCACGGCATGAACCTGGCTGGGGTAAACCTCAAGGAGGCTAAACTCAACGGCGCCAACCTCAACCAGGCCAACCTGAGTTCGGCCAATCTGGCCCACACCACCATGCGCGGGGTCAGCATGGTGGGAGCTGACCTCAGCGGCTCCGACCTCACTGGAGCAGTGCTGTGGAACGGCATTCTAGATGGAGTAGATCTGTCGCGGGCTGACCTCACTCGCGCTCACCTGGGCGAAGCCTCCCTCAAGTCAGCGGTGGTCGATGGCACTGAGTTTACTGAGTCGGTGCTGCCCGCCGAGGCCAGGGCCTACCTCTACCAAGCGGTTCAGGGGGAAACCCGCTGGACCCACCGCCCGGCGAGAGAAACCCTCAACCTGTCTCACTTTGTCGATCGCATTGCCTAGCCATGACCGCAGATCTTGGCGTGGTGCTAGTCACCGCTAGCTCTGAGGCCGAGGCCGATCGCCTGGCTCGCCATCTGGTGGAGGTTCGCCTTGCCGCCTGTGTGACTGTCTACCCCGTGCGATCGACCTACCGCTGGCAGGGGCAAGTGCAGGCCGAATCTGAATGGCAGCTGGTGATTAAAACCGATCTGAGCCAGTTTGATCGACTCAGCGAGTCGATCAAACTGGCCCACAGCTATGAGGTGCCCGAAATCATCGCCCTCCCCATCGTGGCCGGGTTACCCGCCTACCTGACCTGGCTACAGGCTGAGGTACAAGGCCAAAAAAAGAGCTGACCAACGGCCAGCTCCAATTCAGCTACTCAAGGAGATGTCAAACACAGGCAAGGTTGATCTAGCGACGCAGACCGGCAACTAGGTCAGACTCGGTTGAGTCGACTGAAGCGATCGCAGGTATGGCAGTCTCAGCCAGCAAAACAGTTTCGGCAGTGATGCCAAGGTCGGCCTCGGCAGCCAGAGCCGCAGCATTTGCTGCCGACTCTTGAGCTAGATGGCGCTGACGCAGCAGCACCGTACCACCGGTTAGCAGAGCGGCGATCGCCCCCAATCCACCCAGGGCTGCCCCCAGGGCATTGCTGTCCGGAGAGGCGCTCAGCCAACCGCTGGGGCCATCACCCGCAGCCGTTACCTCAGGCGACCCCAGCTTAGAGAACGCACAACCAGAGTAGGCGCTAGCAGACGTAGCCGCAGTCAAAAGCCCAGCCGTCATGGCCAGAGCCACCCATGTAGGACAAGAGGGAAGTTTCATCGCTAGTTAGAGAGAACGTCACAACGTAACGCCATTGTTACGGCACTTTCCAAATTCAACAGCTTCAGGGGCTACAAAATTTGGGAAATATTACGGTTCCTCACCATCCTCAAACCGTCGCCTTCATCAGTTCTGCTTTCAGCGCCAGCAGCTTCTCAATGGGGGCGGCGGGGTGAGTGGCAAACAGCCCCGAGACGTCAAAATCTTACTCTGGGGTAGATGACCGGCCCCGATAGGTCACGAATCCTTAGCTTTTAACCGCAACACCTAAAGAAAACCTTTGGGTGCATGGTCATCTGGAAAAAGTTGTTTAGTCTGTTGACAGTTTTGGTGGGTAGTTTTGATCCGGTCGGTACTCCATTGATATCCCACAGTGCGTTAACGTCCCCCTAACCGACCCACCCCACACTTCTCCCTAGAATGTTCTCCCTAGGGCTCCGCTGGCAGCAGACTCCGTTTTTGACTTTTGACCGAACCGTTACCGAGAGATAGATATGGCACAGAGTTTTGGTGTAATTGGCCTCGCCGTCATGGGCGAAAACCTGGCCCTCAACGTTGAAAGCAAAGGCTTCCCAGTGTCGGTGTACAACCGCACCGCCGCCGTGACCGAAAAATTTATGGCCACCCGCGCCCAGGGCAAGAACGTTGTAGCCGCCTACAACCTCGAAGAATTTGTGCAGTCCCTTGAGCGACCTCGGCGCATTTTGGTGATGGTGAAAGCGGGCGGGCCAGTAGATGCGGTGATCGACCAGCTCCGCCCCCTGCTCGACGACGGCGACATGATCATGGATGGGGGCAACTCTCTCTACGAAGACACCGAGCGCCGCACTAAAGATCTCGAATCTACCGGCCTGCGCTTTATCGGCATGGGTGTGAGCGGTGGCGAAGAGGGCGCTCTGCTCGGCCCCAGCCTGATGCCCGGCGGCACCCGCGCCGCCTACGACTCGATCGAGCCCATCGTCAAAAAAATTGCGGCCCAGGTCGATGACGGCCCCTGCGTCACCTACATTGGCCCCCGGGGCGCGGGCCACTACGTCAAGATGGTGCACAACGGCATCGAGTATGGCGACATGCAGCTGATCGCCGAAGCCTATGACCTGATGAAGAGCGTGCTGGGCCTCGATCACAACCAGCTGTTTGAGGTGTTTAGCCAGTGGAACCTGACCGACGAGCTGAACTCATTCTTAATTGAGATCACCGCCGACATCTTCACCAACCTGGATGAAGACACGGGTGAACCGCTGGTGGAGCTAATTATGGACGCGGCGGGCCAAAAGGGCACTGGCCGCTGGACGGTGATGAGCGCCCTGGAGCTGGGGGTGGGCATTCCCACGATTACGGCGGCGGTGAATGCGCGAATTTTGTCGTCGATCAAAGCCGAGCGGGTGGCGGCGTCGAAGGAGCTGATCGGCCCCACGGTCAGCTTTGATGGCGATGTCAAGGCAATGGTGAACAAAATTCGCGATGCCCTCTACTGCTCAAAGATCTGCTCCTATGCCCAGGGCATGGCCCTGATTGGGGCGGCATCGAAGCACTACGAGTACGACGTCAATCTGGGCGAAACCGCCCGCATCTGGAAAGGGGGCTGCATTATTCGCGCTGGCTTCTTAAATAAGATCAAACATGCCTACGATGAGAACCCCGGCCTGGCCAACCTGCTGCTGGCCCCAGAGTTTAAGCAGACTATTCTCGATCGCCAGACCGCCTGGCGGGAAGTCATCGCTATGGCGGCAACCTTCGGCATTCCGGTGCCGGCCTTTAGTGCGTCGCTTGACTACTTCGACAGCTATCGCCGCGATCGCCTACCCCAAAACCTGACCCAGGCTCAGCGCGACTACTTTGGTGCCCACACCTACGTGCGAACCGACAAAGAGGGCACTTACCACACCGAGTGGAAGCGGGCTGCGGTGCGCGCATAGATTTCGGAGATCGAAAAAATGCCCCCCGAATCCACAGATTCGGGGGGCGTTTTTTGGGGAAACCTCCCTAGCCTGCATTATTCATGACCCTGGAGAATTGCTCGTCATTCTCGTGGGAACGGGAATCTGGCTGAAGTAACCTGAGCTCAAAGTCTTGCCACAAGAGGCTTTTTAGCTGTCGACTCACGTTCGCGCTGCAAACAGGCGGGCCACCTCGCACGCAAATCCTGGTAGCAGGTCTGAGGTAATCGTGTCTTGATCTAAAAGGGTAGCTGCTAAGACTAGCTGAGCCTGCTCGCGACGGTAGATCTCAATCCGCTGGGCTGTGCGGTCAGCGATCCAGTATTCCAAGACCCCTTGGATAGAGTAGAGCTTGAGCTTGGCGGAGCGATCGCGATCTTCGTTGGCTTTACCGGGCGATAGCACTTCCACAACCAGCTCCGGTGCGCCCTGAAAGTGACCGGCCTCGTCTTGCGTTTGGGCAATGCGTTCATCGCTGGCCCAGACCACATCAGGCGAAACATTGTCGGCATCTGAGAAAATTAACCCTGGCATGATGGACGCTTCACCGTGGCCAGAGGTCAATGCCCAATCATCCAGCGCAGCAAAAATGCGACCAGCCAGCTGCTGGTGCTTGTGGTGGGGCGATCGCGTCACAAACAGCTCTCCATCAATAATTTCGTAGCGAATCCACTCGTTTTCCGGGAGCGCTTCGATGTCTTTAGTGGTCCAGCGAACTGGGCTTTTAGCAGCGATCATGGCTGAGAACCCTGGAGAAACTGTAGATTTTGATTGTGTGGCCCGATCCAATATGGGCAATGCCCTACGCAGCGACGGGTACCGGAATCGACAGCAGGAAGTTTCGCAAAATTTGCAGGCCCGCCTCGGTCAAAATGCTCTCGGGGTGAAACTGCACCCCTTGCATATGGGGATAGTCGCGGTGCTGTACGCCCATGATGGTGCCGTCTTCGACCCAGGCGGTAATCTCAAGTACGGCGGGGCAGGTGGGACGATCGACCACCAGGCTGTGGTAGCGGGTGGCCTGAAAGGGGTTTTCTAGGCCCGCAAACACGCCCTTGCCGGTGTGGAATACAGGGGAGGTTTTGCCGTGCATGAGTTCGGCCGCGCGCACGACATTACCGCCAAACACCTGGCCGATGCTCTGGTGCCCCAAACACACGCCCAGAATGGGGATGGTGGGGCCGAGCTTTTCGATAATCTCTAGAGAAACGCCGGAGTCGTCGGGGGTGCCGGGGCCGGGGGAGATGACGATACCGTCAGGCTTGAGAGCAGTAATCTCAGCCACAGTGATCTCATCGTTGCGAAACACCCGCAGGTCAGCGGCCACGGGCAGCTCGGCCCCTAGCTCGCCTAGGTACTGCACCAGGTTATAGGTAAAGCTGTCGTAGTTGTCGATGATGAGAATCATAGCGGCGGGGGCAAGCGAGCAGGACTAAAGCTGGGAGGAAGACAGCCGCACCAGGGGCGGCAGCAGCAGGCAGACCGCTACCGACACCGACACCAGCGCTGAGATCAGCACGGCGGCGGCGGCGCAGTCTTTGGCGATCTTGGCAAGTTCGTGGTAGGTCTGCTCTACGGTCAGGTCGACCACCGACTCAAGGGCGGTGTTGATCAGCTCCATGGTGAGCACGATGCCGCAGGTGAGCACGATCACCGCCAGCTCTACCGGGGTGAGGCGCAGGACGATCGCCAAGCTGACCGCCAGACTGCCTGCCGTGACATGAATACGAAAGTTGCGCTGGGTACGAAAGGCGTAGCTGACCCCCTGCCAGGCATATTTGAAGCTGACCAGCAGGTTGGTGGCCACTCGCCAGGAGAGCGATCGGGCTACCGGGCTGAGGTTGGCCTCAGCTACCGGCACCACCGACTCTGAATTTTCGCTGTAGAGGGTCATAGATAGTTAATGTATGTAGTCGTTGGGGCAGTAGGCCCCTACACCGTACCGTAGAGATAGAATCAGGCCCAATCTAGCCTACTTTTTCCGAATTTAAACCGACGAGGGCGAGCAATTCGCTCTGTTTGGCCAGCATTGCTGCCAGGGTAGCGTCGTCGGGGTGATCCCAGCCGAGCAGGTGCAAAAAGCCGTGGGCTGCTAGCCAGACGGTTTCCCAGCGGAGGGAATGGCCGGCCTCGGCAGCTTGGCGGGTGGCGGTGTCTAAGGAAATGATAATGTCCCCCAGGTTGAGGGGTTCGGTGGCCAGCAGATCGGGTGCCACCGGAAAGTCTAGGTCGATCGCCGCAAAGGAGAGCACATCTGTCGGCCCCTCTACCTGGCGAAAGACCTGGTTAAGCTCGGCAATGGCGGCATCGGTGGTGAGCTTGAGCGCTAGCTCGTAGGCCCCCAACGGAGACCCCTCAATGGCTCCCTCAATGGCCAGGTGCTGGCCCCACTGGCTAAACCAGGCTTGCCACTCGGCCTCGGTTACCCCATCGGCCTGGGGATGGTCGGCATCTAGGGCTATCTCTAGGGCGATCGCAGTCATGGCTAGTGCGTCAGGTAGGCAAGGCCCACCAGCAGCGTCAGCAGCGCCGTCACGGTGAGCGAAAAGTGAAACAGCGACTTACCGCCTTTTTTAACCATGTTGCGCATGGCCAGTTTGACAAAACTGGGGGGGGCTTCGGCGGCTGAGGCCGGCTGATCGACAGAGGGTTCGACTGGTGGCTCGACAGAAGAGGGCTGACCCATGGCGGCGGTTGCAGTGCGGCGTGCAGACTTCATTCACTCTACCGGTTTTTGGGATGAGCGGCAGGAGAATCGTCGGTTGGGTCAGTAGGTAGCCTGCAACCGGCTGAGCAGATAGTCTCCAGCGGTGATGGGCGGGTACTGGGGCGGGTTGTCTGGCCCCTGGCAGGTGGGCAGACAGGCGATCAGAGCATCGGCGTCGGGTTCGCAAAAAAAGGCAATCGAGTAGCGATCTCGGTGGGCCTTGTCGGCCTGGGGCAGGGCCACCCGGTGCTGGGTAGAGCGAAACACGCCGTTGCTCCAGCGCTCGGTCAGATCGCCCGTATTCACCAGCACCGCGCCGGGAATAGCCGGGGCCGCTAACCATTCGCCCTGGGCGCTGAGCACCTCTAGCCCGCCCACCTCGTCTTGAAACAGCAGGGTGAGGGTGCCGTAGTCAGAGTGCGCCCCAGCGCGAATTTGCCCCGGCTTGGGCGGGCGGGCCAGGGGCGGGTAGTGCAGCAGGCGCAGGGTATACCACTGGGTGCGGTGGCGGCTGGCCATAAACTCCTCGGGCATGGCCAGGGCCAGGGCAAAGGCGCGAAAGAGCTTTTCGGCGACGACGGCGCAGGTGTCAAAGCAGTCGATCATGGTGGTGCGAAAGGCATCGTCTCCGGCGGGCCAGGGGTTTTTGACCCAGGCAATACCCAGGGCAGCGGCCTGATCGGGGCTTAGCTCTCGGCCCAGGTTAAAGGCTTCTTTGAGATCGCCGGGCTGGGTCTCGTCAAGGCGCTCGCGCTCTAGGCCGATATAGCCCCGGTTGCTGACCTCGCTAGCCCAGGCGATCGCCCGTTTGTCGGCCAGGGGCCGGGCAAAAAACTGGTGCGATCGCGCAAAGACCTCGTCTAGCAACGACTGGGAAATGCCGTGGTGGGTGAGATAGAGAAACCCCACCTCGTGACAGGCCCGATAGATCTCTTTGGCTACCTTGAGCTTGCCCACGGGGTCGTCGGTCAAAAATGGCGAAAAATCGATTAAAGGAAGTGATGGGGTGATGGAGGCGGTCATTTGGGGGAATGGCGAGGAAAACTAGGGTTACCGGTGGACATTGCCCACCCTACGGCCTGAAACCTTATACCTTGAACCCTCTAAACCGTCTGCTCTTGGAGAACCTGATTTTCTTGGCGCAGGTAGGCTTGGATAAAGGCTTCCAGTTCTCCAGCCATGACGTCGTCGATGGCGGTGGTCTCGACCCCAGTGCGCAAATCTTTCACCATTTGGTAGGGGTGAAACACATAGTTGCGAATCTGCGCGCCCCAGCTAGCTTCGACCATGTCGCCGCGAATTTCGGCGATCGCCTGGGCCTGCTGCTCTTGGGCAATGATCAACAGCTTGGCCTTGAGAATGATCATCGCCTTTTCGCGGTTTTGCAGCTGCGATCGCTCTTGGGTGCAGCGCACCGAGATGCCCGTAGGCAGGTGGGTAATGCGCACCGCTGTCTCTACCTTGTTGACGTTTTGGCCGCCCGCCCCGCCCGACCTGGAGGTTTTGATCTCTAAGTCTTTTTCAGGAATCTCTAGCTCGATATTTTGGTCGAGAATGGGCATGATCTCGACTCCGGCAAAGCTGGTCTGGCGCTTGCCGTTGGCGTTGAAGGGCGAGATTCGCACCAGGCGGTGGGTGCCCTTCTCAGACTTGAGGTAGCCGTAGGCGTAGCGGCCCGTAATCTCCAGCGTGGCCGACTTTAGCCCCGCCTCTTCTCCTTCAGAAATTTCGACCAGGTGCACCTGGTAGCCCTGGCGCTCGGCCCAGCGGGTGTACATGCGCAGCAGCATCTCGGCCCAGTCTTGGGCATCGGTGCCGCCTGCCCCGGCGTTGAGGGTGAGCACGGCACCCTTTTTGTCGTAGGGGCCAGAGAGTAGCTGCTGTAATTCCCACTGGTCTAGGTCGTGGCTGAGGCGGCTGACGGTCTCGTGGGCCTCTTGGAGCAGCGCTTCATCTCGTTCGTCTTGCAGCAGTTCGAGAATGGCGGCGGTGTCGTCGAGGCTGGTCTGCCAGTCGGTGAGCTGAGTGAGGTTGGCTTTGTAGTCGCTCAGCTCTTGCAGAGTGCCTTGGGCCTGGGCTTGGTCATCCCAAAAGTCGGGCTGGGCGGCGACCTGCTCTAAATCTTGAATACGGGCTTCGAGGGCAGGAATGTCAAAGATAGTCCTGGGTTTTACCCAGGCGGTTGGTGAGTTCGTCGAGCTCGCGCTTGAGGTCTGTGGTGTCGATCATGGGGGTGCAGTGGTGAGCCTGAAAAATCACTATAGCGAAATAGCCGCCTCATATCGCCTCTGGGTCAGTGCTAGCAACAATCGGCAAAACACGACCACATCCCAACAAGCACTGCGGAACCTTCAGACTTGAACGCCGGGCAAATCTTATTATGAGACCAATTTAGCTCTTATTGGGTCCACTCCAGGGATTTTTAAGTCTCACCCCAAGACTTACTGAAGAGCCATTGGCCGTCAAGCCATTGCGAGATTCTCAGGCTTAAGCGCCTGGCCAATATTGCTATGAGACTAGCTCGGCTCTTCTTGGGTCTACCTCGGGGATTACTGAGTCTCGCCACGAGATTCATGAAAAGAGCCATTGGCATCAGGCTATGGCCGCACCAAGGTTGCGATCAGTGGCTGAGAGTATTCCAACTAAGCAAGCATTGCCTGCTAGGGCGCAAACTCGGCTTGCTAGCCGGTCGCATTGAGACCTCAAACGGTAATGAGTTGGCACACTCTACTGGCGTGGTGGCCGGGATCGGGGAACAGCGCTAGGGTTTTTCAGCCAGAAAAACCTCCTCAGGAGTGGGTTTGCTGGGTCTGATCGCGAATTAGGGCACTCCAGTTGTCATCGGTCATGGCGGCGGCTAGGTCTGTTTTAGGGTCGTTGGCCTGGGCTAAATCGTGTTCTTTAGACAGAGCGCCATCGGCCATGGCGCGGCGGAGTTTGAGCTTTTTGGCTTCGTAGGCTTCGCGTTCGACGGTAGACATGGCCTGGGTGGCGGCTTGACCGGCGGTGCTGGCCCAGGTGCCATCGATGTTGCCGGGGGGTGGGCTGGGCAGGGCTGCAATCCATTCATCTCGCAGGGCGGCCATGGCCTCGCGGCTAGGAAACCCAAAGGTTTCTACTACCACCTGGGCACAGACGTCTTCCCCTTTTTCGGCCAAATGGCTGCGGAGAGAAAGGGAGATATTGCGGGAGATGCCAATGAACTGGGTTTGACCAGCGCGATCGCATACCGCATAGACCCCGGTGACTTTGGCATCTTGGGTTTGCTCGCACCAGTCGGCAATGGAGAGGGGAGCATTGCCAGTGGAGGCGATGGGTGGGGTGGCGGCGGCGGCGGCATGCTCGTCAGCGGCGCTATATAGAAAGTCGTGGAGACTGCGATGCTCGACGGGGACATTCTGATGCTCGATGGCGTTTGGCGCGTCTGGGTTTTCGGGGGTCACGGGCTTGCCTCGGGTGGATAACCAGGCTCTATTATCTCCGACCTGGGCAAGGGCGAACCGTAGACTCCGATGGAATAGTCTTTGGTGCTCACCATCTTCTGATCTGATTTGGATGCTGTTTTATTTCTGATAGCAGCTGGGGGCGATCGCTATGTCTACCCATTTACAGAGCATGGTTAGCCTAGGGAAGGCCACCATATAACTACGAACTGGCTAAATCAAGCCACTAAAAATATCAAGGAAAATTATGTTTTTTCACAAGAAAGATCCTGTTCATACCGTGCAGGTTAATGAAGCCAATCCTGTATTTGCTCAGCTTTTGCTAGAGCAGTTTGGGGGTGCCACCGGAGAGCTGTCTGCTGCGCTCCAATATTGGGTGCAATCGTTTCATGTGGAAGATGCGGGCATTAAAGATATGCTCCAAGACATCGCTGTAGAAGAGTTTGGCCACCTAGAAATGGTCGGCAAGCTGATTGAAATTCACACCAAAAACGTTGACCAAACTGAAGCTTACAACAGCACGCTGTTTGCTGTACGCGGCATGGGGCCTCACTTTCTCGACAGCCAGGGCAACAATTGGACTGCCAGCTACCTGAACGAAGGCGGCGATGTGGTGCGCGATCTGCGGGCAAATATTGCTGCTGAGGCCGGGGCTCGCCAAACCTATGAGTCACTGATCAAACTAGCCACCGACGAAGGGACTAAAAAAACTCTGACTCACCTGCTGACCCGCGAAATTTCTCATACCAAAATGTTTATGAATGCTCTCGACGCCATGGGCAAACTCACCGACCCAATGTTTGGCAATATTCAGCCCGATGAGACTGTAGAGCTTTACTACAATCTCTCTAGCAATGGCGACGGCAAAGATGAGCGCGGCCCTTGGAACTCTAAACCCGACTTCAAGTACATTGCCGACCCGGTCAACTCACATTAGGTAGATAGATCTAATTAGGTGTAGGTGCGTTATCGCTGACGTGATGCCCCAAAGCAAACCCCGGCAGCTCTTGGGCTGTTGGGGCTACAGCGATCGCAGAGCTTGCAAAAACCACAAAGAGACTCAAGCGTAGCATAGCTAGACTCACATTAATATTACTAAGTCTCACCATGAGTAACGCCAAATCCTATCTGTATACCCCCTACGAGGTGTCGATTGCGAATCGGGTTGTGTGACTCGGATTTGGTATCGGTTGTTTCGTTAGTGTGGTGCTTGATTAAGAGCGCCTAGCGCTTTAGGTTGAGAATTTGGCTGAGGCGATAGTATTAAGGGGCTTTGTTGCTATCGGTGGTATGGATCAGGCGCTTTTAGAGCGATTTCAGCAGGCCTACAAAGATCTAGACCTGTTCCCTCTGGTGGAGCCGGAGGATATTGAGCGGTTTCGAGTGGACTAATACAAATCGTCCACGAAAGTGATTGTTATTGGTCACGAGGTGAATTCAACGAACATGCGGATGAGTTCATCTAAAAGGCCCATGGGTTTAACAAATACCTTGATTTTGGATCAGATAACGGCAATGTTTTGGCTCAAGCAGGGGGTGAGTTCAAGCGGCGGCCTGTTGTGTTTGATATGTAGGGAGCGATCGCAGCTATCAACTTGCAGCCCATCATCCGGGCTATGGGCACGGGTTTGGCCCTTTGCCCATTCTACAAATCGCGCGTAATGCTGACAACTTTGGTCTTGGCCATAGATTTTACAAGAGGGCGTAGTGCTTTCTTTTTACCGGGTGCCTTTGCGTTAGTTGGGGTAGGTGAGCAAGCGATCTTCTAGCTCGGCCCAGGCTTGTTTGGGTATGCGAATGGCGGCAGCTTTGCACCGTAGTAAAAGCTCTGTGGCGTAAAGGTAAGCTTCTAATGCTCCTAATTCTGCTTTCTCAAAGGTTATATCTTCCTGACCAATATCCAGAGTACTTAGCCAAATTGCTTCAAGCTCATCAGTTCGCTTTCTCCGATCTTCCATTGAACTACTATTGATAGACACTTCTCCAAATAGACTTTCAAGTTTGCCTATAAATTCTGAAAACCTGTGACTGGAAAAAACTTTAGCAAAGGCATTAAGATCAAGGCGAGGGAAAACATTTTTTCTGCCAGGCTTTTCTACAATGCTCCATGCAGAGGGATCACCAGATGAATCTATTAGAGTGCTTATTTCAATATCATTAACGTTTTTAAAGAAAAGTATCTCAATCCCAACACTTTCATCGTCACTCATGAAAAAAGTTCCACCCGTAACGTCAGGAATGCCGCTTGTGAGGTGCACAGAATTGATCCCATGTTCATTAAAAATTCTTGCGGCAACTATGTTGGCAGAACTGGCAATCGCACTTTCTATGCACATATAGCAAGCAATGATGCTTCCAAATTCAAGGATGTCAGATCTGTCAATAGATCTAGAAATATTGAAGGCGGTGCGAATAATTTTGTTTGTAACAATAGCTTTGCTGAAATCCTTAAGAATTTCAATGTCGCTGACTTTGGCAATATTTCTAATGCTAATAATGTCTCCAAAGCTAGTTCTAGCTATTAGCATGGCTAATCGCTCGGCTAGTGAATTTAACTCTCCTATAGAGCTAGTAGAATTTTTGTCTGTCCAACGCATAGCATTGAGTAATTTTTGATGTTTTTTGATATGGCTTTGGGATGCAGTTTCCATGGCTACTAAAAAGATAATGGCCTTATTGCCCATAAGCCCTGCCAACAGTAAAAACACCTCTCGCCAGCGTTTATCGGTCAGGTGGTGAGTAATCAGCTCAGTCTCTAGCCCTTCTTCTTTGATGTGAAAGGCGGTGAGATATTCTTGCAGCGTCAGGTGAGAAAACGAGTAAATATCGGTGGCCCGCTCGACCAAAATGCCCTGCTGGCGCTCGATGGCCCGCAGCACGGCGGCTCCATCCAGGTGCTTGGGAGCATCTAGGGTGTCAGCTAAAAACTCGCTAATACGCCGGACGATGTCGTCTTTGAGAAAGAAAAGCTGGTCTTGCTCAAAGCTTTCGTAGGCAATTTGGGCCAGCAGCACCTTTTCTAGGCCTGGGTGAAAGCCTTCATAAATGGGGTCGTGCTCTAGGCGCTTTTGGGCCGACCACTCAGACAGCAAAATGTCGAGGGCTTGACCGTAGAGGGTGCTGCGCTGGGTCGGCAATATTTGCTGCCGGTCGTATATCAAGCACAAAAAGGTCAGCAGCAGCGGGGTTTGGGCTAGCTCTTTAGTGGCTTTGTTCTCATCTTTTTGCAGCAGTTGCCAATATTTATCGGCGGTGCTGCTCTCTAGGTCGAGGGCTGAGCGAAACCAGCGGCGAATAAACTGCTCAATTTGCTCGTCGTCAAACTCGGCCAGGGTGACATCGGTAAAGCGCTTAAAGAAAGTACCGTGGCTACCGCGATAGGCGGCGATGCGGCAAGAGGCCACAAAGGCATTGGTGCTGTGGGCATCGACAAATTTCTCGATGTGCTCCACCACGCGGTTGAGGTTTTGGGTGGGCACTTCGTCTAGCCCATCCAGCAGCACCAGCAGCTTGCCCTGGGCCAGCGAAGCTTCGGTAAAGGCCTCTGCCTCTGGAAAGCCGCAGGTGGCAAACTCGGCGGCGATCTTTTGCTTGAGGTCAACCGCTTCATCCCGCAACTCTTTCAGCTCAATGAGCACCGGAATGCAGTCGCGCTGAATCTGCCCATGCTTTCGCAGCGCTTCTAGGCCGATTTTGCGCAGGAATGTGGATTTACCAATGCCAGGGCCACCCAGCACCATTAGGTATTGCTCGGCATTGGCGACCTGAATGCCGTCTTGCCGTGGAGATTCGCTAGAGCCAAAGCTGCGTCTACCCTTGGCGCGGTAGGTGGCTTCTAAATCATCGACGGCGGCAAAGTATTGAATGCTCTCGTCGTCTAGCAGTTTGACAGCGGTGTAGATATCTTCGAGGGGCAGCGGCTCTTTCATTAGCCCCGGCATAACCTTGACCTGGCACTGGTTGGCTTCGTAGCGCTGCACATAGTTCTGCGCGGCGGCGATGGCTTGCTGCTTGGCCTGAGTTTCGCTGTAGGCACCTTTGATTTGGTTGGCGGCGACTCCACCCGCCCGCAGGGCTGTTTCTAGAATCGTTGCTGCAATGCCGCCAATCGCGCTTTCAACCAGTGCCATGCCTGCTTGCCTAGACTATTTGCCCTCAGCCTACCACGCCCTCTCAGCAGCCCCAGAGCCCTTTGAATAGTTGCGTACCATGCAAATACTCAGGTCGCCGAATCCCTAACCAGAAGAGGGTTTTGAGATGACAGAAAAATATCTGGACTAATTTTGGACTAAATTTTCAAGCCTTTTTGAGGGCGTACCCAAGCCCTTATTGCACGGTGCTGAGCTTTAGAGAGTGCTCGCCTATCGCCAACCCAAGGGTACCTGACGCGCATTAAATTGACCCATGCGGCTGCCATCCAGCTAGCCAACGAGACTTGTACTGAAATCAGTCTTTTGCGTCTTTCAGTAGGACTACTAATGAGGCCACAAAGTCCCGAAATGAGACTTGCGATCGCCTCATGCCACCACTCCATGTCAAAACCCTAGGGACGCGATCGCCCAAAACCAGCCTCGAGAAGAGAGGACAATTGCCCTCTTCAGAAACCTTTTTGATCTCAGGCAAAGTCTTTTGAGTATCACTTGAAGACCTGAGAATAGATGCTCTGGTCTCAACCCGAGACAAGATCGCCACAAAAAAGTAATCCCATTCGAGCCTGAGATTCTGAAGTCCTGTAGCCTGAGTCCAGACGTAAAACCTGAGACCATGGCAGCCCAAGGCATTTTTCGCGACGTTTCTCTCTCGGCTATCATCGCTGGCTTTGTCACCGTGTTGGTGGGTTTCACCAGCTCAGCGGTGATTGTGTTTCAGGCTGCCCAGGCGCTAAATGCTACCCCCGCCGAACTCGCCTCCTGGATGTGGGCGCTGGGGCTAGGCATGGGGCTAACCTGCATTGGTCTCTCGCTGCGCTACCGAGCGCCGGTGGTCACGGCCTGGTCTACGCCGGGGGCGGCGCTGCTGATCACCTCAGCGGCGGGGGTGCCCATGGCCGAAGCGATTGGAGCCTTTTTGGTATCGGGTTTACTGATTACCCTAGCCGGGTTTACCGGCTGGTTTGAGCGGTTGATGAACCGCATTCCCCTCTCGCTGGCAGCGGGGATGCTGGCCGGGGTGCTGCTGCGCTTTGGGCTAGATGTGTTTGTGGCCATGCAGACTCAGTTTGCGATGACCTTCGCCATGTTTTGTACCTACCTGGCCATGCGGCGGGTGAATCCGCGTTATGCGGTGGTGGTGGCGCTGGCGGTGGGGGTGGCGATCGCCGCTTTGCAAAACCTGATCCAGTTCGACACCGTCAGTCTGCAACTGGCTCAGCCGGTCTTCATCGCCCCCCGCTTTTCACTGGCAGCTCTAGTTGGCGTGGCGCTACCGCTGTTTGTTGTCACCATGGCCTCCCAAAACGTGCCGGGGGTCGCCGTTCTGCAAGCGTCGGGCTATGGTGACGTACCCATCTCGCCGATCATTGGCTGGACGGGGGCCGCCACCGTCATCCTCGCCCCCTTTGGGGCTTTTGCTTTGAACTTGGCCGCCATTACCGCCGCCATTTGCATGGGGCGCGAAGCTCACGAAGACCCCGGCAGGCGCTATGTGGCTGCGATCGCCGCCGGGTTTTTCTACCTGATGATTGGGCTGTTTGGGGCCACTGTCGCCGCCGTGTTTGCCGCCTTTCCCTCAGAGCTGGTGCTGGCGATCGCGGGTCTCGCCCTGCTGGGCACCATCGGCAATGGCCTCTTTACGGCTCTGCGCGACGAAACCCAGCGCGAACCGGCCCTGATCACCTTTCTCGTCACCGCCTCCGGCATCACCCTCCTCGGCATTGGCTCCGCCTTTTGGGGCCTACTCGCTGGAACCTTCGCCCTTCTCCTAACCACCAAACGCTAGTGGTCTGTCAAGCCTAAGTTTGTAGGTTGGGTGGCGCGCTAGCATAACCCAACAATGCTGACTGCCGTTGGTTACGCTCCGCTTCACCCAACCTACAGGAACCCCAATTTTTAGCTTTGACGCTGCACTAGTCAGTTGGTGCGATCGCCAGTGTGTGGGGCGAGGTCAGCCCTATCAGATCAGAGAGCGGCCAATGTCTTCTGACAGCGCTGGCTCGAAAACCCACTGCCGACCTTATCCGACTTTTTTGGCCGGGGGGTTGGCTATGCTCGGTAGAAGCCGTAACCGCTGTCTCTCTGAGCAAGCCGATGGAACATTTCTCAACGTTGATTTTGCTGCTGCGCGATCGCACCACCTTTCTAGAAGAGGTGCGCCAAGACAAAAAGATTGGGTCTAAGATTTTGTCGTTGCTGGTGGTCAGTTCGCTATTTTTTGCCGTCTATGGGGCCATTATTGGCTCCTCTAGTGGCTGGCAACAGCTGCTGGTGTCGATGGTCAAGCTCCCGGCTCTTTACCTGCTGACGCTGCTGATTTGTCTGCCAACACTCTACTTTTTCGATATTTTGTTTGGCTCAAAAGCTAATTTTCGCCAATATGCGGTGCTCAGTCTGACCACGGTGTCGGTGATTAGCGTGCTGTTGTTTAGCTTTGCGCCGGTTACGCTCTTCTTTTTGGTCTCGATTCGCAGCTACCATTTCTTTTTGCTGCTGAATGTGGCCATTTTTGGCCTGACGGGGTTTATTGGGGTGCGGCTGTTTTATTCAGGCATTCGGTCAGTGATGAATTTTACCGACGATACGCCAAAAATTCGCAACCGGCTGCTGCTGTTTTGGTTGACGCTCTACGGCCTCGTGGGCAGCCAGCTGGGCTGGACCCTACGGCCCTTTTTTGGCTCTCCTGACCAACCGTTTCAGCTCTTCCGCGAGGTGGAGGGCAACTTTTATTCTCAGGTGATTCACACTTTCTTTTCACTACTGTTTGGCCGATGACCACGACATTACAGGCACTGCAAATCACCGCCGCTGAGCTCGATCAGCTGACCGGGCTGGAAATTGGCTCGGTGTTTATGGGGGGTATAGTGCGCCCTTCGGTGCTGCGATCGCCCCGGCGGTTGCTGTCTCTGGTGATTACCGAAGGGCTGGTGCTAGGGGTGGCGTTTATTCTCTGCTTTGGGGCGGCACTGGTGCTGGTACGCCAGCGGGCGGGCTTTGATCGGGTGGGGGCGCTGCTGCTCGGGGTAGCTGGCGCGATCGCCCTGGGCGCGGTGCTCTGGCACCTCTACCAGTGGCGGCGGTCAAAAACCCTGGGGCCGCTGGCCCGTCTGCTAGACGCCGTCGATCGCCACAATGAGATCATCCAGGCGGTGCAGGTAATGGATGAGCTAGCGGCGGTGCAGGTTGAGGCCGTGGGGCTAGCCAACCAGGCCGAGGTGATGACCGCCCTACAGGCCACCCACGACAGTCTCATTTCGGCCCTGATGACCGACAAAATTTTGCGCAGCCACCGACCATTAATGCAGCGTCGCCAGGCCCTGTTTAGCACTATAGAAACCAGTTTGGCCACTCTGCAAACCCTGCACATTACCCACCAGGCCAGCGAGTATCGGCAGTTTTTGCAGGAGGCTCTCGCCATTGGGCTGACGGTTCAGCAGGAGATGGCAGAGTCAGGGCTTTCCAGGCGGTGCGAGGATGCAGCAACAGGGCCGGGGGTTTAGCCAGGTGGGCCACCTCCACAAAGTCGCAGTGAATTTTGGGGTCGCGGGTAGCCGCCCGTATGACCCGATCAAAGTAGCGCTGGAACTGCTGACTGAGCCAGCCGGGGCGATCGCCCATGGTCATGGGCCAGCGAAAATCTTCGCTGGTGGCCATCAGCCAGAGGGGCGTTAGCGATTGGGCCAGCTGCCGCTGAAACCGCAGGGCCAGCCCCGGTCGGTGGGGGCGCTGCAAACAGCGATCTAACAGCGAGGCTCCGAGGGCGGCGGCGGTCATGCCCTGGCCATAGACGGGGTTGAAGGCGCACACGGCATCGCCCAGGGCTACCACCCCGTCGGGCATAGCGGGCAGCTTTTCAAAATGACGCCAGTGGTTTTCGGTGCGGCGGTAGCACTGAATGGGCGAGAGCGGCTCCCAGGTGGCGATGGCCTGGGCAATGGTAGAGTCACGCAACCCCTGGGCAAAGGCCAAAAATTCGGCCTCATCCGCCGAGGGATAGTCTTTCTCGATGCCGGTGAGGGTAACCACGCAGCGATCGCCCTCCACCGGGTAGAGCACGCCGCCCCGCCGGGTCTCCCCAGGTTTAGCGGCCACGATTACACCCTTGATCGCCTCGTGCTGCGGCCACCGATACCACCGGCTGGCATAGCCCAGAAACGAATTGACCGTGGTCTCGGGGGGGCGCTGGTAGCCCAAATCCACCAGCCAGTCGGCCAGCTTGGAGTTGCGGCCCGAGGCATCGACCACCCATTCGGCGGCCAGGGTTTGGGCATCCCCGGCCAAGACCACCCCACTCACGCCAGACCCGCCGTTGGCCACTAACCCCTTGACGGCGGTGGCTTCCTGAAGCTGAAAGCCGGGCATCTGGAGCAGGCGATCGCGCAGATACCACTCCAGCAGCAGCCGACTGCAAATTAGCCCTTCCAGGTTAGACCGGTGCTCGGGCATGTAGTCCCACAGGGTCAACAGCCGCCAGTCTGCCGTCCAGTTGAGTCGCAGGGCACCTTTAGCTGCCAGGTCTGAGGTCAGCCCTGGAAAGAGTTCTTCTAAAATCTGGTGCCCCCGCAGCAGCAGCGCATGGACATGCTGGGCCTGGGGCACGCCAGCCCGGGGGCTGGGGCTCTCCGGGAAGCGATCGCGCTCAAGCAGGGTGACGCGATCGAAGTGGCTGAGCAGCACCCGCGCCGCCAGCAGACCGGCGATGCTGCCACCTATCACAATGGCATGGGCCATAGGAAAGAGACCGCCCTCTGAGAACATTCGACAGTTAATATTCTACAGCACGAGCAAAATCCCCCAAAAGCCTGGGCTGAACCGCCTGGCGCGAGGGTGCCCGCCACTACAGAATGCGATTTTCGGCCAGGCAGCGGGCATACCAGTGAAAGCTGGCCTTGGGAATGCGCCGCTGGGTGGAATAGTCGACGTAGGTGATGCCAAACCGGCGATCGTAGCCGTAGGCCCATTCAAAATTGTCTAAAAAGCTCCAGAGAAAGTAGCCCATCAGCGGGTAGCCCTCCTGCACGGTGCGGTGGGCCGAGCGTAAGTACTGCTGGAGATATTGAATGCGATCGAGATCCAGCACCTCGTCTTCGGGGGTGAGATAATCTTGGGCAGCGCAGCCGTTTTCGCTGATGAAGACCCGCAGCTCAGGCCGGTGAAGCGTATCGCTGATGTGGCGCACGCCCCAGTAGAGGCTGTCGGGCAGCAGGTGCAGCCAGGGCATGTGTAAGCGCGGATACCCTCTAGGGAAAGGCAGTAGGCTAAAACCGCAGGCATTCTCGGCAGCCCGCACATAAACACCGGTGTAGACATTAAACCCGAGAGAGTCTAGGGGTTGGTGAATGATAGCCAGGTCGCCGGGCTGAAAGTCGGGGGCGTCTTGGCCCAAATCCTCTAGGAGCTGAGGACTGTACTCGCCGGTCAGGGCCGGGTAGAGAATGCCGCCGTTGGTGCCGGCGCGAGGAAAGGCGGCCTGGGCGGCGGCGATATCCTCGGGGGTGTCGGTGAGGGGCACGGTGGCCAGGTAGTTGTCGACCAGGGCCACCTGACAGGGCTGGGGCGAGTGGGCGCGAATAGCCTGGCAGCCCAGACCGTGAGCCAACAGAGCGTGGTGAGAAGTCTGCCAGACTTCTTTGGCGGTTTTGACCACGGTGCCGGGGGCCATCTCGGGCACTTTACCCACCCCGTAGCCCAGGTGGGTAAAGCAAAAAATTTCGTTCAGGGTCATCCAGTGGGTGATGCGATCGCCCAGCTTTTTCACCACCACCGCTGCATAATCAGCAAAATCCTGCGCCATGCGGCGACTGCGCCACGAGCCGTATTCCTCCTCCAGCGCCTGGGGGCTATCCCAATGAAATAGGGTGGCATGGGGGGTAATGCCAAACTCCAGCAGGGTGTCAACCAGCTCGCTGTAAAAGGCTAGCCCGGCCTCGTTCACCGCGCCGCGCCCCTGGGGCAAAATGCGCGGCCAGGAAATACTGAAACGGTAGTGGCGTACCCCCAGATCTGCCATCAGGGCAATGTCGTCGCGGTAGCGGTGGACATGATCGCAGGCGATCGCCCCGGTGTCGCCATTGAGCACCCGCCCAGGCGTCTGGCTAAAGGTGTCCCACACGCTGGGGCCGCGCCCGTCCGCCCCGCCCTCAATCTGGTACGACGAGGTGGCCACCCCCCACTGAAACCCCGGCGGAAATGCGTAGACCATGCGGGTAAAGACTTTTTCCTACATCAACTCACCTTTATCTTCTCAGCTAGCGGTGAGCCCCAGCACCAAAATGCCGATCAGAGTGACCAGGCCCAGGGCGCGACGAAAATAGTTCACCCCGTCAAACAGCTCCAGCCAAGCCCAGGTAAACCAGGCCCCAAAGCTGACTAAGCCCGCCGCAGTTTGTACCGTGCCGCTGGGCAGCAGCAACTGGCTCAGGGTGGCGACCACAGCCACGCCTACAGGGAGGTTAGGGGGTTGGGCAATCACAATCTGGCCGTTGCGATCGCGAAAGATGCGATCAAACCCGGTGGGGCTGGGGGAATGGTCTACGGGTTGATTCATCGCAAAGGGTTGCTCGTATCAGGACAGGCGCTTTGGGCACTTGAGAGTTAAGGTAACCTCAGACCGCCCTCAGACACCTATACCCCTGGGTTAAGACAGCAGAACAATCTGCAAGTAGGCGATCGCCAGGGTGATCAGCGTCAGCGGCAGACCAAAGCGCAGGTGCTGCCAAAACGTGAGCGTATACCCTTCGCTAGCGGCGGCTTCGACGGTAATCAGGTTGGCCACCGCCCCAAACAGGGTGAGGTTGCCCGCCAGGGTCGAACCCGCCGCCAGCAGCAGCCAGCTCTGGGTGTCGCCGGGGGCGATCGCCCCCTGAAGCAGCAGCACCGCAGGCACGTTAGAGATCACATTTGACAGCACCGCCGTCACCGCCAGCAGCCCGGCGGGGTGGGCCACCCAAGGGGCCAGGCGATCGAGCACCTCCAGCGCCTGCACCGCCGCCGTGAGCATAAACAGCCCCGAAAACAGCACCAGCAGCGACCAATCTACCGCGCCCAGCACCCGCTGGGGCTTGATGCGGCGAGTGACCAGCAGGGCAGCGGCGGCTAAAAACGCCGACTCAGCCAGGGGCAGACCCACGACAAAAGCCCCTAGCAGCAGGGTAGACACCAGGGTCGTTTTGATCAGCAGGGGGCGGTGCAGGCGCAGGCGGGGCAGCACGGGGGGTGGGCAGGGATCGATCGATCGCACCTCTGGGTACAGCAGCCACAGCAGCCCAATCTGGATGGCCAGACCGGCGATCGCCACCGGCAGCAGCGCCTGGGCAAAGGTCACATAGCCAATAGCCGAAAACGACCCCACCAGAATATTTTGCGGGTTGCCGCTGAGGGTAGCGACGGAACCTAGATTGGTAGAACCGGCGATCGCCAGCAGGTAGGGTACCGGGTTGATCTTTAGGGCGCGGGTGAGCTGCAAGGTCAGCGGCGTGCTCACCAGGGCCAGAGTATCGTTGAGAAACACCGCCGACAGCGCCCCAGTGCCCAGGGTCAGCAGCACCATCAGACCCAAGGGGCTGCGGGTGAGCCGCAGCAACTGGGCCAGGGCCAGCCCAAAGAACCCGGCATAAGAGAGGTAGGCGTTGACCACCATCATGCTGAGCAAAAACACGATGGTGTTGGGGTCAATGGCCGCCCAGGCCTGCTCTAGGGAAAGGGTACCCAGGGCCACCAGCACCGCCGCACTGACCAGGGCTATGGTGGCCCGATTCATCCGCAGGCCTGGCACATAGCCCAGGGCCAGCCCCAGATAGCTCAGCCCCAGCACCACCCCCACCAACCCAGTCCCCATCGCCATGCCCCTCCCCAGTGCGGGTGCACTGCCGTGCGCCCCAACGTCCCATCTCTCGGTACAGGCGCACAGCTGTGCACCCCAACGCCCCTGCCTAGGCGGCCACCACCCGATCGCGCCCGGCCTGCTTGGCTCGATACAGCGCTCTATCCGCCGCCTGCAGCAAGGCCTCGGGGGTTTCTCCATGCTGGGGAAAGCAGGCCACCCCCAGGGATGCCGTCACCGCCGTGGGCTGGTCGGGCCAGGTGAGGGTAGCGATCGCCCGCCGCAGTTCCTCGGCCCTGTCCAGGGTTTCGGCCTGGCCAGAGCCCGGCAAAATCAGGGTAATCTCTTCGCCGCCGTAGCGGCAGGCCAGGTCAGAGCCGCGCACCCGTTCCTTGAGCAGGTGGGCAATGGCCTGGAGGGCGCGATCGCCTGCCCCGTGGCCGTAGGTATCGTTGAAGACCTTGAAGTGGTCGAGGTCGAGCATGATGACGCCGATGGGGGATCCCTGGCGCTGGGCGGCCAAGACTTCCTGGTTGAGGGCTTCTTCTAGGTAGCGGCGGTTGTACAGCTCGGTGAGGGGGTCGCGGATGCTCTGGTGGCGCAGGGTTTCCCGCAGGGTGATGTTGGCCAAGGCCAGGGCGATCTGGTCGGCGGCAGTGCGGGCTAGCTGATTCTTGGCTGGGTTTAGCGCAGCGGGGTCGGCGCTGTGCAGATAGAGCAGCCCCAGGGGAGCCGCCTGGCTGCTGACCGGAACGCAGAAGGTGATCTCATCCGCCGCCAGGAAGCTGAGGTGGCAGCAGCGCTGGGCAGAGCGGGGCAAATCGCCACACTGGTTGCACTCCTGCTGGAGGGCGGGGCAATCGGCGGGCACAAAGGCGCGGGTAGAGGCCGGGGGGTTGCCCCAGCTCACTGCCACCTCTGGGGCCGAGCCCTGGGCCGCAGGGTCTGGGGGCAGCACCAACAGCCCGCCGCCACAGTCGGGAAACATCGGCGGCAACAGGCGGGACAGCACATCGTGGGCCGCCTCGGTGGTCTGGCAGGTTTGCAGAGCGTTGCCCAGGGCACTGAGCAACTGCATGTCGGTGTGGCGCTGGTTGAGCAAGGCAACCTGCTCTGCGAGCCGCTGGTTGGCGGCGCTGAGGGCCAGGGATGCCTGAACTTGCTCTGTGATGTCGCGAAAGTTAGTTACAAAGCCATCCCCCAGTTTAACGGCCACATTTTCAAACCACGCGTCAATGCCTTCATGGCTGTACTTAAACTGTTTGCGCCCCGGAATGCCCGTGGTGACGACCTCGACATAGTAATCAAACAGGCCGTCCAGGCGGTGGCCCGGCAGTTCCTCCAGCAGACGCTTGCCAATCAGGTCTTCGGCGCGGCGGTGCACCATGGCCCAGGCAGCCGGATTGCCCAGCTGCCAGGTAAAATCGACGATTTGGCCCCCATCGTCGCGCACCGACTCAAACACCATAATGCCGTCTAGGGAACTGTTGAGCACGCTGCTGAGCCGCGCCTCTGAGGCCTGCAAGGCGGCCTGGGTGGCCATCAGGCGGTCGAGGCTATGCTGAAGTTCGAGGGTGGTCTGCTGGTGCTCAAGCTCCGATCGCTTGAGGTCGGTGATGTCGAGCACCACGCCGTACCAGGCGACATCGCCGTTGGGACGCTGGCGGGGCTGCGATCGCCCCTGCAACCACTTCATCGCCCCGGAGGGCGTGATAATGCGCCACTCATGGCTGAACGTGCCCAGGGTTTCTAGGCTGTGCTGGACGGCAGCATTGTAGGCGGCGCGGTCGTCGGGGTGGATGTGGTTGAGCACCAGGCTGGCATCGGCTAGCATGGCCTCCACAGGCACTTCATGGATGTCTTCCACCGAGCGACTCATGTGCTCGAAGTAAAAACCGCCGTCGGAGCGCTGCACCAGGATGTAGATGTTGGCGGGGGAGGCGTCGGAGATCGCCATGAAGCGGGCTTCGCTCTGGCGCAGGGCCAGTTCGGCGGTCTTGCGATCGCTGATGTCGGTGTGGGTGCCCACCATGCGCAGGGGCCGCCCGCTGGCGTCCCGCTCGATCACCTTGCCGCGATTGAGAATCCACACGTAGTGGCCATCTCGGTGGCGCAGCCGGTGCTCGCACTGGTAAATCGAGGTTTTGGCTTGCAGGTGGGCCTCCAGGGCGCGCAGGAGAACCGGCCTATCCTCCGGGTGAATGCGCTCTTCCCAGGTGGCAAAGCTGGGAACGATTTCCCCCTCGCTGTAGCCCAGCATCGCCATCCACTGGGGCGACAGCACCACCTTGTTGGTGGTGATATTCCACTCCCACACCCCGTCGGCAGCCCCCTCTACCGCCAGCTGCCAGCGAGCGACGGTTTCCTCCAGGTGGGCCTCGGCACGCTTGAGCTCGGTGATGTTGGCGGCAATGCCCGCTACCCAGCGCTGGTCGCCCACCGCCACCGGAAATTTGCGCACCAGATAGGTGCCCACAGTGCCGTCGGACAGCAGCGCCTGCTCCAGCATCTCCACATCGGCGTTGGTGGCCAGCACCCTAGCGTTATTGCGGCGATATTCCTGGGCGTACTCCGGCCTGTAGAGGTCGTCGAGGGGCTGCCCTACGGCCCTGCGGTGGGGGGGCAGCAGGATACGATCGTAGGCAGGGTTGGCGTAGACAATGATGCCCCGCTCGTCCACCAGCCAGGCGGGCATAGAGAGCTGTTCTAGGTAGGCGATCGCCAGGGCTGAGTCTGGCAGTGGTAGGGTATCGGGGTTGGGGCAGATGGGGCGATCGCCGCTATTTCCTCCAGGGCAATCGTCAGGAGGCCACAAATTTTCGGGAACCATGGGGAACAGGTTGGGGATGTGACGGATCTTCAAGAACTCACCCCGAGGATCTAGGGATTCAGAAACAGTCCAGTAGCACGCCTTGCCTTAATAGATTCCCGAAACCCAGGGGGTTAGCCACCGCCACGTTATCAATTCGTTAACTTTGCGGACTTTGGCGGCGATCGCAGTAGAGAAATGTGGCAGTTTTCGACTTATGGAGACCCTGTGAGGGGGGCGGTGCCTAGCTCTCAGTCGACCCGGCGATCGATCAGCTGGGGGCGGCTGGACGAGGGCGGCTCTAGCTCAATGGTAGCGACTACCTGGCCGTGATCAGACTGCCAGGGTTCGATATTGTCTTCGAGCAGGGTTTGGTCAAACAGGTGGTCGTTAAATACCGACACATAGGTGACTCGGCCAATGCGATCGCGATTTTGGGCCGAAAATTCTTCGCTGACCATGATGTGGTCGAGGCTGTCGTAGTGGCCGTTGTGAATGTGGGTGTAGTAGTGGTCGCCGTAGCCCAGGCGAGCCTGAATGTCTTTGACCTGGTAGAGCAGCACGTCCCACACCGGGGCTTTTTTGCGGTAAGGCCAGCATTCCCAAGGCGGGGTGCCCGCTACGATCTGGGTGGTGACGGCGGTGTGGTTGTCGTTGACATCGCCCAGCACAATCACGGGGTATCTGCGATCGCGCAGCCCCTCCATCAGCAAAAAGCGTAGGGCGACCGCTTCGGCAGTGCGGCGAATCAGGGAACGGGCGTGGCCCTTGGCGATTTCGACCGGGTCGCTGCGATCGGCCCCGTCAGACATCATCGGTCGCTTTGACTTGAGGTGCACCACAAACACCGTGCAGTGAATGGCGTCGGTGAGGGCTAGATCGACCGCCAGCACCGGGTGCGAAAACCGCCGCACCGGAATCTCGGCCCCCTCTAGCTGCAAGATACTCTCGGGCGGAAACTCGTCGTAGACCCGCTGCCCCACCACCGGAAACCGGGTTGCCAGGGCCAGCCCCGGCCCCCGGCCAAACCCTTCCGCCATGACAATTTCGTGGTTTTGGTGGTACTCGCTGCGGTGCAGGGCTTCTTTGAGCGCCCCCCGGTGAAACACCTCTTGAAAGCCGCAGATGTCTACTTTCATGTGATCGAGCTGAGCCCCGATCCAGGTGAGCTTTTTGAGGTAGTTGGCTTGGGAGTAGGTCTCGCCCTGGTAAAACTCGCGATCGGGCAGCATCAGATTGTTGAGGTTGAAGGTGCCGACGCGAAACTGGCTGCGTTCCATAGGTGCTGACCCGAGCAAGAGCTGCCCCTAAGCATACCGCCACTGCATTAATCACAGATAAGGCGCATTAGAGACGGCGCAATGTGGGGCCTAGTCTTAAAACAAACAGCCCCAGACTATGTACCCTATACTCAACCCACCCCTCACCCATCCATCCCTATGCCCCTTAACCTGTACCTCCTCCGCCACGGCGAAACTGAGGCGAGCCGCACCGGTGGCTACGTCGGCTTTACCGATGTAGAACTGACCCCCGAGGGGGTATCTATGGCGGCCGCCTTTGCAGAGAAGTATAAGGCGCTGCCCTGGCAGGCGATCTTTGCCAGCCCGCTGAAGCGCACCATGGCCACGGCCACCCCCATCGCCAAGGCGACAGGGCTGACCATTCAGCGGCGCGACGGCCTCAAGGAGATGTTCTTTGGCGAGTGGGAGGGCAAAACCTTTGAAGAGGTGCAGGCCCAGTATGGCGAAGACTACTACACCTGGATGACTGAGCCCGCCTGGAACCCGCCCACAGGGGGCGAGACTGGGGTACAGGTGGCCAGCCGCGCCGCCATGGTGATCGCTGAGATCGAGGAGAGCTTTCGCGACGGCAACGTGCTGGTGGTGTCGCACAAAACCACAATTCGTCTGATCTTGTGTAGTTTGCTGGGTTTAGACAGCGGACGCTACCGCGATCGCATCAATATGCCCGTCGCCTCGGTCAGCCTGATCCAGTTTGGCAAGTATGGGCCGATGCTGGTCAAACACGGCGATCGCTCGCACCTGCCCGAGGCCCTAGAGACTCGACCGGGCACCTAGCGATCGCAGCCCCGCCACGATCGCGTTAGGGATCACCGCATCGTTCCACACCGGGGGCTCTTCCCCCAGACGCACAATCACCAGATCCTCCGAGGGCACCACGTACACCCGCTGGTGGTGGCGACCGTCGAGATAGAACAGGTCGTCGGCCACAAAGGCCGCTGACGACGCCCGGTTTACCTGGGGATACTCAGCGGTGCGGGCCTTGAGCCAAAGGTGCAGACCAAAGGTCGGCTCCAAAGGAGACTCTTGACGCATCAGCTCAATCCACTCGGCAGGAATGACCTGTCGGTCTTTTACCTGGCCCTCGTGCAGCAGCATCTGCCCCAGGCGCACCCAGTCGTGGGCATTGGCAAAAAAGCAGCAGAAGGGCTTGGCGTGGCCGCCGGGGCGATCGAGCCAGAGAGAGCCATCCCCCGCTCCCAGGGGCTGCCACAGACGGGTCGAGAGATAGTCGCCAAAGGGTTCGCCCGTGGCCCGCTCTAGCACCAGGCTGAGAATTTGGGAGTTGAAGTTGCTGTAGTCAAAGGTCTCGCCGGGGCTGCCCTCTAGGGGAATGCTGAGGGCCAGGCTCATGACATCGGAGCCGCCGTAGAGTTTGACCAGGTCAGACCGCAGGCTGTCGGTGCGGTTGTCGTTGCGCAGGCCCGACTGCATGTAGAGCAGGTCGGCCAGGGTGATGTCGCCCCTGGGGTCGTTGGCCCATTCCGCCAGGTATTTGCCCACCGGGTCTTGAATTGAGCCGATGTCGCCCTCGTCGATCGCCACGCCGATCAGCAGCGCCAGCAGAGTTTTTACCATCGACATCGAGTTCACCGGATCGCTGGCGGTGTGGCCCTGCCAGTAGCGCTCTAGCACCAGGCGATCGCGGTGCATCACCAGCAGCGCCACAGAGTTTTGCTGCTCGGCAAACTCCACCGCCGTCTGAAGGGCCTCGGCAGGAATCTCGGTGGTATCGGCCTTCGCCAGGGGTAACGGAGAACCAACGCCAGGGACAACCTGCCGAGGCTGGTACCAGTCTGCCGAGGTAATGGGGCGATCGGGGTAGGTGAGCGATCGCCCCACCAGCCGCCAATCGACCGAAACCCGCAGCAGACCGCCCGCCGCCACCAGCCCGACCATCATCCACAGCCTGGGCTTGAGAAATGTTTTCGTCATGGCATCTGTTCCCCAGTTTTTGAGATGACGAGTTTCTTTCACAATAGGTTCTTGTGTCTGCCCAGGGTCTGCTAGACTATCTAAGAACTACTCATTTGGAAGCGTGGCTGAGTGGTCGAAAGCGCCTCCCTGCTAAGGAGGTAGGGGAGTAAACCTTCCCTCGTGGGTTCAAATCCCACCGCTTCCGTTTTTGACATTACCTTAATACCCCGCTCCACCAATCAGGTTTGCTGCTTGGTGGAGCGGGGTATTAAGGTTTAGTTTTGGGGCTGCTACCTTCTAGAAGGCTCGTCCAGAGAGGCTTTTGGGAAACGCTGACTCTAATTCTTGGCGCTGACGCTGCACCAAAATGTTAGGGTGCACAGCCCGCTGGGTCATACTGCACCTGCACCGGCAGCCAGTGGGCACGGGGGTTTGTGGGGGCGTCACTGCCCTCGGGCAAGGGTGCAAACGTACGCTCTAGGGCTAATTCCAAGGCTTTTTCATCGAGCACGGTGTAACCGGTGGTGTCGAGCAAAATAGGCTCTTTGGCCAACTGCCCCGCCGGGGTAACAATCACCCCCACCAGCCCCTCCGCTGGCGGTGGCATGAGACAACTATTGATTGGGTAAACCACCTGCAATGGCGCTTGTTTGCTGCCCATCACCGGCACCTCGTCGTTACCGAGACCCTGTCCTTCGTCCTCTAGCCAGTCGGGCACCACAGCGAGGTGCAGGTTTACCTCATCGGCGATCAGCGACTTTACCTCCCGGTTATAGGCGTATTCAGCCGGGTTGCGCAGACGCTCTTCGAGGGTAGTCTCTGGGAGCGCCTCTGGGGGCACTTCTGGGGGCTCAGAAAGGATGGGCGACTCTGCCTGAGCTGGCTTTGAGCTGGGGGGAGCTGGGGGAGATAACGGCGATGGCACAGGCTGAGCAGGACGATTGACCACTGGTGGGGGAGCTACCCCTAGGCCAGAAGCAGTAGGCTCTGCGGCAGGAGAGGGTGTCAGGGGCAGCCTGACCACAGCGATCGCCTCGGAAGAAGCCGGTTGGTCAGCTAGAGCGTCTACAGTAGACGGAGCAGTTTCGGCCATCGGCAGGCTCAGCACCAAGCCGTGCAACCCTAGGGAAAGCAACCCCAGCAGGGCACCCCCCGATCGCCGCAGGGTAGCTTGAGTCGTTTTCATTGTGAGAAAAAACACCATGGCTACATTGGTTAAGCTGAGCGGTATCCGTACCAGGGCCAGTTAAGCGGGCTGTCGTCTGCCTGCCGGTAGATCTACACCTCTGCCCTTAGACTTATTTAGTAAGCCCTAACCCGTCTACGGTGCCACAGGTTGGGTTGGATGTTACAGGTGAGCAGACAGTTTTTATGCTGTCGTTATTTGCCGTTACCCTAGGCAGTGGGCGCTCTACAAAAAAGATCTAAACAGAATGCGGCGAGAAGACTTGACCCTGGCAACCATGGGCCTGCTGCTGGTGCTGACAGCCCTACTTTTGATTGTTTTAGAGCCCCGCCTGTCTCCCCCTATTGCTCGCAGCTCTGAGGTGACTGCTGTGCCAGTGCAGCTTTTGACTGACCCGTTTTTGCAGTACCCAACCCCGACCTCGGTGCGGGTCGTTTGGTTGACTGAGTTTGAGGGGCAGACCCACCAAGTGCGCTGGGGCGACGCCGACCAGGCCGACGACGCCCCCCTTGTGAATGAAGCCGAGGCCACTACCACGCTACTCAGCCGCACCAGAGAGGACGGCAACTCTCGCCTCACACATCCCCAATATGCTGATCTAGACCACCCGGTGCGGCGGCCTATCTGGCGGCACGAGGCCTTGGTCACTGGGTTGACGGCGGGGCAGCGGGTGCCCTATCAGGTCACCAGTGCAGCGGCAGATGGCCGCCTGATCGAGAGTGAGATTTTTACCCTGGCGGCGGCACCGTTGCCAGGGCAGGGGCTGAAAATTTTGCTCACCTCTGACCACCAAAATATGCCCATGGTGGCGGCCAATCTGCAAAAGGTGCAAGAGACCGTAGGCCGGGTGGATGGAGTATTTTTAGCCGGGGATCTGGTCAATGTGCCCGATCGCGCCTCGGAGTGGTTTGACGACAGCCGGGGCTGTGGCTTTTTTTCGTGCCTCCAGGGCAAAGCCAGCTATCCCCTAGAGCGCAATGGCCGCACCACTCGCTACCGAGGCGGCGAAATCCTTCAGCATGCGCCCCTGTTTCCAGCGGTGGGCAACCACGAGGTGATGGGGCGCCATGGGGCAACCACACCGCTAAATGAGCAGTTTAATCAGCCGGTGCCGCGATCGGCAGCGGTGGAGCTGTACGAGGCCCAGGCCGACCTATTCAACCCCAGCGGCGACGATGCCCTACGCCGCCAGTGGGTGACCGACAATTCTTTTAATAGCACCACCTACGAAGAGCTGTTTAGCCTGCCCCAGAGCCAGGTGCCCAACCCCGATCGCCCCGAGACCACCAGCCGCTACTATGCCGTTACCTTTGGTGACATTCGTTTGGTGTCGCTATACGTGACCCAGATCTGGCGGCCTTACAACCTCGACCCTGCGGTGCGGGGCCGCTACCAAGAGCGCGAGGCCGACCTGGACACGCCTCAAACCTGGGGCCATGGTCAGCACATTTTTGAACCGATTGAGCGAGGGAGTTTGCAGTACCAGTGGCTAGAGCAGGAGCTGGCCAGCGATGCCTTTCGTCAGGCTAAATACAAGGTGGTCATGCTGCACCACCCGCCCCATACCCTGGGCGACAACATTGTGCCAGCGTTCACCACTCCCCGGCCTCACTTCGATCGCGACTCTAGCGGGCGACTGACCGCCGTGCGCTACCAGTACCCCCGCGACCAAGACCACATCGCCCGCGACCTGGTACCGCTCCTAGAGCAGGCGGGGGTTGACCTGGTCTTTTACGGCCACTCCCACCTGTGGAATCGGTTTGTGTCGCCGACGGGCACCCACTACCTGGAGACTTCTAATGTCGGCAACTCCTACGGGGCTTTTTGGCAGGGCGTTGGCGCAGCCTCTCGGAACGAGACTCGCCGCCCCGTCCCCCCTGCCACCCTAGAGGGGTCAGCGGTCACCTATGACCCCAGCGACTATGTGGCTCAGGGCGACCCCAATGGTCTAGAGCCGGTGGTGCCCACCCTGGCTCCCCTGCTCGACGACAGTGGCCAACCCTTGCCCTACATCGCTAGCAACGACATCACCGTCTTCAGCATTTTTGAGACCGATCGGGGCGTCGTTAGCAGCTACTACTTCGACACGCGATCGCCCCGATCTCAGGTGGTGAAGTTTGACGAGTTTAGCTTGAACTAGGGAGCTAGCTCTGTCGCCCCCTAGGACTGCTGGGAGCGCTGACGTTTAGCTTTGGCTTTGCGCTGACTCAGGGTCGACATCGCTTTGTCAACCGGGAAGCCCGCGACGGGAATGACCTGGTGCTGGCGATCGCGCTCTAGCCCCTTCAGCTCGGTATAGTCAACCCAGTGGATGCAGTCTACCGGGCAGGTGTCGATCGCCTCTTGGATCAGATCCTCAGAGTCACCGTCTTGGCGATAGACCCGCGATCGCCCATGGTCAGGCTCAATGTAGAACGTGTTGCGGGCCACATGGGCGCAGTGCTTGCAGCCAATGCAGGTGATCTCGTCCACGTAGACGCCCTTTTGGCGCAGCTGACCGCCCAGCTCAGGCTCAAAGCCGGTGCGATCGCCCGCCTGGCGCAGTTGCCCCCCCAGCTCGGGTTCAAAACCAGTGGTTTGTCCATCAAACGGTGCCATTGCCCTGCGCCCCTCCGCAAATATTTCACCCCTGGGCTCAAACAGAGAAAGGGGCCAGCGATGAGCCCCTCTCTCTATCTCAAACGATCTCTCAAACAGGCTGTGCCCTAGCCGTTCCAGCGCTGCACTACCAGCCGTACCGACCCGTCTTCGCGCACCTGCTCTTCGGCTAACTGAAAGCCCTGGCGAGAGGTCTCAGCGACTACGGTGTTGTAGGCGTAGCGCTGGGTCACCTGGCGCAGAAAGCCTTCGACGGTGAGCGGCTGCTGCCAGTATTGCAGGTCGGCCACTAGCTCGTAGTCGCTGGTTTCGGGGTTGCGGCGAAAACCAATGTCGTAGCCGTTGGCCTGGGCGATCACCACCTCAGCGGTCTCGGTTAGCCCCTGGTAGCCGCGCACGTCGCAAGGGCCAGCCTTCCAGTCGGCACCCAGATCGCTCAGGGCCAGCTTGAGAGAGTCGAGATTGCGAATTTTGGTTTTGATTTGGCTAAAGTGTGACATTTTCTACGGGTGAGTAGGAGGACTAAAAAAACTAAACCATCTATCCCTGAGCTAGAGACGCTAGGGTCTACCACTGGCTAAAAGTAGCCTGGGCGGCCACGGTTTCAGAGGCCGACTGCCCCTGGCGCTGGGCGAAGTAGTCTGAGGTTGTTTGCTGGGCCACCACGACGCCCAGCTGAGCCTCAATAGCGGCTGTGACCTCAGCACAAGAGGCTCCCACAATGCCGGTTACGGTCTCTTGAACCCGCCCATCGGGATGGATGATGAACTCTAACGTTTCCATAGGATTGCTAGCTCTAAAACCGCTGGGGGTAGTTGTCGAAGAAACGGCTCAAACGTCCCTAGACTTAGTTTCCGTGGCGTGGAACAGTTAATTGACCTGATCGTAACTAAGCATCGGCTCAGTAACTCGCCATGGTTCATTACGAAACTCAATGTGCTGCATTGATTCCGTGAGCGGGCGCATTCATTAGATGTAGTGTCGCGTAACTTTTAGGGAGCGTCAAGGCAACTTTTGTTACATATTGCCGCTGTTCTAGAGCCCAATACCTCCATAAACGCGCCTTGATGCGGAGATTGAGCCAGAAAAAGGTTAAGAAAAATTAAATGCCGCGATCCCTAGGGGCTGTCATCAATTGAGCACCTATTGACCTAAATTCCAGGGTTACAGCCCCCAGCCCGTTGACGGAGGCGGGCGTGGCCAGGCTGATCTCACCAGGGTATCGGCTGGAATTGATGCCCCGTCCTAGGGCTGCCAAACCAAAGCCCAGCTTAGAAATGGCGTTCTCCAAGTGGAAAGACCATAAATTCGATCTGGAGTGCGGATAACCCGGCAGACAGTGGTTTTTGGGCCTCGCCCGTCCCCACGAGATCGGCCACGATGGCCTGCGTAGATAGACAAGTGCATAAGAGAAAGGATGCCTAGACTCTAGGCATCCTTTCTCTTATGCAAAAAACCCTGTGGGGTTTAGCGACTCTAGTAGAGCTCTTCTTCTTGGTGGGTCAAGATGGTGCAGTCAGAGGTGGGGTAAGCCACGCAGGTCAGCACGTAGCCAGCGCCGATCTGGTCATCATCCAAGAAGGATTGATCAGACTGGTCAACGGTGCCAGCAGTGATTTTGCCAGCACAGGTGGAGCAAGCGCCCGCCCGGCAGGAGTAGGGCAGATCTAGACCCTGCTCTTCAGCAGCATCGAGAATGTAGGTATCGTCGTCAACGTCGATGGTTTGGTTAAGCCCTTCAGCCTCGTTGATCAGCGTAACCTTGAAGGTGGCCATGTTGCTATCCTCTCGTCAAATACAGATTTCAGCGATCGTTAGGCTACAGAACACCCTTTAGATAACGTTTCTAGGATTTGCCCTGAGCCGATCAAACACATTTTTGATACTACGGGAAAACCTGAAGCCTGTCTTGCCTTTTTATCTCTTGGCTGAACGGGATTCGTAATCAAACCTGTCGGTAATAGGTTGTTTTGCTTATGGGTCGAAGGATCCTAATCCAGGGAGAGTGGCGGGGAAGAAGCAGAACCGGTACGCCTTACCTGTATGCCTTTAGAAGCTGGGGACTGGCGACAGAATGGGGCAGACAACCAAATGAGGCACGCCACGGTGCCGCCTGCCCTCAGTCACGCCTGCGGCCATGGGGTTACCCCGGCGGGCGTATTGCACGCCGCGATAGATAGAGATTCAGGCCGATGAACTGATGGGTGACATGCCCTAGGAGCTGTCACCCATCAGTCGCCTATAGCCAAAAATCAAAGGTTACAGCCCCTAGTCTGTGGTTTGGGGCAGGCGTGGCAGGGCTAATCCCACCAGGGTTTTGGTTGTAATTGATGACCCGCCCTAGGCCTTGCGGCTGCTTTCGGCCAGCTGGAGGTTGAACTCGGCCTGGGTTAGGGCTGCTGCCACCTGGCAGGCAGCTTCGGGGGAGAGGGCGGGCTGGCTCTCGGTCACAAAGTCGAGATAGCCGTTGAAGGTGCGCATGATGATTTGCTTATTTTGCAGCATGGGTATCTCCTCAATATCTGCTGGCATTGCCCCATGATAAAAGCTGCTCAACCCGCAGAGTTAATGTCGTTATACTGTGATTCGTCCGCGCAGCATTGGCTGGCGGCAAAAGGGTGGGCGAGGGGGAGTTTATGGCCGAGTTACTGTTATTTTGGCATCGGCGCGACCTGCGCCTGGGCGACAATCTGGGCCTGGGGGCGGCGCGCGATCGCAGCCCCCAGGTAGTTGGCGTCTTTTGCCTCGACCCCGGCATTCTGCAAGGCGACGATGTGGCCCCAGCCCGAGTGGCCTATATGATCGGCTGCCTGCGGGCCTTGCACCAGAGCTATGCCGAGGCAGGCGGGCAACTGCTCATTCTCAAAGGCGACCCGCGAGAGAAAATTGCTGCTCTGGCCCAGGCGATCGGGGCCAATGCGGTCTACTGGAACCGCGATGTCGAACCTTACTCGCGTCAGCGCGACACCGATGTGACCGAGGCGCTCAAGGCCGCAGGCATTGAGTTTCGCACCACCTTTTGGGATCAGCTCTTGCAGGAGCCCGGCTCAGTGCGCACGGGTGCAGGCGACCCCTACACGGTCTACACCCCTTTCTGGCGCAACTGGGTAAAGCAGCCCAAAGCAGAGCCATTGCCTGCTCCAACCGGGTTACAGCCGCTGACCGCTCAGCAACAGCAAGCCGCTCAGCAGTCGGGATGCCTCGACCTGCCCAGCGCCAAAGACCTGGGCTTTGTTTGGGACAATGGCTTTCCCGTTGAGCCGGGAGAGGCGGCAGCGCTGGAGCGGCTGACGGAGTTTTGCGACGAGGGGCAGGCCATTGCCACCTACGACGAGCAGCGCAACTTTCCCTTTGTAGACGGCACTTCGCGGCTGAGTGCGGCGCTCAAGTTTGGCGCGGTGGGCATTCGCACGGTGTGGGCTGCCGCCGCTGCCGCCCAGGGTCGCTGCCGCAGCGACGAAGCCCGCGACAATGTGCAAACCTGGCAGCAGGAGCTGGCCTGGCGCGAGTTTTACCAGCATGTGCTCTACTTTTTTCCGCAGCTAGCCGATGGCCCCTACCGCGCCCAGTGGCAAGACTTTCCCTGGGTGAATCATGAGGATCAGTTTCAGGCCTGGTGTGAAGGGCGTACCGGCTACCCGATTGTCGATGCCGCTATGCGCCAGCTCAACGAGACCGGCTGGATGCACAACCGCTGCCGCATGATTGTGGCCAGCTTTCTCACCAAAGATCTGATCGTCAACTGGCAGTGGGGCGAAAAATATTTTATGCAGCACCTGGTCGATGGCGACCTGGCCGCTAACAACGGCGGCTGGCAGTGGAGCGCCTCCAGCGGTATGGACCCCAAACCCCTGCGGATTTTTAACCCTGCCAGCCAGGCTCAAAAGTTTGACGCTGAGGCAGAGTACATTCGCCAGTGGCTGCCCGAGCTGCGATCGGTGGAGACTGGCGCGCTGGTGACAGGGAAGATTGCCAAGGGCGATCGCGGCGACTACCCCGCCCCCATCGTCGACCACAAGATTCAGCAAGCTCTCTTTAAGGAGAAGTACAAGGCCCAAAAAGCTTAAGCAGATCACCAAGCATTGAGACAGGGGCAGGATCAGTAAGAAAGGGATAGGGTCAGGCTAGAAATAGCCTGGGGATGCCCCAGAGTGCGGTTCTGGCACGGGTACTAGTTCTGAGTCGGTTCTCGACGGCTGCGCGAATCGCAGAACTTGAGTTGATGATAGAGCATGTCGATTTTGGGCACCGCTGCCCCGGCGGACTGGGCGGCCCGCAGAGTATTGCCGTAGATGGCTTCTACCTCTAGGGGGCGGCCCTCGTCAAAGTCGATTTTCATGCTGGTGCGGTAGGGACTCATCTGCTCGGTGTGGCTCAGCATGTGGGCTATCAGCCCCTTGGGCAGGTGCCTACCCTGGCCGGGGGAAAGGGCGTCGCCGTCGCGGCGGGCAGCCTCTAGCACCTCTGCGATCAGCTGCTCGGCCAAATGGCGAATGTCAGGGTCAGCAACCATGATATCGGTGGTGGCATTCATCACCACCGACAGACCATTGAAGGGGATGTTCCAGGCTAGCTTGCGCCAGCGGGCCAGGCGCAGATCGTCGGTGAGTTCGATGTTGACCTGACCCGCCTCAAAATCGGCGGCGATCGCCTGCATCAGCGGCGACACTCCGGCGGGCTGGCGATCGCGGCGGTGCTGCCCCAGCAGCACGCTGCCATAGTCGAGGTGGCGAATGGTGCCCGGCCCCACCTTGTTGGCACAGATGAAACAGAGGCCGCCCAAAATGGGGCGATCGCCCACCCACTCAGCCAGTTCATCTTCAACGGCAAAGCCGTTTTGCAGGGTTAGCACCGCCGTCTCTGGCCCCAGGAGGGGGGCTAGTAGCTCGGGCAGTAGCCCATTTTGCGTGGTTTTGAGGCTGACGATCACCACATCTACGACGGGCATGGTGGCCGTGTGGCAGTGAGCCTGCACCTGGGGCAGGTCAAAGTCGCCGCCCACAGATCTGACCACCAGCCCAGATTTAGCAACATGGTCATAGTCGCTGTGGAGCAAAAAGTGCACCTCTGCCCCGCCTCGCTGAAGGCAGGCTCCATAGTAGCCACCGATCGCCCCAGTGCCAACGATGGCATAGCGCAGGGTTGCCATGGGTCGACCTCCAAAACAGGCAAACAAGACACATACTCGCGTCAGCCTAACGTATCAGCTCAAACTTCAGCGGGCGCTGGGTGATGGCTATGGGTCTTTGGTTTGGCCCTGTTGGGGTTTTGGTCGCTACTTCCCTGACCGTGGGCTGATTTTAGTCAACGGGCTCCAGATAGACGCCCTGCTAGAACGCCAACGTCATTCTCTGTAGGTTCTACCTTTTCGAGCAGGGCCTTTTCGAGCATGACCTCGGAGAGGCGCAGCTCTAGGGGCTGGGGCAAAAAGTCTAGGGGGCTCATCTCAACTAAGGGCGTCATAAAGGCGGGCATGGCCAATCGACAGGGTTGCCAGTGGCCTGCTACGGGCACACCCAACTGACCACAATGTCCGCCTCTGCGGCCTTCTGGGGAGTAAAAGCGACAGCGACTGCAAAATGACACCTGGCACCGCGATGATTTCATAGGGATTTCCTAAGGCCGCACATAATGCCTATATTTTGACTGCCAAAAAAATAGCGATCGCTAGGCCAGATCACCGCAAAGCCGGAGACCGCCTGATCTCTGCTCAGCAATGTGATGATGGCGACTAAATATTTTCTTTATATTTGCTTTAGCTAAGATTACAATTTTAGAGATTGGGGTTATCAAGAGTTTTAACTATCGTTAACTTGCTGGGGATCAAGCTTAAACAAGATTTTATCGGACTCAATTCATGCAAACTCATCTGAGTGATGCTGTCTTGACTAGCCTAAATAGCCCTTTAGAAGGATGAAGTTGCGGCGATGGGCGATCGCACTCCACAGCAATTAGAAAACCCCTAAGGGTGCTTGGTCTGGGGTAAAAAAAGACCGACCCGAGATTTAGTCCAGCCAGCTATCTCTAGACCATCGATTCTGATCTCAAAACTGAGGCTGCGGTTAGGCAGTGCTGTGGGAGAAGAAAAAGTTTTTAGTCTAAACCTGCTCCGGGCCTGTCGTCTTTGCGCCTGACTGGCTCTACCAGTCGCCCCCAAAGGGTGATACAACTATGCCAATGTTGGCCAGATCTATAGAAGGACACGATGGATCTTTTTGCATCGCCGGGTGGAATGGGTAAGCGGTTGTGGGGTCGCCAAGGGCAACGAATAGCCAAGTTTATAGGGTTGTTTAGCCTGTGCTTTGCGATCGCCCTGGGCTGCACCCCCCGCAATCAGCCGGTAGCCGACGCGCCCAGCGATCCAGGGGATGGGCGCATTACCATCGGCACGACCCTCACCGCTCGCACCCTAGACCCCGCCGACGCCTACGAGACCTTTCCGGGTATTTTGCTCTACAACCTGGGCGATCGCCTCTACACCTACGAGCCTGGCACCACCGACCTGGTACCCCAGTTGGCCACCGAGCTGCCCACCGTCAGCACCGACGGGCTGACCTACACTATTCCCCTGCGGCAGGGGGTCACCCTCCACGACGGCACCCCCTTCAACGCCGAGGTGATGGCCTTTTCCCTGCAACGGTTTATGGAAAATGGCGGTCGCCCCGCCTACCTGCTGTCAGACAAAATTGCCAGCGTCGAGGCCACTGGTGAGTATGAACTCACCCTCACCCTCAGTGCCCCCTTCGCCGCCTTTCCGGCGCTGCTGAGCTTTTCAGGGGTGACCCCGGTCTCGCCCGAGGCCTACGAACTGGGGGCAGGCAGCTTTAGCCCCGACAGCTTTGTCGGCAGCGGCCCCTACAAACTGGCGGCCTTCTCCGGCGACTCGATCAAGCTCGACGTCAATGAAGACTACTGGGGCGATGCCCCCGCCAACCAGGGCATCGACATTCAAATCTTTACCAGCCCGGCCAACCTCTACAACACCTTTAGAACCGGTGGCCTAGACGTGGCCTACCAGACCCTTGACCCTGAACAGGTGACCGCCCTAGAGCGCGAAGAGAGCACCGGCGGCTGGCAGGTGATCGAAGCGGGCACCAATGTGATCAACTACATGTCGCTCAATCAGACTCTGGCCCCCCTCGACGATGTGCGGGTGCGCCAGGCGATCGCCGCCATGGTTGACCGCCCGCTGCTCAGCGATCGCGTCTTTCAAGGCCAGGCCGAGCCACTGTATAGCCTCATTCCCGCCAGCTTTGACGTGGCTAAGCCGGTGTTTAAAGAGGCCTACGGCGACGGCAACTTTGACCAGGCGAGGGAGCTGATCACCGCCGCTGGTTTCTCCGAGGCCAACCCTCTGACCATAGAAATCTGGTACCCCTCGGCCTCGACCACCCGCAGCATTGTGGCCAACACCCTGAAAGAGTCGATCGAGGCGGGTCTGCCGGGTTTGGTGATCGTGGATGTGCAAAACACCGAAGGGGCCACCCTGTGGGAAAACGTCGGCAAAGGCGTCTACCCGATCATTCTCTCTAACTGGTACCCCGACTACTACGACCCCGACACCTTTATTCAGCCGTTTTTGGGCTGCGAAAACGGCAGCGACGGCACCTGTCGCGAAGGCGCATCCCAGGCCAACGGGTCGTTTTACTTCAACCCCGTCGCCAACGACCTGATTGCCCGGCAGCGGGCTGAGCAAGACCCCGCCGCCCGAGCTGAGGTGCTCGACGCTCTCCAGCAAATCATGGTCGACGAGGTGCCCTACGTGCCCCTGTGGCAAAACAAAGACTATGTATTTGCCCAGGGCGATATCAGCGGTGTGGCGATCGAGCCCACCCAGCAGTTCCTCCTGTGGAACATTACTCGGGAGTAAAGCAACCCCTGTTCCGCTGGCTGAGAACCGATTGAAATGTCTCTGCGATGGGCCACTCAGCAGGATTCTTGGCAGCAGAAACCTTCTGGGGGCTGGCATCCCTTAAGATCGAGATGGCTTCTGCCAGCCCCATTAGCCCTATCCAAGCGGGTCAAAGCCCTCGGGTAGAGAGGCTTTTTCTAGGCTGGCTAGGCTCTGTTTCTCCATCTCGACGGCATACTCTGCCGCTTTGGTCATGACTCATCCCCCTCGCGACGTTCAAATCTACGCCATGGCGGCGGGCACCACAGTGCTGCGCTGCCGCAGTTGGAACCGCCTGCGGTTTGAGATCGAGTATGGCCTAGAGCGGGGCACCACCGCTAACAGCTACCTGATTCAGGGCGATCGCACCGCCCTGATCGACCCCCCTGGCGAGTCTTTCCACGAAATATTTTTGACCGCCCTAGAGCGCCACATCGACCTGTACCAGCTCAACTACATCGTGCTGGGGCACATCAACCCCAACCGGGTCGAAACCCTCAAGATCTTGCTCAATCGACTGCCCGAGGTCACGGTGGTCTGCACCAACCCCGCCGCCCTGGCCCTGCGCGATCTGCTGCCCGACATCTCGCCCCAGGTGCGGATCATTCGCAGCGGCGACGATCGCCTCGATCTGGGCCAGGGCCACCACCTCCAGTTTGAGCTGATTCCCACGCCGCGCTACCCAGGGGGGCTGGCCACCTTTGACCCCTACTCTAAGGTGATCTACTCCGACAAGTTTTTTGGTGCCCACCGCTGCGACGAGGCCGTGTTTGACCTCAGCTGGGACGGCCTACTCGAAGACCGGCGCTACTATTTTGACTGCCTGTTTGCCGCCAGCACCCGGCAGGTGCAGGCCGCCCTGGGGAGACTTGAGACCCTGCCCTTTCAAACCCTGGCACCGGGCCACGGGCCGGTAGTGCGCTACAGTGCCCACGAGCTATTGCAGAGCTACCGCGACTGGAGCCAGGCCCAAACCGCCCAAGATCTCTCAGTGGCGCTTATCTACGCCTCTGCCTACGGCAACACCGCCACCATTGCCCAGGCCCTGGCTCGGGGGGTGACCAAGGCCGGGGTAGCGGTGGAATCGATCAACGCTGAGCAAACCAGCCCCGACGATATTAAGACAGCGGTAGAGCAGTCTGCCGGGTTTCTGATGGGCTCTCCCACCCTGGGTGGGCACATGCCTACCCCCATGCAGACGGCCCTGGGCATCACCCTGTCTACGGCGTCAAAATCGCAGCCTGCCGGGGTGTTTGGCTCCTTTGGCTGGAGCGGTGAGGCCATTGACCTGTTGGAGAGCAAGCTAAAAGATGGGGGCTATACCCTGGCTTTTGAGCCCATTCGGGTAAAGTTTAAGCCCACGGATGTGACCCTGAAGTACTGCGAAGAGGTGGGCACCGACTTTGCCCAAGCTCTCAAAAAAGCCAAGCGGGCCAAACAGCCCCGCACCCCGGCCTCGTCGGTAGAGCAGGCGGTGGGCCGTATTGTCGGGTCGCTGTGCATTGTCACGGCCCGCCAGGGAGAGTTGTCCAGCGCCATGCTGGCCTCCTGGGTATCTCAGGCGTCGTTTGCGCCGCCGGGCTTTACGGTGGCCGTAGCGAAGGATCGCGCGATCGAGTCGCTGATGTACCCCGGCAACTCCTTTGTGCTCAATATTTTGGCAGAGGGGCGACACCTGGGGCCGATGAAGCATTTTCTCAAGCCCTTTGCCCCCGGCGAAGACCGATTTGAGGGCATTGCCGCCGAAACTGCTGACAATGGTGCGCCGGTGCTGAGTGAGGCGATCGCCTACCTCGAATGCACCGTTGACCAGCGCATGGAATGTGGCGACCACTGGCTCATCTACGCCACGGTGCAGGCCGGTCGGGTGATCGACAGCGACAGCAAGACGGCAGTGCATCATCGACGCACCGCCTCGCACTATTGATGCGGCGCGCCGATGATTTGAGCCAGGCATGAGACCTGCGAGTAAGGCATGGCAGCGGTCAGAAAGAGCCGGGAGTCTGACCGACGGCATGGAGGCCAGACAACGCTTTGTCTGGGCCGGAGTCGGGCTAGCATCGCGGTGACCGCCTCTTTTGCCAGGGCACTATTAAGCTGCGTAAACGACTGAGGCTGAAATGGCTACGCCATAACCGAATGTGCTACCAGTAGGGATACTGGTCAGGGGGCTAAGGGGCTTAACTGGAGCACTTTTCAGCCTGCTAGGGGGTTCTGGTCTGCAACGAGGCGGCAGTGCTGTCGTGGGTTACAGAATGATACGGTCTCCCCAGACGGCAGCGCCCGGCGGTGATTTCGCCCGGTCACCGACCACCACCGGTTACCCATCGCCTTACCTATCGCCTTTAAATAAACCAGGTTTATGCCCGTTGTTTCTTACTGTTCTTACCGCAGCCAGGATTTGCAATCGGCCTATGCATTTCTCGATCGCTGGTCAGCCCAGGCCCAAACTAGCCAGCAGCCCCAGTTGGTCAGCCTCAGCTTTGCTACGGCTCCCGTTGACCCCCTGCTGGTCTTAGCCAAGCTCGCTCCCCGCCGCGATCGCCACCTCTACCTAGAAACCCCCAGCACCGGAGAGTCGGTGCTGGGCTTTGGGACGACGCTGTTTTATCAGACCAGTGGCTCCCAGCGATTTGCTCAAGTGCGGCGGTTTATTGACCACTGGCAGAGTAGAACCCGCAGCTACAGCGAGCCAGAGGTGGCCGCGTTGCCAGGGGGGGCCGACTGGGCCAGATTTTTTTGTGCCTTTACGTTTTTTGCCGAACCCCATCAGGACTCGACCACCTTTCCAGCCGCCACGGTGATGCTGCCCCAGTGGCAGGTGGTGCAGCGCGGTAGCCAGGGGGTGCTGACCCTCAACCACCTGGTGACGGCCCAGGCCAGCCCCCAGGCCGTCGTCGATACCCTAGCCGAGCAGCTGCGGGCGATCGATCGCCTTAGTCAAGGCCCCTGGGGCGACCCCCTGCGGCGGCTAAGGCCCCAGGCCCAGCCCGATCCAGCGGCTGGGCAGCGGTTTAAGCTGGCGGTCGATCGCGCCCTGGGGCATATGGCCCGCCACCCGGTGCAAAAAATTGTGCTGGCCCACGCCCTCGACTGGGTCAGCCCAGAGCCTTTCCAGCCGTTGGCCTGTCTGGGGCGACTGCGGCGGCGCTACCCCGACTGCCACACGTTTTCGCTTAGCCAGGGGGGCGATCGCACGTTCATTGGCGCTAGCCCTGAGCGGCTGCTGAGCCTGAGCCAGGGCCATCTGGTCACCGACGCCCTGGCGGGCTCGGCCCCCCGGGGCACCACCCCCCAGGAGGACGATCGCCTGGCCCAGGGGCTGCTGTACAACCCCAAAGAACGGGGTGAACACGGCCTGGTGGTCGATTTTCTAGCCCGGCAGCTCCAGGGGGTGGGGCTGCGCCTGAGCTACCAACCGCGGCCCCAGGTACTGCGTCTGTCCAATATTCAGCATCTGCACACCCCCATGAAGGCGGCAGTGCCTCGCCACATTCACCCGCTGCACATTGTCGAGGCACTGCACCCCACCCCAGCGGTGGCGGGGGTGCCCACCCAGGCGGCCTGCGACCAGATTTTGCGGTTTGAAGACTTTGACCGGGGCCTCTACGCCGCCCCCCTGGGCTGGGTGGGGGCCAACGGCGACAGCGAGTTTATCGTCGGCATTCGCTCAGCCCTCATTGCCAATAGCTGGGCGCGTCTCTACGCTGGGGCGGGTATCGTGGCTGGCTCGGCCCCCGATCGCGAGTGGGCCGAGATCAAGCTCAAGTTTCGCGCCCTGGGCGAGTCGCTGGTGTAGCCGCCCTGCCATGACCCTAGATTTTCGCAATACCAATACCCTGTGGGCCTCGGTGCTGGCCCACACCCTGGCCCGGCTGGGGCTGACCACGGCGGTGATCTCCCCTGGGTCTCGTTCGACACCGCTGACCCTGGCCCTGGCCAGCCACCCTCAGATCGAGGCGGTGCCGGTGCTCGACGAGCGATCGGCGGCCTTTTTTGCCCTGGGGGTGGCGCGGCGCACTGGTCTACCGGTGGCCCTAGTCTGCACCTCAGGCACCGCCGGAGCCAATTATTACCCCGCGTTGATCGAGGCGAGAGAGAGCCGCCTGCCCCTGTTGGTGCTCACTGCCGATCGCCCCCCAGAGCTGCGCGACTGCGCCTCGGGCCAGACTATTGACCAGCAAAAGCTGTTTGGCGATGTGCCCAACTGGTACGCCGAGCTGGCAGTGCCCATGGCCGATCTGGCAATGCTGCGCTACCTGCGGCAGACCCTAGTGACGGCCTGGGGGCGATCGCGCTTTCCAGTGGCTGGGCCAGTGCACCTCAACTGCCCGTTTCGCGATCCCTTAGCGCCGATCGCCGATGGCTCAACGGCGCACCTCAACGATTGTCTCGGAGATAATTTCTTTGCTGCCCTGGAACCGGCCACGCTGCGCCCCATGTCCCCGGCCCTAGAGCTGCTAGATTTGCTAGAAACCTGGCGAGGGTGCGATCGCGGCCTGATTGTCGCTGGCCCAGCCCAGCCGGTAGATGCCGTGGGCTACTGTAAAGCCGTGGCGACTCTGGCCCAAGATCTGGGCTGGCCGGTGCTGGCAGAAGGACTCTCCCCCCTGCGCAATGCCGCCCACCTCAATCCATCCTTGGTGAGCACCTACGACGTAGCTCTGGGCAACCCCGATTGGGCCGCAGACCTTGCCCCCACCCAGGTGGTGCAGCTCGGCCCCCTGCCCACCAGCAAGCGCCTGCGTCAGTGGTTAGAGACTACCCAGCCCCGCCGCTGGATCGTCGACCCAGCTGGGGCCAACCTTGACCCCCTCCATGGCCTGGTCACCCAGGTGACCTATTCCATAGAATCTTTAGCCCTGTCTACCCGCCCTGGGCAGGCCTCGCCCCCCAGCCCCTACCTTGCCCAGTGGCTAGATTTGGAGCGCACCCTACGCCATCATCTCGACGCTACACTGGCGAAAATTACCGCACCCTTTGAGAGCAAAGTGCCCTGGGCTTTGGCTCGCTACCTGCCGTCGGGCACCCCGCTAGTGATTGCCAACAGCATGCCCATCCGCGATGTGGAGTGGTTTTGGCCCCTCGGTGACAGCGGCATTCGCCCCTACTGCAACCGAGGGGCCAACGGCATCGACGGCACTCTCTCCACGGCCCTAGGCATTGCCCACGGTGGCCTACCCACGGTGCTGCTGACGGGCGATCTGGCCCTGCTCCACGACACCAACGGCTGGCTCACCGCGCCGCGCCTGCGAGGCCACCTGACAGTGATAGTGATCAACAACGACGGCGGCGGCATCTTTGAACGATTGCCCATCGCCACAGCTCTGGCCTCGCCTTCAGAATCCAGCCCAGAGTCAAGCCCTACCGGCGACCTGTTTGAAACCTTTTTTACCACCCCCCAGAGCGTAGACCTCAACCGCCTCTGCGCCGCCTACGGGGTCAGCTACGAGCGCATCGAGACCTGGGGCCAGCTAGAGGCCATTGTGAGCTACTTGCCTAGCCGGGGGTTGCGGCTGCTGGAGGTGCGGTGCGATCGCAAGCAGTCCCATGCCCTGCGCCAGCAGATCTTGACATTCGATGGCCTACCGCCTGCATAGAACCGGCCTCCCAGATCCTGTCTATCCGCCCCCCATCAGGTATCCAGCTGCCAAAAAGTCAAACTGTAGGGGCAAATCGCATTTGCCCTGCCCAATCGGGGGTAACCCGGCACAATTTGGCGGCAGACAGACCTACAGTGCCGAGGCATTCACGGAGTGCTTCAGAGTGAGAATCGCAATCTGGGCACAGGCCTCGGCATCGGACAGGGCGTCGTGGTGGTTGAGAGGTATGCCCAGATAGTCGCACACGTTAGGCAGCTTGGTGGGGCGAATGTTCCAGGTCTGGCGGGCCAGCTTCACCGTGCAGACAAACTCGGGATCTGGGGGCACAATGCCGTAGGCCCGGCAGCAGGCGTAGAGCACACTGCGATCAAACGAGGCATTGTGGGCCACCAAAAAATCTGCCCCTGACAGCATGTCTGCCACCCTCGGCCACAGCTCGGCAAAATCGGGCTGGTTGGCCACCATCTCCCAGGTGATGCCGTGGATGTGGGTGAACTCAAACAGCCGCCGGGGCGGGCGAATCAGATAGTGGGCTTTCTCCACGACCTGCGCCTGCACAACCCGCACGAGGCCGATCGAGCAGGCGCTATCGCGGTAGCGATCGGCGGTTTCAAAGTCAAGGGCGACAAAGCTGGCCATGGGCAACGTCTAGGGAAAAATCTGGGGGTAATTAGTGGGGTCGAGCAGTGCTTCTGGGCTGTCGTTGGGCGAATCGCGGCATTCTTGGTAGCGGTAGGTTTCTAGCTCCAGGCTGTCCCCAGTCCAGCGATAGTCGGCCAGCGAGCCGCAGTCGCCAATGCCCCGTGCTTTGCTAAACACAGTCAGCCGCCCCTGCTCAGGATCAAAGTCGGCCAGCCCGCCTACGGTGGTCTCGCTGGTGCGCACAAATTCCCCAGTTTCATTGGGGTAGAACATATCTAGGGAAAGAGGCTGCCAAGGGCCATCGGGCTCGTACACCCCGTAGGCGTAGACGGCTTGGTAGGCGGTATAGGCACAGACCAGCTCCACCAGCGCTCGGCCCTCTACCACGTAGACCCGTGACTCAGCCTCGGCCACCTCGGGCTGAAAGAAACCGTCGCAGAGATCCTGGCTTGTCGCCTGGGCATACACCGCCTGGAGAATCTCATCTTCCATAGGCAAGTCGGGGGCGGAGGCAGCTGAGGAGGTGCTTTCTGGAGATGCGTTCTGGGGGGAGGTCGAGTTACACCCGGCGATCGCAATCATCCCCAGGGCTACCGCTGCGCCCCGCCAGTGGTTGTGGTTCACCGCTAATCTCCTCGGTACGATCGCCAGTTGCAGGTGCTCCCATCCTACCCCCCTGGCGGCAGCATCGAGCCAAACATCCAATCGGTATGAGCATCGCTCAGCCCTGTCCGGGCAAGTGTTTCTCTAGGGCGTTGCGGCCTTCAATATTTCGCTCATACCACTGCATCAGCGGCGTTGAGCTAACGCCGTGCAGCGTCACCGAAAGGGTCACCGTCATAATGGTAATCCAGGCGATGCGCTCGCCGATCGTCCCTTCCAAACCTTTGCCCAAAGAGTAGCTCAAATAGTACAGCGAGCCCACGCCGCGAATGCCAAACCAGCCAAACAGCCAGCGGGTAGCTGGGTGTACTGGCGCGCCAATGGTGCTCACCCAGGCCCCCAAGGGCCGAATTATGAACAATAGCAACCCTGCGATCAGCAGCGTGGGGCCAGCAAACTTGAGCATGGGCTCCAGGCGCAACAGCGACCCCAGCAGTAAAATAGTACCGATTTCGGTCAGCTTTTCTAGTCGTTCCATAAACCTCAGCCGCGAGGCCGCGCTCTGGAGGCTGAGACACTGGCGGTGCATGACAACGCCAGACACAAACACCGCCAAAAAGCCGTAGCCATGCACCAGCTCTGTGAGGGAATAGCTCAGCAAGATGGTGCTGAGGCCGACAAAATCTTCCATCAGATCATCGACCCCCTCACGCTCGGTCAAACGCCCCTCTAGCCAGCAAACCCCCTTGGCTACAGCAATGCCCATCAACAGACCTGCCGCGATCGCCCAGATCAAATCCACCGCTACCCAGCGGCCAAACCAGCTTTCCCAGCTGTCGTTTTCGAGCCAGTGCAGCCCAAAGTAAACAAACGGGAAGGCCAAAGCATCGTTGAGGCCGCCCTCGGAGGTGAGCCCAAACCGCAGTTCGTCGCGGTCTTGGGGGTCCTCAAGCTGCACCTCCGAGGCTAAGACCGGGTCAGTAGGGGCCAAAATTGCCCCCAGCAACAGACCTTCGCCCCACTCCATTCTGAGAAAAAAGTGGGCCGGGACGGCGATCGCAAAAATTGAGATCGGCATTAAAAAGCCGATCAGGCGAATGGTCGAATTCCACGCCCAGGCCCGCAGCGGGCGATTCATCTTGAGGCCGCAGCTAAACAGCGAAATCAGGACGACAAACTCCGTCAGCCGTTCTAAAAATGCCGCACCGGGTCGCACCTGCACCAGGTTAAAGCCGTAGGGACTGAGCAGCAGCCCAACGGCTAGATAGATCAAGGCATAGGAGAGGGGTAATCGGCCAATCCACCCCGAGCCCAAGGTCACAGCTAGCAGCACCAGGCCAATCACCAGCAGATCGAGAATGTAAATATCCACGGTGTTAGGGCCAAGACATAAAGCGCCCCTTCACTTTATGAGATAGATTTAAGGGCCAAGTGCAACCTGCGGTAGATCTTTCCCTCGACTTAGGCTGAAGCCATCTAAGTTGGTAGAGCGGAGGATGCACCAAACCTATAGGCCATGAGGCGGCACTCGCACCGTTCCCGACGCGATGCGCATCTTGGCCAATCAGACCGGTGATGTTTTTCACTGATTAACATAAAATCACCCTGCTTCCCCACTTTTTTGACGGGGCCTGAGGTAGTAGCCTAAGGGGTGGTGGTCTGACCCCACTCGGTGCTTTGCAGGGAAATCGTTATGGTGAAGCTGGCATTCTTGAAACCCGTGCGATTGATCATTGTGGCGCTCTTGTGCCTAATGCTTTGGGGATGTGGCCTGATTGATCCTAAACCACCGATGGTCGTGGTCGAGACTGCGATCGCTCAACGGCTCGCCCAGGCTCAGGCCGTCTTCGATGGACAGCCGATCGCATCGGCGAATACTCCAGCTCCGCCAATGTCTGCTCAGGTCGGCGGGGTAAAGGTTACTCACCACAGTCGGGTCAAGGTTGACGGGCAGTGGGCCCTTGAGGTCACCGGCACCTATCGACTTAGGGCTGGTGAGCTGAGCAATGCCCAGCAACGGCAGACTAGACCTTTTGAAATCTATCTTCAGCGCGATAGTCAAGATCAGTGGTTTTTGCTAACCCCCAAGATTGAAGCAGTCAGCAGCTCGGCTGGGTGGCGCACCATCCCGCTGCTGCCGGGTGTCTAGAACATGGTACGGTTGCGAGGCGCAGGGCGGGTGACTTGGGTTTGGGGCGGCGACATCGTGGGCCAATAGTAGACTGGTGTCAGGTTTGCCTCCATAGTTTTTTATCGATTTGGGTTTCAGTTATGCTGTCGCTGTTAGTCGCGCAGGCTACGGGCCTTGCCCTGCCACTGGGTCAGTTGGCCTCGCCAGGGCCGGTGGCCTTCGAGCTTGGCCCACTCACCTTTCGCTGGTACGGAATCCTCATTACTACGGCCCTGCTGCTGGGCATTACGCTGGCCCAAAACCTGGGTAAGCGGCGAGGCCTAGACCCAGAGCGCATCGGCGACCTGGCCATCTGGCTGGTAATCGGCGCCCTGCCAGGGGCCAGGCTCTACTACGTGCTGTTTGAGTGGGATCGCTACGCCAGTCGCCCCCTCGATGCCCTAGCGATCTGGCAGGGAGGCATTGCCATTCACGGAGCAATGATTGGAGGGGCGATCGCAGCTCTGCTTTTTGCCCGCCGCTACAAAATTCCGTTTTGGCAGCTGGCCGATGTGGTGGCACCGGCCTTAATCATGGGGCAAGCCATTGGTCGCTGGGGCAATTTCTTCAATTCCGAAGCCTTTGGCAGCCCGACCAATCTACCCTGGCGGGTCTATATTCCCCCGGCCCAGCGCCCCCCTGGGCTGGGCGATGTGGCCTATTACCACCCCACCTTTCTCTACGAGTCGCTGTGGAATTTAGGGGTGCTGGGGCTGGTGCTGTGGTTGTTTTTTTGGGGTCTGCGCCATCCGGGTCGGCTCAAGCCCGGCACGGTGTTTTTGGTCTACTTTGCGGCCTACAGCCTGGGCCGCCTGTGGATCGAGGGGCTGCGGCTCGACAGTCTGATGCTGGGGCCATTGAAAATAGCCCAGATGGTCAGCTTGGGCGGCATCGCCCTGGGTGGGGTGGGGCTGCTGTGGCTCTATCGGCTCAAGCGCCCGCTGCCAGATGTAGTGAGCAGTTGAGGAACTCAGGAGATTTTTAGGCAAGCCCCCCATTGACAAGCCGTTCGCAAGGGCCAACGGCTGTTTGCCCGATGCAGGGATTTTTTTTGAGCAATAGCCTAAGGAGATTTCTGAGCTAGAAAACACCCCAACGTAGGGGCGCAGAGTCTGTGCCCCGAGGAGAAAGCTAACCGAAGCTGGCGGCTACGCTCTGGCGGCTTTGATAGCAAAGATTTGCTCGATGGCGTCTTCTACCGAGCGATCGGGGGTAGACGCCCCGGAGGTAACACCCACGGTGATCGGTCCATCGGGTAGCCAGCCCTCGGTAGTGGCCATGTCACCATGGAGCTGTTTGTGCTGGATCTGGTTGCCGGGGCCAATGCGGCTGGCGCTGTCGATGTGGTAAGAGGGAATCTGGCGCTCGATCGCAATTTCTTGCAGATGGGTGGTGTTTGACGAGTTGTAGCCGCCGATCACTACCATCAAGTCAAGATTTTCGTTGACCAGATCAAACATGGCGTCTTGGCGCTCTTGGGTGGCGTCGCAGATAGTGTTGAAGCTGAGGAAGTGATCGTTCAGCGCCTGGGGGCCATACTTTTTGAGCATGACATGCTCAAAAAGCTTGCCGATTTGCTCAGTTTCGCCCTTGAGCATGGTGGTTTGGTTGGCGATGCCGATGTAGTCTAAATCGGTGTCGGGGTCAAACCCGGCGGAGCAGGCGCAGCCAAACTTGACCATAAAGTCAGCCCGGTCGCCGCCGTTGAGAATGTAGTCAGCCACATAGTGGGCCTGGTCGAGGTTGAGCACCACCAGGTACTTGCCCGCAAAGGAGCTGGTGGCAACCGTTTCTTCGTGGTTGTACTTGCCGTGAATGATGGAGGTGTGGTCTTTTTTCTTATGCTTTTCGACCGTGTTCCACACCTTGGAGACCCAGGGGCAGGTGGTATCGACGATGGTGCAACCCTTGTCATTGAGCAGCTGCATTTCCTGTACGCTGGCCCCAAAGGCAGGCAAAATCACCACGTCGCCCTGGCCCACCACGGCAAAATTCTTCTCGCCGTCTACGACTTCAATGAACTCCACCGACATCTCCTTGAGACGCTGGTTGACGCTGGGGTTGTGGATGATTTCGTTGGTGATCCAAATGCGCTCGGTGGGGAAGTGCTGGCGGGTTTCGTAGGCCATGGCCACGGCGCGCTCGACCCCCCAGCAAAAGCCAAAGGACTGGGCCAGTTTGATGGTGACGTCGCCACGGGTGAGGGTATAACTGCGGTCGCGGATTTCTTGAATGAGGCTACTGTTGTACTCGGTCTGCATCTGCCCGGCGACCGCTTCTCCGTGGCCAAACCCCTGGCGAAAGTACTTGTCGGAGTGGTTGAGCGATCGCTTAAAAGCCTTGGTATCCATCAAATCCTCAGGGGTTGGCGTCACGCTTTCTAGGATAGCGGGTTGTGGGAGGCGGTTTGGGTGCGATCGCCCAGAAAATTTCAATAGTTGTCCTCGTTGAGCCGCTCATCCTACGGCGTTCTCCAGAGAGGCTGAGTCGGCGTGGTCTGTGGTCTATAGTCATGGGATGCAGCTAACCATTGGAGATGGCCATGGCCGATGACTTTGCGGTGGGCGATCGCGTCCGTCTGATTGATCTGCCCCCCTACTTTAAAACTGCCGACCCCATGCCCATGCTACGACCGGCTGATACCCTGCCATTGGGGGCTGAGGGCGTCGTCCAGAGCCGTCGCCCCGGCGGCTACTGGGGCATCCGGTTTGACAAGGGAGGGTTTTTGGTAGATAGCCAATACTTAGAAAAAGTAGAAGCCTAGACAGGTTGACCTGTCTAGGCTTCTGGAGAGTAAAGGGCAATGGTCGCTAGCCCTACGGTTGAGCTTCAGGTTCGCTGGTCTCAGCGGTAGCCTCAGCGGATGTCTCGGCGGCAGGGGTGGCTTCGGTGTCGGCCTCAGCTGCGATCGCATCGCTGACAGTCTCTTCAGAAGTCTCCTCTACGACCTCTTCTACCACAGCCTTGGGCTTGGGTTTGGGACCGCGCATCAGAGCGGGAGGAGTTGCGGGCCGGCGATCGCCCTCGTCGCGATCGCGACCACCGCGGCGACCTTTGCCACCCCGACGCTCACCGCCCCCACGCTCGCTGCCAGCATCACTTTTGATGCGGTCTTCTCCCACGGTGATAATTTTTTTCTTGGGCTTCTCAGGGGAAGCGTCCGGAGTGTCTGTCATGACTGCTAGTACTAGTTGTAGGCCTTGGCGATCTTACCCCGAATATGGCCTCAGGTTTTTGTCTGAGTAAGTGACATCTGTGTGCTACTGTAATGAGAGTGTTCAATCTGACCGGGGCGTAGCGCAGCTTGGTAGCGCACCACTTTGGGGTAGTGGGGGTCGTGGGTTCAAATCCCGCCGCTCCGATTGAATTCTAAGGCCGGAATCCCTGAATATCAGGTGATTCCGGCCTTTTTTATGAATGTCCTGGGCGTGCTTACAGTGCTCCGTCTATAGCCATAGTCACGCTGGTTGAGGCATAGCGGGAAGAAATTAGATAGGGATCTTGCTAGGTGAGACCTGAAACTGCGTTTAGGAGACTTCTGAAAAAGAGTTTCCCTAATGGTGGGCAGTGCCCACCCTACAGCAGCTACAGTCGCTAGATTGAAGCTGGTATCTTCTTTCTAGCTGGGTATGCCGTAAGCACCTCTTTGCCTCAGACTATAGCCGGGTATCGACCAAACTCTGGCGAGGGTTGGTGGTGCGACTGTCGCGAATTTGTTCGTAGAGCTGGCGCTCGGTGGCACTGAGGCTGGTGGGGGGCATGATCACTACCTTGATCAGCAGGTCGCCGCGATCGCCCTTGGGGTTTGGCCAGCCTTTACCCCGCAGCCGCAGGCTCTGGCCCGAGCGAATGCCCGCTGGCAGGCTCATCGTCACGCTGCCGTTGGGGGTGGGCACGTCAATTTTGCCCCCCAGCACCGCCTCGTCGGGGGTGATCGGCACTTCGGCGGTAAGGCTTTCGCCCTCTAGCTTAAAGAAGCTGTGGTCAGCTAGCTGCACCACCAGGTAAATGTCGGCGGGCTGCTTGCTGTAGGGGTTGAGCGGGCCCTTGCCCTTGAGGCGTATTTTGCTGCCCTGCTTCGCCCCGGGTGGAATGCGCACTTCCACCTCGGTACCGCCGATGCGCAGCCGCTTTTGGACACCGTTAAAGGCCTCGCTCAAGGTGAGGCGAATATTGGCCTCCTGATCAAACGATTGGCCCATCGAGGGGTCATAGCCAAAGCCTTGGCGACCTGGGCTCCCCGTCGGATAGGTCCGCCCGCCGCTGGGGGTGGCGAAGCGGCCCAGCAGCTCATTGATAAACTCATCAAAGCTGCCGTAGTTGCTAAAGTCAAAGCCGCCCATATCGCTGGGGGCACCGTAGCCAGCCCCGGCCCGACCGGCCTGCTGCCAATATTGACCGTACTGGTCGTATTTTTGGCGCTTGTCGGCGTCGGAGAGCACCTCGTAGGCCTCACTCACCTCTTTAAACTTAGCCTCGGCGGCCTTGTTGTCGGGGTTGACGTCGGGGTGGTACTGGCGGGCCAGCTTGCGAAACGACCGTTTGATGTCGTCGGCGCTTGCGCTTCTGCTGACGCCCAGCACAGCGTAGTAGTCTTTGAAGCCCGTAGCAGCCATTCCCTTCCTCCTAAAAACCTGCTTGCGCTGCCGCCTTGCCCAGGCGACCCTGTTGTCATTAACTCTAGCCCAGCCGAGAGCCAGCGGCCCCGTTATGCTGAGGCAGAGATTGCCTTAGCTCAAGCCTAGCAAACCCAGAGCTGTGGGGGAGTTCGGTTTTCCATAGGGGGATGGGGTCTAGGCGACGCCGATCAGATCATCGAGGTCGGCGTAGTCGGGCAGAGTGGTATCGATCGGGGTGCCCTGGCGAATGACGGTGCGATCGCCCCTCGGTCGGGCCAGCAACTCACTAAAGCTGCGGGCCTTGAATACCACTAGATCGGCCGATCGCCCCACCCCGATCAGCCCGCCGTCGAGCCCCATGATCTGGGCTGGGGTACGAGTGACCGCCTGGGGCCAGTCACCAAGGGGGCGATCGAGCTGGCCAATCCGCACCGCCTGGGTAAAGACCTCCACCATGTCGTGATCGCCGTAGGCAAAAAAGGCGTCGCGGCAGTTGTCGCTGGCCAGGGCCACGGCTACTTCAAACTGGCGTAGCTCGGGCAGCAGGGTCACCCCCCGATAGCGCGGCATCCGGCCCGGCTGGCGGTCTTGCAGATAGAGGTTGCACATCGGCAGACTGACCACGCTAATATCCGCTGCCTTGAGCAGCGACAGGGTGTCTCGGGCGCGCTCGTCGGTCTGTACCGAGAGGCTACAGCAGTGACCGCAGTTCACCTGGCCCTGAAAATTTCGCCGCAGCTTGGTCTCGGCCACCATTCGCAGGCCTTCAGCTTCGGGGTCTAGGCTTTCGTCTACATGAAAGTCGAGATCGAGCTCCCGGGCCTCGGCTAGGGCAAAGGCGCGATCGATCTGGGCCTCTAGCCCCGGCTGGGGAATGATCACCCCGCCCAGCAGACCACCGTAGCGGGCCACGGTATCGGCTAATTGCTCGGCTTCGGGGCGATCGTAGTAGTCCATCGAGACCAGGGAGACGGCCTGGAGCGCAATGCGATCGCGCCACTCCTCACGTAGGCGATCGAAGACCGCAAAGCTAACCTGCTCTTGTCCATCGAGACAGTCGAGGTGGGTGCGCACCGCCTGGGTGCCGTGGGCATAGCTGCACCGCAGTCCAAAGGCCATGCGGGGATAGAGGTCGTTGGCGCTCCAGTGGCGGTGGTCAGCCTCCACAGCCTTGAGAGCGCCGTCAAAGGTGCCGTCGGGGTTGGGGTTGCGAAACCAGGTTTGGCCTTTGTCTAAGTGGGTGTGGCAGTCGGCAAAGCAGGGCCACACCAAGCCCTGCTGCAGATTCCAGGCGGGCTGGTCGGCGGGCAACGCCTGACTGGCAGGGAGAATAGCCGCAATCCGACCCGCGCGAATTTCCACATGGGCAGCCATAAGGGCTTCGCTGCGGGGTGGGGCGGCGAGGTCTGCGATCGCGGTTTTGGGCGCAGAGTCGTCTAGGCAGGCCAGGGGCAAGCGGGCATTTTGTAGCCAGTAGTGAGCAGTGGCGGTAGTCAGGAACGAGGGTAGGTCAAGAGAGGCCATGGACAGGTAAATAGGGAGCAGCCAAACTATAACCCGCTACCCACCGCTGTCCATCCATCCTGAGCAGCAGTGTACCCGGCCTAGCCGGGATGATTTTATGGAAAAAGTACAGGCGCAGAGCCTGCCCCACAGAGGCGTAGAACGGCATCCCCCGCAAGTATGTTGCTTCTTTCTGCAGGGGTAGCGGCGGCGTAGACCTCTTTGGCCTGCCTTCAAAACCAAACCAGCCCCCTCCCACGGCGGGGAAAGAGCTGGCCAAGAGTAGGCGGGGACCTGACTGCCTGACACAAGTGGGTGAAAGGCTTGAAACGTCGTGACGCGAGGGGAAAAGGTGAGGTGACATGAGACGCTGAAATTTGCGTCATCTCA
>NZ_JAYFES010000085.1:0-1330 GCF_055795045.1 Pseudanabaena sp. PCC 9330 | reverse complement strand
CAGGGTAAGCGCAAGAAAACTATCGAGACATTGTGCTAGGTTGCGAGCCCTGCAGCAAGGACAGTGAGCATGTAGTCAGGACTCATTGAGGCTCGCTTTGACTTCTGCTTGAGACTTCGTTTTTTTGAGGTTTCTTGGTTCAGCACACTGATGGCCAAGCGCCTCAGGAGCGCCATATTCTCGCCACCGTAGCCTCGTCGAATGCGAGACTTATCCTCGCCCCAGGTGACATCGAGCACCCAGTGGAGTTGATTTTCGATACCCCAATGGGTGCGAATCGCCCGGCCAATCAAGGCGGCATCACAGGGCAACGACGTGAGATAAACCATGGTCTCTCGGGTGATCTTGTTCCAGAGATGGCGAGCCCGCTTCACGATGACGATGGTTTTGAGTCCCGCCCATTGCTCGATTTGGTGTAAGTCTCCCATGCTGACGACCGGTACAGCCCACACCTGCCGATGTTCCCGCCGATGATGACCCGACTCTAACCGGGCGTCATAACTGTGCTCTAGAGCGGCAAAGTTGTCGGCCTCAGCCTGCTCAAACCACGCCGTGACCTCGGCCCACAGGGTGGGGTGATTGGCCTTGAGACAGAGGACGTAGTCGGCCCCGTGCCCAACGATCTCACGGGCAATTTCCTTCTGGGTGCCCATGGCATCGAGGGTGATGATGCAGCCGCTAATATCGAGAAGTTTCAGCAACGCAGGAATGGCAGTGATCTCGTTGCTCTTGGACGCAACTTTGACTTGCCCTAACAACAGCCGATGCTCGCTGGCCCAGGCGCTGACGACGTGGAGCGCAGACTGCTTAGCGTTGCGGTCATAGGAACCCTTAATCGTCTTGCCGTCGATAGGAATCACTTGGGCTCCACTGCCCTCAACGATCTGCTTCACCCAGCCCAGAAAGCAACGCTCTAGGGCTTCAGGGGCTATCCGCTCGAACAAACGACGGTAGGTGTCGGCATGGGGCACGCCGTTCGGTATCGAGAACAGGGTGCTCAGCCACGCCTCGTGACTCTCGGCATAGGTTTCGATGTCCTCCCAACCCGTCGCGCCGCCGATGACGGCCAAAATCGCGATCATCACAATGCTCAAGAACGGGTGCTCTACCCCCTGACTGCCACGCGGGTCTTCGAGTTCAGCAAAGTGTGATTCCCACTGCTGTTGAATGGAGGTAGCATCGGTGGCCGCGCTCAAGGGTGGCTTGGTCTGACCGGCTTTAGCGGTCTCTTCGTTGGGAGCAAAGCCTTGGCTCATGGGGACTCACTAAAGGTCGCAGCGATAGAAGGCCCCTAGCATGTCACAGTCCTATTTTTCTTGCGCTTACCCTG
>NZ_JAYFES010000084.1:0-22962 GCF_055795045.1 Pseudanabaena sp. PCC 9330 | reverse complement strand
GGGTCGTGTGATTGGCACCTGGGCTGACGTGATCAACCGCGCCAACCTGGGTATGGAAGTGATGCACGAGCGCAATGCTCACAACTTCCCCCTCGACTTAGCCACGGCTGAGGCACCTGAAATCATTGGCTAGTCTTGATTGACTACTCCATTGATTGATTATAGAAAAAGCGCCCTTCGTAAGGAGGGCGCTTTTTTGTTCTGCTGGGCACGCAGAGCGTTGGCACAGGTTTTGAACATATACCCTCACACGCCAGATTTCGATGATGGAGCTGCCCGTTGCCTGCTAGAGAGCACCCCTAGATGGCAAGTTTTTTGGTGTCGGGGATGACTTATGCGCTTGGTGCATTCAAACCGGCTGGGAACCCGCAATGTGCCCCTAAGTGAGGTGAGGTAATGATATGGCCTCATTTGGCCCCTGTTAGGCTGGCCAAGAGACGCAGGTGCGCAGTATTGGATCGGTAGGTGCAGTCGACTAACATTCCACGCATTCGGTGATAAAAACTGAAAATAGCAAAACTATTTTGCTGTAAAACACCAAATACGGCGTGGCGATCGCTTAGCTTGGCTAGGCACCACGTCGATGGGGGGCCGATCTGGGAGCCGAAGTCATAGCCCCAAAATTTGTTGAAATCGCACAGCAGCACGCAGAGTGGGTGGTGCTCAGCCGCCCTAGTAGTCAAAGGTGCGGACTGTGTTCAATCATAAGTGTCATACCCAGATCAGTAAAAAGGAAAGGGAGGACAGCTGCCCTCCCTTTCCTTTTTATTTATTGACCCAGAATCTTGGGATTCACGGTTAGCAGTTCAGGTTAGGCTGCAAACCCCGTCCCTCGCTAGCAGGCCAGCAATCTACCCCAGCAGCGCTTTGGCCCGGCTGACCACGTTCTCAACGGTAAAGCCGAACTTCTCCATTACCAGATCTCCAGGAGCAGAGGCACCGAAGCGATCAACGCCAATTGCATCGCCCTGATCACCGATGTAGCGGCACCAGCCCATGGTAATACCCGCCTCTACCGCCAGCCGCTTGGTCACAGCTTTAGGCAACACAGACTCTTGATAGGCAGCATCCTGAGCGTCAAACAGCTCCCAGGAAGGCATCGAGACCACCCGTACCTGAACACCAGCGGCCCGAAGTTCTTGGGCGGCATCAACGCAGAGGCTAACCTCACTGCCGGTGCCAATCAAAATCAGATCGGGGGTGCCGTCGCAGTCATCCACCGTGTAGGCTCCCTTGGCTACGCCCTCAATGGAGGAACCGGGCAGGTTGGGCAGATTTTGACGGCTAAAGGCCATCAGCGTAGGGGTCTTGCGGTGCTCCACCGCGATCTTGTAGGCCCCAGAGGTTTCAGTGCCGTCGGCAGGGCGAATCACGATCAGGTTGGGGATCGCCCGCAGGGAGGCAATGGTTTCCACTGGCTGGTGAGTGGGGCCGTCTTCGCCAAGACCGATGGAGTCGTGGGTCATGACATAGATGACGCCCGCCTGGGAGAGCGCTGACAGGCGAATCGCCGCCCTCATGTAGTCGGCAAACACCAAGAAGGTGGCGCAGTAGGGAATTAGCCCCGAGTTGTGTAGGGCGATGCCGTTGCAGATTGCCCCCATGCCGTGCTCGCGCACGCCAAAGCGTAGGTTGCGGTTTTCGTAGGCCCCCTTCTGGAAGCTGCCGGAGATCTTTAGCTCCGTCAGGTTCGAGTGGGTGAGGTCAGCAGAGCCACCGATCAGCTCAGGAATTGCCGGAGCTAGGGCGTTAAGGGTGATTTCGGAGTTCTTCCGAGTGGCTAGAGCTTTGTCCTCGGGAGTATAGGTGGGCAGCGCATCGGCCCAGCCATCGGGCAGCTGGCCCGCCAGCATGCGCTCAAATTCAGCAGCTTCAGCGGGGTATTGGGTTCGATAGGTGGCGAGGGTTTCTTCCCACTTGGCCTCAAGATTGGCACCGCGCTCGATCGCTTTGCGCATGTGGCTGAGAGCGTCTTCGGGCACCTCAAAGTCGCCGTAGCTCCAGCCTAGGTTTTCGCGGGTGAGCTGGATCTCATCCCCGCCTAGGGCTGCGCCGTGGACACCAGCGGTGTTTTGCTTGTTGGGGGAACCGTAGCCAATGGTAGTGGTGACTTTGATCATGGAGGGGCGATCGGTGACGGCTTTGGCCGCCTCGATCGCAGCGGCGATCGCCTCCAAATCCGTATTGCCATTCTCCACGTGCTGCACATGCCAGCCGTAGGCCTCAAACCGCTTGCTCACATCTTCGGTAAACGAAATGTCCGTCGAGCCATCGATGGAGATGTGGTTGTCGTCGTAGAGGGCAATCAGCTTGCCCAGGCCTAGGTGCCCCCCGAGGGAGCAGGCTTCGCCCGAGACGCCTTCCATGTTGCAGCCGTCGCCCAGGATGACGTAGGTGTAGTGGTCAACCAGAGTGGCGTCGGGCTTGTTGAACTTGGCAGCTAGGTGGGCCTCGGCCATGGCCAGACCGACAGCGTTGGCAATCCCCTGACCCAGAGGGCCAGTGGTGACTTCGATGCCAGGGGTTTCAAAGTTTTCGGGGTGACCGGGGGTGCGAGCGCCCCACTGGCGGAACTGTTTGATGTCGTCCAGCGTCACACTGTCAAAGCCACTTAGGTACAACAGGGCATATTGCAGCATACAGCCGTGACCCGCCGACAGCACGAAGCGATCGCGGTTAAACCACTGAGGGTTTTTAGGGTTAACTCGCAAAAACTTATCCCACAGCACATAGGCCATAGGTGCCGCGCCCATGGGCAGACCAGGGTGGCCAGACTTGGCCTTTTCTACGGCGTCAATCGCCAAAAAGCGAATGGAATTGATACAGAGTTCGTCTAGGGATTGGGTTGCAACAGCCATAGGTTCAACAGCTTAACGACGGGTATTCGGAGCAGCGCGCAGCAATAGCCTGGAAGCTAGTAGGTTAATCGGCCTGAATAATTCAAGACCACATAAACTTCAGATCACACCTTGCCTTTGTCCTTCAGCAGACTCTGCAACCAGACAAATGTCAACACCCTCTGGTTAAGGAAAGTCAAAAGATCAAGGGTTTAACAGCCCATGGGGAAAAACGCTTTAGGCTATTATACTTACCAATCTGTAGCTCTAGCTACGGTATTTCTTAAATACTAGAGTCACGTTGTGGCCCCCAAACCCGAAGGAGTTGGAGATAGCCACCTCAATAGGCATGGGCCGACTCTGGTTGGGAATATAGTCGAGATCGCAGGCCGGATCGGGCTCGTGGAGGTTGATGGTGGGGGGCGCAATATCGTGGGCGATCGCCAGACAGGTCGCCACCGCCTCAATCCCTCCAGAGCCACCTAGCAGGTGCCCCGTCATCGACTTAGTAGAGCTCACCGCCACCTTGTAGGCCGCCTCTCCCAGGGCAGTCTTGATGGCCTGGGTTTCGGTGGGGTCATTGGCTCCGGTGCTAGTGCCATGGGCATTGATGTAACTAATGTCCTCAGGCCCAACCCCAGCATCTTTGAGCGCCAGTTGAATGCAGCGGGCGGCCCCGGTACCGCCAGGCACCGGAGAAGTCATGTGGTAAGCATCGCAGGTCATGCCATAGCCCACAATCTCAGCATAAATCGTGGCCCCACGGCTGAGGGCGTGCTCGAGCTCTTCAAGAATGAGAATGCCGCAACCCTCGCCAATCACAAAGCCATCGCGGTCTTTGTCAAAGGGACGGCTAGCAGTAGCGGGGTCATCGTTGCGGGTCGAGAGGGCACGGGCAGAGGCAAACCCCGCCACTCCTAAAGGGGTAACAGCAGCTTCGGTACCACCGCAAATCATCGCCTGGGCATAGCCATGTTGAATCAGCCGAAAGGCATCGCCAATGGCATTAGAGCCAGCGGCACAGGCGGTGACGGCACAGGTGCTTGGCCCCTTTGCCCCGGTGTGAATAGCGGTGAGCCCCGCCGCCATATTGGCGATCATCATCGGAATCATGAAGGGACTACAGCGGCTGGGGCCACGGGTCAAATATATCTCCTGCTGGTCTTCAAGCACCTTGAGGCCCCCAATGCCGGAGCCAATACAGGTGCCGATCTGCTCGGCATTGAGGTCGGTAATGGTGAGCCCAGAGTGCTTCAGCGCGCGCTGACCAGCAATCACAGCAAACTGTGAGAAGCGATCCATACGCTTGACTTCTTTTTTGTCGAGAAATTCGCCGGGGTCAAACCCTTTTACCTCTGCAGCAATTTGTGAGGCGTGCTGAGAAGGGTCAAAGTGGGTAATGCGAGCGGTGCCACTGCGACCGGCGACCAAGCCTGCCCAGTATTCCTCCAGGCTGTTGCCAATGGGGGTAATGGCATCCATGCCAGTCACCACAACGCGCTTTGAATCAGAGTTTGCCATAGCAGATAAGTCAAAGGATTCTAAAAGATGGAGAGGGAACGACAGGCTTAAGGTTGCAGATATTGGTTGCTAGGTTTAGGACTAGGTAGTAGCCAAAACGTAAACCGCGAACCCAATACCTGCAACCCGCAACTAGAGCCTCTTGCCCTCCCGCTTTAACGTTGGCTGGCATGCCTGTAGTCGCTGCCTAGGCTGCCGATTTTTCTTTGATGAAGTTGACCGCATCTTGCACGGTGGCAATACCCTCGGCAGCTTCGTCAGGAATCTCAACCCCAAACTCTTCTTCGAGAGCCATCACCAGCTCTACAGTGTCGAGGGAGTCAGCACCCAGATCATTGGTAAAACTGGCCTCGGGCTTGACCTCAGCCTCTTCAACCCCCAGCTGCTCGCTGACAATTTTTTTGACCTTCTCAAAAACCTCTGCGCTCATGGTTTTTCTACGCCTTGTTTAAAGATTAATCGACAACACCAAGCCCTATTATCCTGCGACCCCATCGAGACCAAAGTCGACGCCAAGCCCCAGTACTCAGGCAACTCATTTTTGAGCATTTCTCCATAGTATCGGAAAAAGAACCCTCACCAAAACTCCGTCGCCCGGTACCCCAGCTCCTCTAGCATGGTGCGCAAGAGCGGCAGGCTGAGGCCGATGACATTGCTGTGACAGCCTTCGATTCTGTCGATCAACAGTGCTCCCTTGCCGTCGCTAGAAAACGCTCCGGCGCAGGCTAGGGGTTCGCCAGTGTCTACGTAGGCAGCGATGGTGGCCTCGTCGACATTGGAGAAGTAGACGCGGGTGACGGCGCTGTGCACCAGGGTGCGCCCATCGGGGGCGATCAACGCATGGCCAGTGTGAATGTCGCCCACATGCCCCCGCATTTGCAGCCAGCGGGCGATCGCATCTGCTTTATCGACTGGCTTGCCGTAAATCTGGCCTTTAAAGGCCAGGGCTGAGTCGCAGCCCATCACCAGGGCACTGGGAAACTGCGGCGCCACCACCTCAGCTTTGCAGCGGGCCAGGATGCCGACGTACTCGGACGGTGTAGAAATACTTACCTGGTCTTCGTCAAAATTGCTGGGACAGACAAAGGGGTTAATGCCTGCCCCCACCAGCAGCATGCGGCGGGCCTTAGAGGACGAGGCGAGGACAAACTGAGGTCGAGAAGCAGTAACCATGAAACCTAAGCAAAGGGCAGTAGATTGATGTAGACCTCCTATCCTCCCATTTTTCTGGGTGGGGAGAACAGCAGGAGTTGCCTAGGGTAGTTCTAGGCAATATAGCCATAGCTTTAGATTTCTGGACTATTAGCGCGAAGAGCGTTGCAACTCCGTAGGCCTGCCTGGGCTCTAACCGCGATCAGCTTAAAGGGTCGAGTTCGCGTCCTTTGGATGCCTGGTGTTTGTTGGTCAACCTAAGGCACAAGATGGTGGCTAATGGCAAAGCGCAGCAGCTCTGAGCGATTGCTGGTTTCGGTTTTGCGGAGCAGGCTGCTGACGTATTTTTCGACTGTGCGGGGGCTGAGAAAGAGGCGATCGCCGATCTGGGCATTTGACAGCCCATCGGACAGCAGGGCCAGCACGTCTTGCTCGCGGGAGGTAAATTCGGTGCAAAGATCAACCTCAGCGGGCCAGGGTGACGGCGGCTGGGGCATTCTGTCAACTTTAGGATCGTCGCTAGTAGCTTGGATGGCTCGCTGCTGGGCGGTAGCCAAAGCCACTTGCTGAATCCAGGCCGACTGTACGAGCTGCGATCGCTCCAGCAAATTTCGCACGATTGCGCCAACTTCGCTCAGCTCAAAGGGCTTGGGCAAATACATATCGCAACCTAGCTGATAGCCACGAATGCGGTCTTGCACCTGGTTGTGAGCCGTCAAAAAAATCACCGGTAACAGCCGAAAAGCCGGATATTGACGCACCTTTTGCACCAGGGTGTAGCCGTCTAGACCTGGCATAGTGATATCGGTAATGATGAGCTGGGGCTGATGGCTAAACACCTGCTGCAAAGCCATCTCGCCATGACTTGCCATCAGAACTGAGTAGCCCTCCAGCTCCAGGTAGTCGCAGAGGGAAAGCCTGGTACCCTCGTCGTCTTCGGCAATGAGTATGGTGAGCGGCATAGCGTTGCGCCAAGTGTAAAGCGTCAAGCGGGCAACCTTTGAGGATCGACGCCCCTGCAGCAGCTTGGACTCGGCCCAATGATTTCCCGCTGCCCCTTTAGCCTAGACGAGATTTTGAGGAGCCGGACTATTTATTGCTAAAGTTAAGCCCTCACTGAGTGCCCACTCCTATCTGCGTAACAATTTTCCTTGATCAATAATTTTTCTTACCCTGGATCCTTTGAGGAGCACAGGCCGCCTAGCCCAGACGGTAGCCAAAGCCCCGCACGGTTTTGAGGTAGTGGGGGTGGCTGGGGTCAATCTCTAACTTTTCGCGAATCCAGCGGATGTGGACATCTACGGTTTTGTTATCGCCCATAAAGTCATGGCCCCACACCTGGTCAATAATCTGGTCGCGCGACCACACCCGCCGGGGCTGGCCCATAAACAGCTCTAAGATGCGAAACTCTTTGGGCGATAGGCTGACCTCTTCCCCCTTTAGAAAGACGCGGCACTCTTGAGGATGGAGGGTGATGTCTTCAAATTTAAGAACATTGTCGTTTTCAGCCGTGGCCTTACCCCGCTGGCGACGCAACAGCGCCCGACAGCGGGCCACCAGCTCCCGCATACCGAAGGGCTTAGTCAGGTAGTCATCGGCACCAATCTCTAGACCCACCACTCGATCGGTCTCAGTGCCCTTGGCACTGAGCACCAAAATGGGCACGTCAATGCCCTGATGGCGCAGCAGTCGGCATAGATCGAGCCCGTTCATGCCGGGTAACATAAGATCGAGCACGACCAAATTGATGTCAGGTCGGCTGGTGCGGCTAGACACAGAGGTACCCCCCAATAGGTCTAGGGCAGACAGGCCATTTTCAGCCGTGACAATGTCAAAGCCTTCTTCGGCCAACCCTAGAGCGATGGTTTCTCTGATCAGCTCTTCGTCTTCTACTACCAAAACCCGGCCTAGGCCGACCCGCAGATTTGGCTGAGCCTGAGTCGGAAGATCTAGAGAACTCATAAGAAGAGGTTAAAAACTCTGCTTTCCGATCATACCAGGCTGCCAGAGGGCAAGAATCCTCACTATCACCGAAAATCTTAAGAAACTCCAGACATTTTGCTAGCTCATTTTATTGGAGCCATCGCTCCTAGGTGGGGGGCGGCATCTGGTCGGAGTTGGCGATGACTAGAGCCTCTACGGCCTCGGGGAGGGTGGGCAGTGCAGCGGTCAAAACCCTGCTGCCTTGGGCGGTAATTTGCACATCGTCTTCGATGCGAATGCCCCGCACGTCTTGAAAATCGACCAGCCTCGACCAATTGACCGCATCGTCGTATGCTCCTGACTGGTGGGCTGGTGCCAAAATGGCAGGCACTTGGTAGAAGCCGGGTTCGATGGTGACGACCATATTGGCAGTCAGGGGGCGATCGAGGCGCAAAAACTTGAGACCAAAGCGATCGCTACGCTGCCGCTCGGGCGCATAGCCTGCCACATCACCTAAGTCTTCCATGTCGTGCACATCTAGCCCCAGTAGGTGGCCCACCCCGTGAGGAAAAAACAGCGCATGCACATCGCGATCGACGAGATCGTCGGGGTGTCCTTTCAGCAGACCCAGATCTACCAGCCCTGCGGCCAGGGTGCGGCAGGCCAGCCAGTGGAGGTCGCGGTACTCAATTCCTGGCTGCATGGCCGCTATGCAGGCGTCGTGGGCTGCCAGCACCACGGTATAGATATCGCGCTGGGTGGAACTAAAGCGCCCCGACACTGGCCAGGTGCGGGTAATGTCTGAGGCCCAGCCGCTGGGTGCCTCGGCCCCCACATCTGCCAGCAATAGATCACCTGGATGCAGGCGATGATGGTAGTGCTCGTTGTGGAGCACTTCGCCATGGACGGTGACGATGCTGTTGTAGGCACAGGTCATACCCTGGCCAATAATGACCTGCTCCATTGCCGCTCGCACGGCAGACTCAGTGGTAGCCGCTGGGGTAGCCGCCATACCAGCCTGATGGGCGGCCACCGACACCGCCGCTGCTCGCCTGATTTGCTCTAGGGCGTCGTCGTCGTGGTGCAGTCGTAGGGCGACTAGGGCTTTGATTAAAGCAGCACTGCGATCGGGGTGCTGCTGGCTCTGGGTGGGTAGGGTGGCGGCCTCAGGCAGGTAGTGTGCTAAGTCAGCGTAGGGGTAGGCGGCGATCGCCCCCATGGTGACGGCAATTGTGTCACGGGAAGGGCTAGGCCCATGCCAGAGTGCTGCTTCGGCGGAGGTGTCATCCATAAACAGGGTCAACCGCCCGCTCTCTAGGTGAATTGCCGCCCTAGGTAAGGACACCCCGCCAAAATAAAGGAAATGGCTGTTCGCCCGGAATGGGTAGGTGTTGGCTGGAAAATTGCGGGAGACCGGTAGCCCCGACCACAGCACAACTGGTTCAGGATGCATCTGAGCCAGGCGATCGCGCCGTTGCTGCAACACCTGAGCCAGAGATAAAACAGGGGTCTGGGGAGGCATAGGTCGGCTCAGAACTTAACCCCTCTAGTCTGCCACAGGCCCCTAAATCTAGGGTTAATCCGTCGGCGTCGCCTGTTAACCCCAACCCCCCTAACATCTTCTAAACTAGTGGTGTCATATAAAATTAATTTTCTGATCCCCATTGCCCGAAAACAGTTCAAATGCACTACTATCTAATGTGTAGTAGCTAGCCTTTTGCAGGTGCAGTGCTATGGCTTCCTTGACGATTCGGCCAGGCTCCCAGGTGCGACTTAAGGGGCAAGACGACCATGTACCCGACTTTGTGGTGGTACGGTGCGATCGCGATCGCTGTTGGGTACGGCAGCAGACCTGGGCTGCGGGCTCTGAGCTCATCGTTAGCTTTAAGCAGCTCTGGGTGCCCCCCGAGGTTGGTTCGACATTGCCCCTAGATCTGGCAGAGCAGGTCAAGGCGGCTGGGCTGTTGGCTCACCACGGTGACCACCGCGCGGGAGGCAATGTAGTCTACCTAGATGCCTATCGCCGCCGTCAGGCACCTCAGGGGTAAACCCTGTCCAGCTAGGGATCTAGAGTCTTTCTTCAAGCAGAACTCTACATCTGGAATTAGATGAGGCTTAGACACTCAGGTTGAATAGGGTGGTAAAAAAGCTGTCCCACGTCCATCAAATCTGGCTATTTGGTCTGTGTGCCTGGCCGGTCAGATGTTAGGATGCAGCTCTATCGGTTTTAGCGGGGGTCAGCCGCTAAAGATAACGGGGAAAGCGCAGTGAAAACCTGCCACTGTCCCGCAGCTGTGAGCCGATTCTGGATGGCCAATTTTAGATTTTGGGTTGATACGTTGCCCAAATTTAAAGCCGCAAAATCCAAAATCGCGTGAGTCAGAATGCCCGCCGATGGATGTTCATGTCATAGGTCAGGTCTAGTTCAAGGTCGCTAGTTTTCTCACTGGCTGGGTTTCCTGCCGGTAGGTCTGCACTTTTGGGCTTGAGTTTGACTTTGACTTCCTAGTTCCATCTGCGAGGTACAGATGACTTCCTATAGTTTTTACGTTGTCCTGGGGCATGGTTCCTTCGGGCAACCGGTTTGGGCCGTCGTTGGGCGCGTGGGTTAGTCTATGCGCGTTCAAGACACGGTTTGGCAGGGCTGCTTTGGCGACTGGCAGCCGTTATTTATTCACGAATATTGGCTTCCTCTGGGACACTTGGCCTGGCAGGGCTTCGTGCAGCATGGGCGAGGTCTAGTGGTGTGCGAGATCTACGGCATCACTGCCGCCATTGACTGGAGCTGCACAGCGGTGCCCTACACTGCCCGCTTTATGCCCCAGGCCGAGCTATCTAGCGCCCCCGGTTCTATTGCTGACAGCAGCCTGGGGCTGACCGTCGAGCACCGGTCAGTCTTGGCTACCGCTGTCACCACATACGACCCCAGAGAAGATGTGATCTTGCTGTTGATCAGCGACTCACCGCCTTATATCACCCATCTCCAGAAGTGGGCCGTACCACCCCCAGAATGCTTTCGCCAATTGGGCGATCGCCAGGCAGAGTTTAACCTGGCTCCAGAAACCTAACCTCTCCTAGCGTCCTATTGTCAGCTAGAGCCGAGGCCAGCCATACCTAGTGGCTGGCTTTCTAACCATTGCCATCATCTTGATTAACAAACCCCATGACCCAGTCACCAACGCTATTTGTCTGTGCCCTGTGCAAGTTTCCTCCGCCCGAGGCAAGTGGGGAAACTGCCAGTGGTGGGCAGTTCCTGATCGATCAGTTGACAGATCAGCTGGACGGCATCGCTACTCTACAGCCAGTGCGCTGTATGGCTGCCTGCGATCGCGCCTGCAATGCTGCTCTCAGCGCCCCCGGCAAGCTTACGTTCATTCTCAACGATCTGTCGCCCCGGCAATCGGCCCCCGACCTCATGGAGTTTTGCCGCCAGTACACCGCCGCCCCGGCGGGCAAGGTACCCTACGGGCTGCGATCGGCGGCAATCAAGCAGGCCACTGCCTACGTGCTGCCCCCTCTGACATAAATGCCGATAGAAGCTGCTGCCCCCTGAATTTCTCTGGCTAGGCTGCCAGCAGAAAACGACAGACCTACGTCACAATCTCAAACTCTATTCCAAGCTCCCGCGCCAAATTGCAGGTCTGATGATCTACAACATTGGTGTCGCTCAGCTCCAAATTATAGAAATTGACCTGAGGGTGGCTAAAGTATGGCCCAGCGTGCCAGGTGCCCACCTCTAGCTTGATAAAACAGTTGCCAGGCACCTGAAATGCACGAATTTCTCCAGGACTGGGTTGCTCGGCAGGGCTGGGAGGTGCCACCGCCAACCACCAGTCTTTGCCCTCTAGCGCCCCTAGGCACTGGGTGCAGCGCTGGTGCCGGGTAATGGCTCGAAATCGAATGCCTCTATTCACCAGCGTCATGATGTAAAAGCGTGGAATGCCCCCATGGAGAACGAGCTGTGCATCGTGCGGGCCGAAGGCGGTACCGTCGGCGCTGGGCAAGATTAGCTGACCGAAGGGGGCAAAGTCTTCAGCGGTAACGGGTTGGGCAACCAGCTGTTGAAGGGTGAGGGATGGAGGCATCTGGACTACTGTCTTGGCCATAGGGACAGCCATTGAATTGAGTATACCGCTGGACCCACGTGGTCCTCAGACCTGCCCTCATCCTGTGCCATCACAATAAGGCGGCTGGCCGGGGTAGTGCATGGGGCAGCGGCTAGCACAGCGAAAAGCCTCCGGCATCCTAGAAGTGGGAAGGAACTCGGAACCACCATCTGTCCTGTAATCGCAGGGCAGCTCACAAAGATCTAGTCCGGTTGGCTTCGTAATTTGCAATCATCGGTCAAAATAGAAATTTGGGATAGTTTATTTCCCCTTGTTTTAAAGCCGCGTTCTGCCAGACATGCTCCAGGTGACGCTCAGCTGTGCAGGCGCACCTGCGGCCAACTAAGACTCTAGATACCCATTCATCTCTATATCTGTTCCATGGCACAGTCCTTCCCCTTCACCGCTAACAGCATGACCGGCGCGCAAATTCGCCAGACATTTCTAGAGTTTTATGCGGCGCGGGGCCACGCCATCAAACCGAGCGCCTCCCTGGTACCCGAAGACCCCACGGTGCTGCTGACGATCGCGGGTATGCTGCCCTTCAAGCCGATTTTCTTGGGCCAGCGCCAGTCCGATGTGGACCGCGCCACCACTTCGCAAAAGTGCATTCGCACCAACGACATCGAGAACGTGGGCCGCACGGCGCGTCACCATACCTTCTTTGAGATGCTGGGCAACTTTAGCTTTGGTGACTACTTTAAGGAGCAGGCGATCGCCTGGGCCTGGGAGCTTTCCACCGAGGTGTTTGGGCTGCCCGCCGATCGCCTGGTGGTGAGCGTCTTCCGTGAAGACGACGACGCCTTTGCCATCTGGCGCGACCAGGTCGGCATCCCCACCCACCGCATTCAGCGCATGGATGAGGCTGATAACTTCTGGGCCTCTGGCCCCACCGGCCCCTGTGGCCCCTGCTCGGAGATCTACTACGACTTTCACCCCGAGCTAGGCGACGACAAAATTGACCTCGAAGACGACTCACGCTTCATCGAGTTCTACAACCTGGTGTTTATGCAGTACAACCGGGATGCCGAGGGCACCCTCACCCCGCTGCAAAACCAGAACATCGACACCGGCCTGGGCCTAGAGCGCATGGCCCAGATTTTGCAGCAGGTGCCCAACAACTACGAGACCGACCTGATTCTCCCCATTATTGAAGCAGCGGCGGGGCTGGCCGGGCTGGACTACGCAACAGCTGACGAGAAAACTAAGGTTTCTCTCAAGGTGATTGGCGATCACGTCCGCGCCGTTGTCCACATGATTGCCGACGGCATTACCGCCTCGAACGTGGGTCGGGGCTACGTGCTGCGGCGGTTGATTCGGCGGGTGGTGCGCCACGGGCGGCTGATCGGTATCGAGGGTGCGTTTATTAGCAAGGTGGCGGAAAGTGCCATTCAGCTAGCGGAGGAGCCGTTCCCCAACACCCGCCAGCGAGAGACAGTGATCAAAGCCGAACTCGATCGCGAAGAGGCTCGCTTTCTTGAAACCCTGGAGCGGGGCGAAAAGCTGCTGGCCGACATTCTCAAGCGTGAAAGTGCCTCAAAAACCAAGCAAATCTCGGGCACCGACGCCTTCGTGCTCTACGACACCTACGGCTTCCCGTTGGAGCTGACCCAGGAGATTGCCGAAGAGCAGGGCCTGACGGTGGATGTGGCTGGGTTTGAGACGGCGATGGAAGAGCAGCGCCAGCGTTCGAAGGACGCCCACGAAACCATTGACCTAACGGTGCAGGGCAGCCTGGATTCTTTAGCGGAGCACATTCACTCGACGGAGTTTTTGGGCTACAAAGACATCAGCAGCGCCAGCAAAGTGGAAGCGCTGCTAGTGGCCGGTAAATCTGTCGAGCAGATCGAGGCGGGGCAGGAGGCCCAGGTAGTGCTCAATCAGACCCCGTTCTACGCCGAGTCGGGTGGTCAGGTGGGCGATCGCGGCTATCTCTCGGGAGATGACCTGCTGATTCGTGTCCACGATGTCAAAAAAGACGGTGACTTCTTTATTCACTTTGGCAAAGTCGAGCGGGGTTCTCTGAAAGTCGGCGACCCAGTGACGGCGCAGATCGACCGGGCTTGCCGCCGCCGCGCCCAGGCTAACCACACGGCCACCCACCTGCTGCAAGCGGCGCTGAAAAAGCTAGTTGATCCCGATATTTCCCAGGCCGGTTCCCTGGTCGCCTTCGATCGCCTGCGGTTTGACTTCAACTGCCCCCGCGCCTTGACAACCGACGAAGTGCAGCAGGTCGAAGCTCAGGTGAACAGCTGGATCGCCGAGGGCCACCAGGGCGAGATCACCGTGATGGCGCTGGAGGAGGCTAAGGCCAAGGGCGCGATCGCCATGTTTGGCGAAAAATACAGCGCTGAGGTGCGGGTGATCGACTTCCCCGGCGTGTCGATGGAGCTGTGCGGGGGCACCCACGTCAGTAACACAGCAGAGATCGGCCTGTTCAAAATTATTGCTGAGGCCGGGGTGGCCTCGGGCACTCGCCGCATTGAGGCGGTGGCTGGCCCTGCCGTGCTGGAATATTTGAACGTGCGCGATGCTGTGGTGCGCGATCTGAGCGATCGATTTAAGGCTAAGCCTGAGGAGTTGAGCGATCGCGTCACCACCCTGCAAACCGAACTCAAAACCGCCCAGAAGGAGCTAGAGGAGCTGAAGTCTGAGCTGGCTGTGCTCAAGTCTGACCAGCTGCTTGACCGGGCCGAAGCCGTGGGTTCTCTCAAAATCATCGTGGCTGAGCTGGAAGGCGTCAGCGCCGAAGCGCTCAAGACTGCTGCCGAGCGCCTGCTGCAAAAGCTGGGGGCCGGGGCCGTGGTGCTGGGCTCCGTTCCCGAACCCGACAAAGTCAGCCTGGTGGCGGCCTTTAGCCCCGAAGTGATCGAGCAAAACCTGCAAGCGGGCAAGTTTATCGGCGGCATCGCCAAGCTCACTGGCGGCGGCGGCGGCGGGCGGCCCAACCTAGCTCAGGCTGGGGGGCGCGACGCCAGCAAACTGCCCACAGCACTAACGATTGCCAAACAGCAACTGGTGGAGGCTCTAATCGGCTAGCGTTGCCCATAGACGCAATAGCTCCTGGTTATGGGCACTGGAGGTAGGTTCAGCGTTGAGTCGTTCTGATGACGTCCTTATATAATGGGCTTTTTGCGCTGCCTCTGCCATGAGTCTCGTTCTCTACAACACCCTAACCCGCAAAAAAGAACCCCTCGAAACCCTTGAGCCGGGTCGGGTGAAAATATATTGCTGCGGCGTCACTGTATACGACTATTCGCACTTGGGCCACGCTCGCTGTTACGTTGCCTGGGATATCGTGCGGCGCTATCTGCTTTGGCGCGGGTATGCCGTTCACTACGTGCAAAATTTCACCGACATTGACGACAAAATTCTCAACCGCGCCAAAGCAGAAAACTCCACCATGGAAACGGTGGCAGAGCGCTACACCCAGGCCTACTTAGACGATATTGCTCGGCTCAATGTGATGGAGGCTGATGAATACACCTACGCAACCCAAACCCTAAACGGTATTCAGCGGTTGATTGGCGAACTCGAAACCAAGGGCTACGCCTACCCCGCCAATGGGGATGTGTATTACTCCGTGCGCAAATTTCAGGGCTACGGCAAGCTTTCGGGCCGCAAGCTCGACGACATGCAGGCTGGAGCCAGTGGTCGGGTAGCCGCAGTAGAGTCTATCAAACAAGACCCCTTCGATTTTGCCCTGTGGAAGGGCGCTAAGGAGGGTGAACCCTTTTGGGAATCGCCTTGGGGGCCAGGTCGACCCGGGTGGCACATCGAGTGCTCGGCCATGATTCGCGATCGCCTCGGCGACACCATCGACATTCACCTGGGCGGCAGCGACCTAGTGTTTCCTCATCACGAGAATGAGATCGCCCAGTCTGAAGCCGCCACCGGACATCCCCTCGCTCGCTACTGGATGCACAACGGCATGGTCAATGTAGGTGGAGAGAAAATGTCGAAATCTCTCGGCAACTTCACCACCATTCGCCAGCTGCTCGATGCCCCCAACGCGCCCGACCCAATGGCAGTGCGGCTGTTTTTGCTCCAGGGCAACTACCGCAAGCCAGTAGACTTCACCGACGCATCTATTGCCGCCGCCCAAACTAGCTGGGGCACCCTGAGCGATGGCCTACTGTTTGGCCACCAATACGGAGCCCAGCTAGGTTGCTCTAGCGTGGACAATGCGTCTCTTGCCAGCCCTGCTCTCGATCGCGATAGCTCCCCGGTACAAGCCTTTCAAACCGCCATGGATGACGACTTCAACACCGCTGGCGGTCTCGCGGTTCTATTTGACCTAGCCAAAGACCTGCGCCGGGCAGGCAATCTCATCACCCATACCGGTAAGGCTGACACCGACAGCGACACCCTCTGGCAGCAGTGGCAGACCCTAGTGGGCCTGGCCCAAGTTTTGGGCCTTGAAGCGCAGCCCAAAGTAGCCCCATCCAGCACAGGCGGGCTGTCTGATGCCGAAGTTGAGAACTTACTATCTCAGCGTAGAGAAGCACGGGCAGCGAAAAACTTTACGGAGGGCGATCGCATTCGTGACTTACTTCAAGGTGAAGGCATCACCCTGATTGATCAGGCCGGAGGCAGTACCGAATGGCACCGCTGACGTCACCACCGTACAACCGCTAACCCTGCATCTTAGAGCAGCACCACTGAGCCCTACTCGCAGCAAGGGGGATCCTTTCAAACGGCAAATCATCAGCTATATCCCTGATCATATTACGATCCGTTACGGTTTATGGGGGGGGAGCATGAGAGCTGAAATCTCTCGCTATAGACTATTCAAAGATTAGGAAACCCTTACTGTATAGACCGTTTTGACTCATCTTCTGAGGATTTCCCTGAAGATGCCCAACTCAGTCGTGACCCACATTGGAGTTTTGTTTCAATGTCCCATTCTGTCAAGATTTACGATACCTGTATTGGCTGCACCCAGTGTGTGCGTGCCTGTCCTACTGATGTGCTAGAGATGGTGCCCTGGGATGGCTGCAAGGCCGGGCAGATTGCCTCATCTCCCCGTACCGAAGACTGCGTTGGCTGCAAGCGTTGCGAAACTGCCTGCCCCACCGATTTTCTCAGCATTCGAGTATATCTGGGTGCTGAAACCACTCGCAGCATGGGCCTAGCCTACTAAGGTCAGATAACTGCTTGCCACTTTTCTAGCCATGTTGATCTAGCTATCGTAATAAATGTAAAAGACTGGGGCGATCGCCCCAGTCTTTTTCTTAAGTCTTGCAAACCCCTTCAAGACTCAATATAAGCAGTATTTATTAGAGCTTAGTCAACCCTATGGAAGTAACAGTCGACCTAGATGATAATCTTGGTGAAATCTGCGTAGATGTAGATAAGCGAGGCAATTGCATGACATACCCAGTAAGCCCGCCACAGATCAAAATATAAATAGGATTGATCATTGCATTGAGCAAACAATCAATAGAAGAGAGGAGAAGGATAACCGCTAAAACCGCAACTGGTGCATTTTCCTTCTTTGCCCATAGTCGAGGTGGGCATTTTGTCATAAACACACTAACGACGGGCAGTAGCAATGTAGTGTAGAGACTTGTCAAACCTACAAGACCATTGTGTCCAAAAGCAATGATCCACAAACTATCCTGAATTGTTGATTGCCTGCCTTGCTCATCGTAAATTAGAGCCCTGCCCCATCCAGCCCAACCCGTGAATAGGCGCTCTCTTGCCTTATCAACCAGCAGTTCTTCATTGTCAAACCGAAACTCTAATGATTGAACCCTCTCTGCGGGTAGGAACTGAGACAGAGTTTCGATAATTTGATCGGTAATATAAGACTCTGTCATCGTGCTCAAATATAGATATATGACAAGTCCCACAATAATCAAATAAACCGGCAAGGCTGTCCTAAAAATAACTCCAACATACAAAATAGCTATTCCAAGAACGAAGAGGCCATAGGCACCCGTAGATCGGAGTGCAAGAAAGGTCAAAAACAATAAGGGGACTGTTACGTTGAGTGAAAGATTAAAAAACTTTAGCTTAGTGCCGGTTTTCCAAAGCCAAACTCCAATAAGCAAAGCTGCCATCATCCACGCGCCTACAGCCAATCCGTGCTGCATAAAAACCGTAGGCCTAAATCCGCCGATCCTGATAGTCTGGCCAAAGCTTGCGTGAGGATGCCCTCCATACAAAATATTATGTAACTGAGGACTCATTCGAACCTCAAAAAGACACAGAGGAACATATATCAAACCACCAGCAAAAATCCCAACTGCTAGCTGACGTAGGCCTTCTAAGTCACTTAGATAAATCCGACCTAAAAAGTAGGGGATGCCCCATACCATTGTTTGATTAATAATTGCCGAAATCCCATCATAGACACCTAAGCCATTGGAAAGAGACGAAAATAGAGGACAAATACACCATACAGCCATAGGAACATCAAGCAGACCAAACTTAAACTGCTTAAATCTACTCACATCAAATATGCACGTTGCGAATAAGACTCCATATGTTGTCGCAGATATTTTAGAATAATCTGGAAATCCGGGCAGGTCTAAAATAACAACGGGCAAAAATAGCCAAGCTCCGATAAAGCTAATAACAATTGCTCGTCGAGCTGGGAATCGCTGAAATAACCAGATAACAAAGGGAATCCATAATATCATTACTAGAGCTGCAACAATATTTGGACTGCTCAATGAATGAAAGAACTGAAAACTCATATTATTTTGTTAACTTCAAGGAAGATAAGAACTTTGGACAATTAAAAGCTAGCTTGAAAGCAGAAAAAGTAAAACTATTCTTGAATGCTCAGAGTAAGGAAAAGAACGAGGTTTTCACTCAGTCAATTGCTTTCACTTATCTGACACAAAAAATTTTCCTTCGGGCTATGGAAAACGCTAGGAATTCAAAAGTTGAATTGGCAAGCCTAACCCCAGGAAAGAGCGAATCATAAGCATCACTGTCACTATAGCTAACAGCATAGCCGTAAAAACTACATCTTGAGGTATATTATTAAATCCTTCCCTTATCGACCCATATGTTACTGCTGAGTAATAGAATAAATCATTTAGAGCGACAGCAACAATAGCGCCTGGAACCTGAAAGAAGTGAAAGCCAATCAAAATACCAACCACTGTACTCATTAACCTAAGAAGATTTCCATAAGCTGTATATTGAAATTTACCAAGAGACAATAAGTATGGCTCACTTGTATTTGCCAAGATACGAGGCCATAATCCCAGAGCTAAAATTGGAAGCATCCAGGCTTCTGAAGAGTATCGCTCGTCGTATAGTATCTCCATCAAGAGATCACCAAAGCCTATTAGACAGGCAAGCATCAGTGAAGACGCTGTTAACAGTAAGCGGCGGCCATTTAAGATTTTTTTGATTACAAGGCTGCGGGGCTGATCGCTCATTTTTGAAATAACGGGAAATATAACCCTGCTGCTCAGTGCTTGTAATATCTGTCTAGGCACATCACTCAATGTCAGGGTAATTTGATATATCCCGAATAAGCCTAGGGGAAACATAGCACCCAGCATTAACCGATCAGACTGCTCAGCAGCAAACATTGTTGCTGTAGAGATAAATACCCAGCGACCTACCGAAAAAATATCCTTTACCGACTCTTTGTCCCACAAAAGCCTATTTTTAATATCTGGGAGGATATTATGACTCCAAATCATTTTGGTGATGCTAGATATTAATCCTCCTACAGCCAATGACCAGACAGTTGGACTAAATGATGCCCATATAAGCATAGAGAGAAGGCCAATTACCTGACTTCCCATTTCAATAATTACTCGCTGACGCAAGTTGATATGGCGCTCTAGTGAGTAAAGAGTAGTTGAACTAAAGCCTAAAATTATTGTCGTTAAGCCCACAAATGGAATCAGCAAAGCCAACGAGGGTTGGTTATATAACTCGGCGATTGGAATTGAAATCGCTAAGCATATCACCCAAAGTCCAAATCCGCGAATGATTTGAATCGTCCATGCTGTGTTGTAAAATGTTGGATCATCACCCCTTTTGTTCTGGATGATATTGTAGCCAATTCCTATATCCGAAAATAAAGCCAACCCAATAATAAATATATTTACAATTCCCATCAAGCCAAAAGATTCTGGAGCTAGTAAACGGGTTAGTAGCAGATTGCTGCCAAATCGCAATAGCTGAGAGCCGCCGTAGCCTAAAATTGCCCACAAAGTGCCTCGAACCGCAAGCTTCCTGATTGACGCCATGAAATCGTTGTCCTTATTTTTTACTTGATCTTTAGGGCTACTCTTGGGCAAGTGTCTATTGTTAAAACCCTAAATACCCTCAGTAGGGTGGCATATCCATAAATACCTTGGTAGGGTTGAGAATTAGTTTGAATGAGATGCTCAGTATCAAAAAATACTAAACTTATAATGACTTTCGCAGTCGTGGGATACATCAAAAGCTTGAGTTTCTTGTCTAACAAGAGGTCTTATCGTCCCTAAATGTTCTCATGTTTATGATTCTTCTAGGCTAGGAAAAGTGAATCTCAGCTATCTGAAAACAGTAAACAATCTACGATGAGCTAGAAGCTTTTGTAAGCATATTCCGTGCCAATAGCTACAAATAATTAGCCGTCAAAATTCTTGACTATATTCACGGTTATTTGTTTTTCTATACTTGTGCTTCATTTTACATGTGTCAAGCTAGTTTGACGAAAGAGCTGGGCCAGTTTTTTCGCTTCCTCATTAGCATTATGGTTGTGAGCGACACGTTCCATGCCTGCTTCTCCCAACTGGTAAAGTTTATCTGTAGAACACATTAATGCTGATCGCATTGCATCCACCAATGCCTCAACAGACCCTGGGATGACTAACCATCCAGTTACACCAGGCTCAATAAGTTCGGGTATACCAGCAATGCAAGTACTAATTACAGGTCGATTGAGTGCTAAAGCCTCCATGATGACTACGGGTAATCCCTCAGCAAAACTAGGCAGAACTAAAATTCTGGATTGGAGTAGGTAAGAAACTACTTCAGCGCCAGATGCCCATCCTGTAATTCTAATATGGCTTTTGAGATTGTACTTCTCGATAAGCTTTTCAATCTGTGGGCGCAGCTCCCCATCTCCAACAAAGGTTATTTTAAAGGAGAAGTTCTCTTGTGAAAGCTGATGCGCTGCATTCAGAAGCAATAAATGTCCTTTTTGCTCGGCTAGACGACCGACACAAACAAAATGAGGATCTTCTGGAAGAGGAGATATTTCTCCAAGGAGAAAGTCTTGGTCTACTCCACAATGTACGATGTGGATTTTGGACCATTCTTGAAAAGATGTCCAGCGATAGAGTTGACTTCTCCCGAATGAACTGATTGCGACAACAAATCTAGCCCGTCTAATTTTTTCGGGAAGGGCGATCGCACTGACTTTATCAAACTCCTCGGGGCCATGGACAGTAAAGCTATAGGAAGGCCCTCCCAATTCTTGGCAGAGCATTGCTACAGTAGTTGAATTAGTGCCAAAGTGAACGTGTATGTGCTCAACCTTAGAAGCTTCAAGCCATCCCAATAAAGTGCAGGCTTCAGCCAAATAAACAAAATGGTATAGAATGCCTCTCTCTGATCTTTTTCCTAAATCTAGGGCTAGTTGAAGACCTTTTAAGAATGCAAAGGGCTGCCGAAGGATTATTCTGACTAAACCTGGCAATAGGCCAAATATTCCACGATCTAAGATAACTTTAGTTTGTTTGAGTTCTTGGATATCTGCTGGTTCAACTAGTTCGTCTTCGCAAGAGCGAATAGAAAAACGTAGAACATTAATGCCACAAGCTTCAATACCCAAAATCTCACGACGAATAAAGCTGTGACTGACCTTAGGATATTGGTTGACTAGATAAGCAATTGTCAGAGTCATTCTATTTATTTGCTAGTGATAAAACTGATTGAGCAGAAGACTAAATATATCTATCTAAAACTTTAATGAAGGCAAGAGAAAACTTCGAAACTGAGACTTAGATCAAATAATGGCAATAGCTACTTTGCAGATATTTCTAAGTTGATTAATGCTGTGTATATGGAGTTGACTTCTAAGAACTGATCCTATGCGCAAATAAAAATCTCAATTTATAATTCGCTATGCTCCCAAAAAAATAAAAATCAAGCGCCATGTCGTGGTGAGTAAGTATATAGTAATTTCTGCTCAGATGCAGTACGAGCAGTATACCCATCTATAGCGGTTCCTAGATGGATAGGGTACGGGAAAGTCGTTGGAATTAAAAGTTTGAGCAGCTAGCCTGCCCCTCATCTAAATGAGAACCCCTATATAAGTCATCCAGTTTCTCTCGTAGTCGAAATTTACCTCGTGTATACAGGAACCACAATAGCCTAGATTAAGTACAAGGATGCATCCACTGTTGTGATGCGCCCAATTAATTAGGTGTTGAACCTTTGAGGCGCTTTGAAGAGTTATTCTAACTCGAGACTTGCAAAGCTGGGATGCATCTAGCTAAATATCAGTCGCTCTATAAGTAGCGAGTCTGAATCACTTGTAAGATAGGCCAGTTCCTTTATGAGCTCTGGAAGCTTTGAGTGACAGAAAATACAAGCACTTAAATTATCTGAAATTCAATTTCCCAACTATTTAGTGGCTCTTAAGCGCACATAGTACACTTCGACTGACAGACAGTCTAGGATTTATAAACTTGGGCAACTAACTTATACTCCATGTAAATGGAAACCACTATAGCAATCCTTGAGCGGGTAAGATTTGACCCAATTAAGCCTTAGGATTCATAGCTTAGGTAAATGCTCCATGTCTCATCCGAGTGAGAAGCCCTATGAGCAGTTTTAGGTATTCTACAAAAGCAGACTAAAGCAAGCAGTCCCTTCTGCTAAGCGGTAGTGGCAAGCTGGTAGTATCATTAAAGTTTCATGCCTCCATTTATCTAACTATCCCTCAAGAATGCTATACATACCAAAATCTGCTGCGTTTGGCTCGCCAACTGACTGATCTTAAAATAACTAAAACTAGTTGGGCAAATAAATTTTAAATCTAATCATACGCTTCTACAAAAGTGTTAAATTTAACTATAGTCACAACGTAGAGGAGTATGTTATCGTTCGTTTACGTTTCTTTATGAATTACATACAAAGACTGGGGTTATTGCAAAGAGTGCATGAAGGTTCCCGCATGCTTTTACTTTGAATTAGATCTGACATAATATACGCTTGGGCTTACTTTTGGGCTAGCTGCATCTAGTTGATATATAACATCTCTCTGCTTGGTAAGTGTTGCGAAAATATGTCATGTCATTTGTGCATGAGCCTTAAGGCTAAGACATATGTTGTTGGGTGCATCCCAGTCTTGCAAGGGGTGCATCCCAGTTTTGCAATAAGTACAAATACGTAGTCATCAAACATAGGAGAATTAAGGGCTTTGAACAGCGTCTTATCCCTAGACTTACAAG
>NZ_JAYFES010000083.1:0-442 GCF_055795045.1 Pseudanabaena sp. PCC 9330 | reverse complement strand
GAGCAAAGCCTTGGCTCATGGGGACTCACTAAAGGTCGCAGCGATAGAAGGCCCCTAGCATGTCACAGTCCTATTTTTCTTGCGCTTACCCTGGATATAACTCATCTAGATTTTGTATGATCTAGCTGTTGATGGGGTGCATCAGGTTTAGGGCGTTGCCAAGCGTTGACACAGAGTTTATTCATTTGGCTAGTGCCGGATTTTTAAGCGAGGTATCTATGCAGAAGGTGGCTATATTTGGCAATGCTGGAGGGGGCAAATCTACGCTCAGCAAACGTTTGGCCAAACTGACAGGCTTACCCATGGTCACCCTAGATCTTGTTAAGTATAAACCCGGTGGTGGCGCAGGGTAAGCGCAAGAAAAATAGGACTGTGACATGCTAGGGGCCTTCTATCGCTGCGACCTTTAGTGAGTCCCCATGAGCCAAGGCTTTGCTCCCAA
>NZ_JAYFES010000082.1:0-70364 GCF_055795045.1 Pseudanabaena sp. PCC 9330 | reverse complement strand
CGCCTATTCCTACCACCCCGATAAGCCCTCGTTAGGCATCCCTGACTATGAGCTTAAAGCCCTGCCACAAGCCGCTTTTTAGCTGTCGAACTCAGGTAGTAAAGGGTAGGTGTCCTGAAACCGCCAAAGGCGAATTCGAGGGAACAGCTTTTGGCGCGGTGGCACCACTACTCGGCAGGATTGCCCTCGGCGAGTTTGGAGTTGCGGGTAGCGCAGCGGGCGTTACGGGATGGCCGATATCTGCGCTGCCCTATTTTTTCTCGTGCAGCTGTAGACAAATAGATTGGTGTTGAGACTGGGTAATCGGGTAGTACCAGGCCAGCCCCAGGGCCAGGGCCATCGCTAACGCCGGGAGAATCCCTGTCTCTACCCGAATCGTCAACAGCAACGAAGGGGGCTGCCCAGGGGCGGGCTGGTCGCCTGCGGTAGACATTAACCCGCCCCAGTTCAACCCCTGGCTGAGCAGAAAGAGGGCAAGCCCCAAGCCAAATTTCTGCATTTGCAGCATGAGCGAATACAGTAGCCCCTCTCGCCGTTGCCCATGGCGCATCTCGTCGAGGTCGATCACATCGGGCAGCATCGCCATGGGCATCAGGTAAACCGTAGACAGCCCCAGGCCAATGCCGATCGCACAGCCGTACATCAGCCCCACCGCCCCTGGGTGCAGCAGCGCTAGCCCCAGCTCGCTAGCGATCGCCACAGGCAAGCCCCACAGTAAGACCCCCCGTTTGCCCACCCGCTGACTGAGCCGGCACCACAGGGGCAAACTCACCAACGCCGTCACCTGCATGGCAATCACCATTTGCGTCACGTGCTGCACCGGGAGCTGCATCCAGCTTTGGATGAAGTAGGGCAAAATTGCCACCAGCCCTTGCACAGACACCCAGGCCAGCACATAGATACCGGTGACCAACTGAAACTCAGGCTGCCGAAAAACGGCGACCACCTGCCTCCAGAGTGACGGGGCAGGGGGAGTGGCAGCGGGCGGCGGGCCGGGCTGGAGAGAACGGGTTTTGCCGTAGGTGCCCCAGACGCTTAGCCAAATGGCAGCAACGGCGATCGCCCCACAGATGGCTCCCAACAGCAAATACTGCTGGGCGGGGCTGGGCACTCGGGCAAAAATTATCTGCGCCAGCAGCAAAATGCCAATGCCGCCCACAATCGAAAAGCTAACCTGAAAACTGACTAAGCTGGTACGCTCGTCGTACTCCTGAGCCAGGTCGGGCACCAGGGCCGAAAACGGGACCATGACCGCCGTCAGGGCCGCGTCGAACAGCAAGGTAATGAGGGTGTAGTAGCCAAACAGATAGAGCTGCTGGCGAGGATCGTCGGCCGCAAACTGGGGCACCACCCACTGCAAAACCGTCAACAGCCCCAGGGGAATGGCCCCGGCGACCATCCAGGGATAGCGTTTGCCAAAGCGAGACTGGGTGCGATCGCTCAGCCAGCCCACCAGCGGATCATTCACCCCGTCCCAAACGCGGCCAATCAGCAGCACCGCACCGGCCAACGCCGCATTGAGCCCCGCCACATTGGTCAAAAAATAGAGTAAAAAAACGACGCGAATATTTTGAATAACGGCCCTTGCCACCTCCCCCACGCCATAGGCCAACTTGGTGCGGCGAGACAACCGATCGGCAGGGGGAGATAACTGGCAAGAAGACACCATCGGTTCACTCAACTATCTGGTCAAAACGGAACACCTTAAGCCGAAAACAAACAGGCTGGCTGATCGGCTTCCGCCAGCCCAGTGGTCCGAAACTGGCTCGGGGGCATGCCCGTCCAGCGCTTAAACGCCCGCGTAAAATTGGCCATATTGGTATAGCCCAGGTCGTAGGCAATCTCGGTAATTGACCGAGTCGGATTGAGCAGCCACTGAGACGCCAGCTCGTAGCGCACCGTCTCGACAAATTGCGAATAGTTGAGCCCGGCGGCGGCCAGGTGGCGCTGAAAACTGCGGGGACTGGTGCCAGCGGCGGCGGCGGCAACCTCAATGCTGATATCCCCCTGCCCCAGGAGCGAACAAATTAGCTGGCGCAGAGAACCGGCGAGGTCTGGAGCTGGGGCGGTCGCGGCTAGCATCTGGTTCAGTTCAAATTCCTGCTGCCACCCCAGGGGCTCACCGGTGGGTCGCAGCGGCAGACTGAGCAGACGGCTCGAAAAGCCGATCGCATTGTGGGGCTGGCTAAAGCGCAGGCGCACCTTGGCCAATAGCTCATGATCCGCGGCACCGGGCAGCGGGTCGGCTTGAATATGCACCTCGGCGGGCTGCCACTGGGGGCCTGTCGCCAGCTGAATCACCTTGAGGTAGAGGCAGCAGGCATAGTACTGCGACTGCTGGTTTTCAATCTTCGCGGAGTTGATAAATTGATGGTTGATCCACACCAGGCCATCGGCATGGGTGAGCCAGGCCCGCGCTCCAGAATTGTGGGTGGTGAGCATCTGGGCCAGGGTGGTCAGCACCTCGTAGAGCGTCACCGATTGCAGTAGCTTCTGGGCCAAGGGGCCTAACTCACCAATCTCCACCTGCTGACTGACCAAAAGACCCAAAAGGGGACGGTTGGTCAGCTGGGCCGCATTTTCTAGAAAGTTAAAGCTGTGATACAGGGATATTAACTGGCCTGGATTGCCTGGGTTGAGAATGGGCAACTGAGCCTGACGCAGTAGCTGGTCTGTAGGGGCACCGACTTTATCTAAGAACGCTACAATGGGCAAAATTACGCCAGCTCGAACCAGGGGGATAGTCTGCATAGGAAAACAGGTTTTTAAAGGGTTTCGCTAGACCCGGTCGGGCTTGCGATCGCAATTTTTTTAAAGAATGTTTCAATGAATTGTCATTTGCCGATTTTTGTGGGGCCAAAGCTCCTGAGGCTTTGCTTTCATGCTTAGAAACAGTGGGTTTTCATCGGTAGACACCTCCTATAGATAGGGCTGACAAAAAATCCAGAGTTTCCCCTCGCTGAGCAGTAGCTGGGGTCTAGACGTGCAGAAGTGGGATACACCCAGCAGCTGCACGTCTAGACCCCAGCCCCCTGGCCCCATCAAGACTCGGTGCCGGGCTTCTCGAACCCTCGCCTAGGAAGGCAGAAGGTAGGCGGCTCGCCACGAGGCCGATAAATCTATAGCCGCCTAGATTATTTAGGTCTGTTTTGCACCCCTCTTCAGACATAGCTTACCTCGAAAATCCTGGATATATCAGAGGTTGGGTGGCGCGCTGGCAGAACTTAGCAAATCCCCAATCCCTAGCGAGCGTTGAGGTTCTCCTCTGGAGATGATGCGCTGCACCCAACCACAGCAGAGATGAGTCCGGCAACCGAGGCGCTGCCGGCATCCCTCGCACTACAAACGAGGTCAATGGATTTCAGGCACCCTTCAGTACACCTTTCTTAACTACGCAATATTAAAAACGGCAGAATGGCCAGAATTGAGCCAATATCAGACTAAAAAATAGTGGTTTACAGTTACGTAGGATACCGATTGGCTTAATTTTAAAGCCTCCCAGTTCCTCTCCATCTAAGTTTCACTCTGCCCCCCTTGATCAGAAGATCAGGGGGATCCTCGCAATGCACCTCACCGCATGAAATTTTTTGCAAGTTATTCATAAGCCAGAAAATTTCATTTTTTCCTAAGAATTAGAAGAGCTTAAAGTCTCTGGTTTTGTCGCTCTAAAAGCTGTTCTGAAAATATATGTTTACCAGTCTGTCGCCAAAAGATAAGCGCCAAAGAAGACCAGGATTAACAATAGCAATAGTTCTCTAGAGGTGTTTCACCAGGGAGTCACCTATGCCGAAGCCAACCGTGGATGTCGCTCATTTGGCGATAGAGCAGCTGCAAGCTTGGGATATTATCTGGGCTGAAAATCAGGCAAAAATGGCTGCTAATCCCTGGAAGAATGGAATTTTAGAACACAAAACTATTGAATTAATTTGCATTGGCTTAAACACTGCCTGCACTAATTTACAAGCCGATGCCACCCGCCATCATATTCGGGCTGCCCTGGAGGCTGGGGCCAGCCGCGATGAGATTTTGATGGTGCTGAAAATGGCCGCGTTGCTGTCGATTCATTCCTGTAGTTTGGGGGCACCTATCCTGCTGGAGGAGGCCCAGGCGGCGGGGGTAACGCCGACGGCCAAGGTTGCCGATACGCCCGCCTGCGACCAAATGAAGGCGATGGGTCAATGGAATACGGCCTGGGACCCCTTTTACGACCTTGACCCGCTCTGGACGGATCAATTTATGGCAGCGGGGGTTGGCATTTATGCCAGTCCAGTGCTCAGCCCTAAAGTCGTGGAACTGCTCAGCATTGCCTTTGATGCCTCGATTACCCACATGTATGCCCCTGGCACTCGGCGGCACATTAAAGCGGCCCTGGCCCTGGGCACCACGATGGAGGAAATCATGGAAGTCCTGAAGGTCTGTGTGTCCTTTGGTCGCGAAGCCTGCCGTTTGGGAGTGCCAATTTTAGCGGAGGAACTGGCGGCGTTTGAACAGCGGCAGTCCGCTTAAAGTTTTTGAATTTAAAGATTTTTGGAATGCATGGGAGAACACGCTATGACGGCTACAACCACGCCTATTCTGACCGCGCAAGAACGGGCCATTGCCGAGGGCAAAACGGCGCTGTATGACACTGTGAGCGATCGCGTGCTCCGCATGTACGAGGCCATTCGCGCCTATGGGCCACCTCGGGTGGCGCTGGATCGGGCGGTCTTGTTTACCCAATCTTTCAAGCAAACCGAGAATCAGCCGGTGGTGGTGCGCTGGGCCAAGGCCCTCAAGCACTACGCTGAAAACGCGGCGATCGCCATTTTTGACGATGAGCTGATTGTCGGTCGGCCCAACACCTGGCTGGGGCGCTGGGGCATTGTCTATCCCGAATTGGATGGCGTGATTATGCCCGACGGGGTGAAACTATTTCGCGAGAACAAGGGCAAGGTGGGCGAAGTTGTCGTCACCGACGAAGATGCCGACCTCATCAACAACGTGCTCACTCCCTACTGGGCCGGGAAGGATTACGCCTCGGTTTATCACGATGCGCTGCCGGAAGAGACCCGCTATATGGTCTACGGGCCAGATCCCAAAAATTTGCTCTATCCGACCTGTGTGGTGCTGGTGAGTTCCACCATGCGGCACTCCCAAAACTGGACGCCCGACTTCAACAAAATTCTCACCCGTGGGGTGAAGGGGATTCGCGAAGAGGCCCAGGCCAAGCTTGATGCCCTCACCGAGCCTCGTGATGTCATCTACAAGCAGCCCTTTTTGGAAGCGGTGATCATCACCTGCGATGCCATGACCATTTGGTCGCGGCGGTATGCCCAACTGGCTCGCGAAATGGCGGCTACTGAGGCCAATCCCCAGCGCAAGCAGGAGCTAGAAACCATTGCCGAGGTTTGCCACTGGGTGCCCGAAAACCCAGCCCGCACCTTCCACGAAGCCCTGCAAGCCGAGTGGTGGGGGCAGATGTTTAACCGCATCGAGCAGACCAGCAGCGCCATGGGCCAGGGCCGGATGGATCAATACCTGCTGCCCTACTATCGGGCCGATTTGGCGGCGGGTCGTATTACGGAAGCCTCGGCCACGGAGCTGTTTCAGTGCGTTTGGATTCAGATGGCGCAGTGCGTGGAACTGAAGCTGAATCCGGTTTCGGCGGCGGGCACCGAGGGCTTTTCTAAGTTTGAGGATATTTGCCTGGGCGGGCAAACCCCCGACGGCCAGGATGCCACCAATGAGCTGACCTATCTGATTTTGGAATCGACGCGAGCCCTGCAAATTCCCGTCCCGGAACCCTGCGTGCGCATCCACGCCAACACCCCCGATCGCCTGCTGCACTTCATCGCCGAGGTGGTCAAGGATGGCAAGGGCTTCCCCAAACTGCTCAATGATGAGATGGTGGTGCCCTTCTATTTGGCCAACGGGGCCACGCTGAAGGAAGCCCTGGACTGGAACATTTCGGGCTGTTGCGAAAACCGCCTGATCAACCGCGAAACCAACGTGACGGGTAATGGCGGCATCAACTACGGCTCGATTGTAGAAATGACCTTCCGCAATGGCAAGCTCAAGGTGCTGAAGGATTTGACGTTTGGGGTGGAAACGGGCGACCCCCGCACCTGGGCCAGCTTTGACGATGTGTGGAAGGCCTTTTGCACCCAGTTGACCCATGCCGCCCGCCACGCCCTCATTCAGCAGCACGTGGCCCTGCGGGTGAAGCCCAACTGCTTCGCCGCCCCGGCCACCTCCATGCTGCACGATCTGGCGATGGAGCACTGCCGCGACCTACACACCCATGGCGACTACATGGCGGGCGGCATCGACCATTCCTGCTTTGAGGCGATTGGCAAAGCCACGGCCATTGATAGCCTCGCTGCTGTCAAGCACCTGATCTACGACACCCAACGGCTGACCTGGGATGAACTGCTAACGGCCATCGAAGCCAACTGGGAGGGCCACGAAGTAACGCGGCAACTGTGTTTGCACTCCCCCAAACACGGCAACGGCATCGACTGGGTTGATCAGATTGGCTTTGACATCGAAAGCGTCCTGTTGGAGTACCTGCACCAGCATCCCAAACCCCACGATCAGGGCTTCCTGCTACGGCAAATCCCCGTCACCTTCCATGTGCCCATGGGCAAAGTGACCTGGGCTACGCCCAACGGTCGTCCGGCGGGGGAATACCTGTCCGAGGGCATCTCAGCCTCCCACGGCATGGATGTGAAGGGGCCGACGGTGGCGCTGACCTCCATGGCGCGGGCGCGTAACCTCAGCTATCGAGAAAAGGGTGGCGACTTGATCAACCTCAAGTTCTCCCCGGCCAACATCGCCGGAGAAGAGGGCACCCGCCGCCTGATGCAGATTATTCGCACCTGGAGCGAGCTGAAGCACTGGCACGTGCAGTTCAACGTAGTCAACAAAGCCACCCTGCTGGCGGCCCAAAAAGACCCCGAAAAATACCGCAACCTGATCGTGCGAATTGCCGGATATTCGGCCTACTTCGTCGATCTATCGCCGATGCAGCAGGCCGAGATCATCGCCCGCACGGAGGAGTCGGTTTAATCGGCCATGACCTGGTGTGGAGTCCTGCTTAGCACTGAGTTGATCAACACCCTGATGACTGTGCTGGCGGGAGTCTGAGCCCTCACCCCCAGCCCCTCTCCCAGGGAGGAGAGGGGAGCCGGAAAGCCAATGTAGGTTGGGTGGCGCGACAGCAGAACCCAACAAGCCTTAAAGCTTTCGCTGGTGTTGGGTTCCGCTTCGCTGCACCCAACCTACGAGATATCAAAGCTTTATTGCGTCAGCCAGACAGGTCAACATTCAACCTTCAAAACTTTTCTCAAGGAGAACCCCATGGAACTGCAAGGTAAAACCGCTATCGTCACCGGATCGGCTCGCGGCATTGGTGAAGGCATCGCCGTGGCGATGGCCAAGGAAGGGGCCAGTGTGGTGATCAACTCGCGCAAGGAGAAAGACTGCCTGGAGACAGTGGAGAAAATTCGCGCGATGGGGGGAACGGCCATTGCCATTGCGGCGGATGTGGCCAAGGAAGATCAAGTTATCGCCCTAGTGGCCGAAACCGTCAAGCAGTTGGGCCGAGTAGATATTCTCATCAACAATGCGGGCATTGAAAGTGCGCCTACCCTGCTGAAGGATATTAGCGAAGAGACCTGGGATCGGGTGATGGCGGTGAACACCAAGGGGGTCTTTTTCTGCTGCAAGGCGGTGATTCCCCAAATGATGGCCCAGGGCAAGGGCAAAATCGTCAATATTTCCTCGGTGGCCGGGGTGCGGATGACCTTTTTTGGCGGCGCGAACTACACCGCGTCTAAGTATGCGGTCATGGGCCTCACCAATCACCTGGCCTGGGAACTGGCCGATAGCCGCATCAACGTCAACGCCATTGCCCCCGGTGCGGTGCTGACCCCGCTGGCAGAACAAGGCACCACCCCCGAATACCGGGAGATGACCACCAAGCGCCTGATTCCCCTGGGGCGCTGGTGCACCATCGAGGACATTGGTAACGCCACGGTGTTTTTGGCTAGCGATCGCGCCGACATGATTACGGGGCAAACCCTAGCCGTCGATGGCGGCGTGCTTACCGGGTTTGGGGAAGACCTGCGCGCGGTAATTCGCCAGCGCATGGCCGATATGCAGGCCACTCATCCCTAGCTCTTTCGCTATCCCTACGCCTTAGACAGCACGCATCGGAGGATGCAGCACTATGACTACGCCAATCAAACGGATTGCCATCAACGTGGGGGCGGGCTACGTGCCCGGACTGAACACGGTGATTATCGGGGCGGTGCTGGCGGCCCACAAACTGGGCTGGCAGGTGGTGGGCATTCGCGATGGCTTTGAGGGGCTGCTGTTTCGCGATCGCTACCCCGATGGCGGCCTGATGCCCCTGTCGCCCCAACAGATTGAAGCCATCGACCCGGCGGGGGCGCTGCTAGGCACCGCCGGGGGCAGCGACCCCTTCCACGTGCGCACCATCACCGCCGACAGCCTAGTGGAGGAGGTCGATCGCTCCGATGCGCTGCTGGAGGCCCTGCGCCAGGAGGGCATTGATGCGGTGGTGTCGGTGGTGGGCGGTCGGGGCCTCAGCATTCTCTACAAGCTGCACCGTAAGGGGCTGAAGACGGTCTGCATTCCGCGATCGGCGGAAAACGATCTGGCTGCCACGGCCCTCGCCTTTGGTTTTAACAGCACCCTCAGCGATACGGTGGCCATGCTCGATCGCGCCAAGCAGGCCGCCCAGGCCACCCACCAAATTGCTGTAGTGGAAGTGTTGGGCACCCAGGCCGGGTGGCTGGCTCTGCAAGCGGGCATGGCGGTCTGTGCCGATGCGGTGCTGATTCCCGAAATTCCCTACGACTTGCAAAAGGTGGCCACCAAGCTCCAGGACAAAGCCAAGGCGGGCGGTACCTACGGCCTGGTGGTGGTGGCCGAGGGGGCTGTCTCTGCGGAACCCGCCGCCGCTGAGGAAGCCCGAACCTCTGGGCTCAAGGCCGCTCTCTCGCCCCTGGCCAGCGGTGACGCAGGGGCCTACGTGATCCAGCGATCGGGCTATGGGGCCGACACCGTGGCTCGCCAGCTCCAGCGGCTCACCGACCACGAAACCTATCCCCTGGTGGTTGGCCCCTGGGTGAAGGGCGGTGCGCCAACGGCGGTCGATCGTCAACTGGGGCTGGGCTATGGGGCAGCGGCGGTGCGGGCCTTGAATACCGGGCAAACCGGCGTCATGGTCGCCTTTCAGCCCCCCGACCTCACCCTGGTGCCCCTGGCCCAGGCCATTAACAACATTCGCACCGTGCCCGCAGACAGTGAATTTGTGCAGATTGCGCGATCGCTCGGCATCTGTTTAGGAGGCTAGGGAGAACCCACCATGACCCATTCATCACCACAGACCACCGGGCTGATTCTCAACATTCAGCACTTCTGCACCCACGATGGCCCCGGCATTCGCACCACGGTGTTTCTCAAGGGCTGTTCCCTGCGCTGCAAGTGGTGTAGCAATCCCGAAAGCATTCACCTCAAGCCCGAGCTGGTCTACAAGCGCAGCCAGTGCATTGGGGCCAAAGCCTGCGGCCTCTGCCTCAAAGCCCCCTGCGCCGAAGGAGCCTTCTACGTGGTCGATGGGGAGGACGATCGCGTCCACGTCAACTGGGATTTGGCTAGCGACTGCGGCCAAGCCTGCGCCGACGTTTGCCCCACCGGAGCCCTCTATATGTTTGGCCAAGAAATGACCGTTGATGAAGTGCTGGCCGAGGTCGAGCAAGACAGCACCTTTTACCGCGAGTCGGGGGGCGGCATCACCCTCAGCGGCGGCGAATGCCAACTGCAAGCCGACTTCGCCGCTGCCCTGCTGGCCGAGGCCCATCGGCGCGGCCTCAATACCGCGATCGAAACCGCCTTTAACGTGCCCTGGGCCAATGTCGAAAAGGTGCTGCCCCACGTCGATCTGGTGCTCCACGACCACAAGCTCACCGACCCCGATCGGCACAAGCAGTGGTGTGGTGTGGATAATCGACAGATTTTGGCCAATTTCAAACGCGCCTACGAAACCTTCCCTGATACCCAATTCATCGCCCGCACCCCGGTGATTCCCGGCGTCAACGACGACGAAGCCCACATCCGCTCGGTGCTGGCCCTGATTCGCCAGTATCCCAACGTCATCGACTACGAACTCTTGCCCTACCACCGCTACGGCGAAAGCAAGTACGAGTTTCTGGGCCGCATCTACGAACTCAAAGACTTCAACTCCCCCACCGCCGAGTCGTTACAACGCCTGCAAGCCATCATCGACGAAGCCTTTGGCCGCACCGAGGGCGCAGTTCAGGGGCAGCCCTCACCCTAAATCCCTCTCCCGGGGGGAGAGGGACTTTGAAAAATACTTCCAGCTCCCCTCTCCTCCCTGGGAGAGGGGCTGGGGGTGAGGCCAAGGGGCTGGGCTAGCGATTCACTCTACAAGGCCTGACAACCACTCTCTACGAAATCTCCTGACTATGACGCTTCACCTTGGACGCGATATTTGCGGCCACCTGGCCACCGCCGAGCAGCGGGAATGGCTTGTCACCAATGGCATTGGCGGCTATGGCTGTGGCACCGTGGCCGGGCTGCTCACCCGGCACTACCACGGACTGCTGGTAGCGGCGCTCAAGCCTCCGCTAGAGCGCACCCTGCTGGTCACCAAGGTGGATGAAACCGCCCTCTACGGCGGCGAAACCTATTCCCTGGCCACCAACCGCTGGGCCGATGGCAGCGTCAGCCCCCAGGGGTATCGCTACCTGGAGCGGTTTGCCTTAGAGGGCAGCATTCCCACCTGGACCTATGCCCTGGGCGATGCCCTGCTGGAAAAGCAGATCTGGATGGAGCAATGGGCCAATACCACCTACGTTCGCTATCACCTGAGGCGGGGCAGTGGCCCGGTGCGGCTATCGGCCACGGCCCTGGTCAACTATCGCGACCACCACGGGGCGACCCAGGGCGCAGGCTGGGCAATGCAGATCAATCCCCTGGCCGATGGCCAACACGCTGGCGTCAAAGTCGTCCCCTTTGAGGGGGCCACCCCGTTTTATCTGGTGGTGGATGCGGGCCTGTGCACCCCGGCCCACGGCTGGTACCAGGGCTATGACCTGGCGGTGGAGCGGGAACGGGGAATTTTCCCCCACGACGACCATTTGCACTGCGCCACCTTTACAGGGGAACTGGCGGTGGGGCAGTCCTTCACGGTCATCGCGACGACCGCCGAGCCGGACACGTTGCTGTGGGATGGAGCCCTGGAGCGACGGCAGGCCCACGATCGCCGCTGCATTGAGGATTGGTACGCCCACGTCCCATCTCACACGGCCCCGCCCTGGGTAGAGCAGCTGGTGCTGGCCGCCGACCAATTTGTCGTGGCCCGGCCTGGGGCGGGGGAACCCAGCGGCAAGACGGTAATCGCCGGGTATCCCTGGTTTGGCGACTGGGGCCGCGACACCATGATTGCCCTGCCGGGGTTGACCGTGGCCACGGGCCGCCCCAGCCTGGCCCGCCCCATTCTGCACACCTTCGCCCACTATCTGGATCAGGGGATGCTGCCCAACCTGTTCCCGGAGGCGGGCACGGAGCCGGAGTACAACACGGTAGATGCCATCCTCTGGTTCTTTGAGGCGATTCGGGTGTACGTGGCCGCCACCCATGATCGGGCCCTGCTGAAGGAGCTTTTCCCTGCCCTGGTGGAGGTGGTGCGCTGGCACCAGCGGGGCACTCGCTACCACATTCACCTAGACGACGACGGGCTGATCTACGCTGGCGAGCCAGGGGTGCAGCTCACCTGGATGGACGCCAAAATCGGCGATTGGGTGATTACTCCCCGCATTGGCAAACCCATTGAAATTAATGCCCTCTGGTACAACGCCCTGGTCACCCTGGCCCAGTTTGCCGATGCCCTCGGCCAACCCAGCGCCGACTATCGTGCCCTGGCCGAGCAGACCCGCCAGGGGATGCAGCGGTTTTGGTCAGATCATCTGGGCTACTGCTACGACGTGATCGACGGCCCCGATGGCGATGACCCCAGCCTGCGGCCCAACCAGATTTTTGCGGTGGCGCTGCCTAGTTCAAGTGCCTGGCCCCAGCTCTCGCTCCAGGGCTATCCGCCCATCTTCTCCCATCAGCGCCAAAAAGCCGTGGTCGATCGGGTGGCGCAGGCGTTGCTGACCTCCTACGGGTTGCGATCGCTCTCGCCCCACCACCCCGACTATGCGGGTCACTACGGCGGCGACCCCGTGCAGCGCGATAGCCATTACCACCAGGGGCCGGTGTGGGGCTGGCTGATTGGCCCCTTTGTGCAGGCCCACCTGCAGGTCTACCACGACCCCGCAACGGCCCGGAGCTTTTTGGCCCCTCTGGCCGATCATCTGCTCAGCGGCTGCGTCGGCAACCTCAGCGAAATCTTTGATGGCGACGCCCCCCACGAGCCGCGCGGCACCTTTGCCCAGGCCTGGACTGTGGCCGAAGTGCTGCGGGCCTGGTGCCTGATTGAGCAGGCCACGGCCCCCCCGTGAAACTGTCTGGGGCAACGGCCCCAGCGCAGGCCCCCAAGACATTCGATGCTTAAAGGAGATCATTCCCATGAAACTTTCAGGAAAGGTTGCCCTCGTCACCGGCAGCAGTTTGGGCATTGGCCAGGCGATCGCACTCCGCCTGGCCGCCGATGGAGCCAACGTCATCATCAACTACCGCTCCCACCCCGAAGATGCCGATCAAACCCTGCAAGAGGTAGAACGGATCGGCCAAGAGTCGGGCTCCAAGGGCTTCGTCTTTCGGGCCGATATCGGCGATGTGGCCCAGGTGAACGCCCTGGTGCAGGCCAGCATTGACCACTTTGGCCAGCTCGATATTCTGGTCAACAATGCGGGGATGGAGCGCCACGCCCCCTTTTGGGAGGTGACCGAAGCCGCTTACGACCAGGTGATGGCCGTGAACCTGAAGGGAGCCTTTTTTGCTGCCCAGGCGGCGGTCAAACACTGGATGGCCACCGAACGCCCCGGCAAAATCATCAACATCAGCTCCGTCCATGAAGAGCTGCCCTTCCCCAACTTTGCCCCCTACTGCCTCAGCAAAGGCGGTATGAAAATGATGGCCCGCAACCTGGCGGTGGAACTTGGCCCCTACGGCATCACCATCAACAACGTGGCTCCGGGGGCGATCGAAACCCCGATCAACGCCAAACTGCTGAACGACCCCGCCAAGCTGGGGGCGCTGCTGCAAAATATCCCCCTCAACCGCTTGGGCAAATCCCATGATGTGGCCGATATGGTGGCTTTTTTGGCCTCCGATGAAGCCGATTACATCACCGGCAGCACCTTCGTCATCGATGGCGGCTTGCTCTGGAATTACCACGAACAGTAGGGTGCATTCGCGGTGTAGGGTGCATTCGCGGCTAAGAAACCTTTGACAATCACCCCAAATTCCTAAGCCGCAATGCACCGCCAAATTTAAAGCATTTACGGTTTAGTACCGAAACATTTTGATTGGTGCATTGCTGCGCGTTGGCGACAGCCTCGCCTAGGCGAAATGCACCCTACAGCTTTCCATAAAAGGCTTTCCATAAAAAATTAGGGATAAAACCATGACCACCGCAGAGGAAATTCGGTTAGCCCAAGACAGAGATCGCACCGCCTATTGGAAGCGCTGGGGGCCATACCTGAGCGAGCGCCAGTGGGGCACCGTGCGCGAAGACTACAGCGCCACAGGAGAAGCCTGGGACTTTATTCCCCATGATAAATCCCGCTCCTATGCCTATCGCTGGGGCGAAGATGGCATTGCCGGAATTTCTGACAACCACCAGCGGTTGTGTTTTGCCCTGGCCCTGTGGAACGGCAACGACCCGATTCTAAAAGAGCGACTGTTTGGCCTGACCGGCACCGAAGGCAACCACGGCGAGGATGTGAAAGAGTACTACTTCTACCTCGACAGCACCCCCAGCCATGCCTACATGAAGTACCTCCACAAATATCCCCAGGCGGCTTTCCCCTACGGGCAATTGGTCGCCGAAAATCGTGGCAGAGGCCGCCTACAACCGGAGTTTGAGCTGCTGGATACCGGGGTATTTTCCGACAACCGCTATTTTGATGTGGTGGTGGAGTATGCCAAAGCTTCCTCGGACGATATTTTGATTCAAATTTCGGCCACCAATCGTGGCCCTGAGGCCCACCCGCTGCATCTGCTGCCCACCCTCTGGTTTCGCAATACCTGGTCGTGGGACGCCCAGGCGACCAAACCCATGCTCAAAGTGCGCCAGGCCGATGGTGGGTACAGCGTGATCGAGGCGGCGCATCCGACCTTGGGCGATCGCTGGCTCTACTGCGAGGGCAACGGTGAACTGCTCTTCACCGAAAACGAAACCAATGCCGAGCGGCTGTGGGGGTCGCCCAATGCCTCGCCCTACGTCAAAGATGGCATTCACAATTACCTCATTCACAGTCAGACCGACGCGGTGAATCCGGGGCGATTGGGCACTAAGGTGTCAGCCCACTATGCGGTGGACATTGCCCCTGGGGCCACCCAAACGATTCGACTGCGGCTGAGCGATCGCCCCGATCTGCCCCAGCCCTTTGGGCCTGAGTTTGACTCGATGTTTCACACCCGCATAGCCGAGGCTGATGAATTTTATGATCGCCTCGCGGCCCCCAATCTCACCGCTGACCAGCGCAATGTGCAGCGGCAGGCCTTTGCTGGAATGCTCTGGACAAAGCAGTTTTACTACTATGTGGGCGATCGCTGGCTCGATGGCGACCCTGGCCAACCCAAACCGCCTGAGCAGCGACGGCACGGGCGCAATAGTAACTGGCGGCACCTGCACTGCGAAGACATTATTTCCATGCCCGACAAGTGGGAATACCCCTGGTTTGCCGCCTGGGATCTGGCCTTCCATGCGGTGCCCCTGGCCATGCTCGACCCCGACTTTGCCAAACAGCAGCTCGATCGCATGACGCGGGAATGGTACATGCACCCCAACGGCCAGCTGCCCGCCTACGAATGGTCTTTCGATGATGTCAACCCGCCCGTCCACGCCTGGGCCGCGATTCGGGTTTACCGCATCGAAAAACGGCTCTACGGCCAGGGCGATCTGGACTTTGTGGAGCGGGTGTTTCAAAAGCTGCTGCTGAACTTTACCTGGTGGGTCAATCGCCAAGATGCGGCGGGCAAAAACGTCTTCCAGGGCGGGTTTTTGGGGCTAGATAACATCGGCGTGTTTGACCGCAGCCGCCCCCTGCCCACCGGGGGCTACATCCAGCAGTCCGACGGCACCAGCTGGATGGCCATGTATGCCCTCAACCTGCTCACCGTGGCGCTAGAACTGGCCCTAGAAAAGCCGGTGTACGAAGACATTGCCAGCAAATTCTTTGAGCACTTCATCTACATTGCCGCCGCCATGAATGGCCTGGAGGAAGGCACGACCAAACTCTGGGACGACACCGACCAGTTTTACTACGACGTGCTCAACCTGCCCGATGGCCAGCAAATTCAGCTCAAGGTGCGATCGATGGTGGGTTTGGCTGCCCTGTTCGCCGTCGCCCTCATTCCCCAAGCCACGCTGGATCGGCTGCCCAACTTCCGGCGGCGGGCCATCTGGTTTTTAGAGCAGCGACCCCACCTAGTGGAAGACATCGGCTACGTGGCCACCCACGGCGAAAACGAGGTCCGCATTCTCTCGCTGCTCACCCCCGAAAAGCTGCGCTGCGTCCTCGCTCGCCTGCTGGATGAAAACGAGTTTCTCAGCGACTACGGCATTCGCGCCATCTCCCGCCACCACGCCGAGCACCCCTTTGTCATGGTGGTGGATGGCCAGGAGCACCGAGTCGATTACGAACCCGCCGAGTCCTCCACCGGACTATTCGGCGGCAACTCCAACTGGCGCGGCCCCATTTGGTTCCCGGTCAACTACCTGATCATCGAGTCGCTGCTGCGGTTCTACACCTTTTTGGGTGACGACTTCAAGGTCGAGTGCCCCACGGGCTCTGGCCACTGGATGACCCTCAAGGAAGTGGTGCAAGACCTCAGCCGCCGCCTGGTCGCCCTGTTCACCCAGGATGAAGCGGGCCACCGCCCCGTCTACGGCGGCACCGAAATGTTCCAGAACGACCCCCACTGGCGCGACCTGATTTTGTTCTACGAATACTTCCACGGCGACAACGGCGCAGGCATTGGCGCGTCGCACCAGACGGGCTGGACGGGGGTGGTGGCCTGGCTGATGGAGCATTTGGAGTAGGGGAGAACGTGTTGAGTTAGGGAGACAGGAGGGACTATGGACGACCCTTTTCCGATCATCTACATGGCTCGCCACGGCGAAACCGCCTGGAGTCTGACCGGGCAGCTTACCGGGCTCACCGATCTGCCCCTGACCGAACGGGGCGACCAGATGGCCCGGCAGTTGGGCAAGCGCCTGCGGGGCATCCCCTTTACCAAGGTGTATACCAGCCCGCTCGAGCGAGCCCTGCGCACCTGCCAACTGGCGGGGTTTGGGGCCGTGGCCCACGTCGATGCCGACCTGGTGGAGTGGAACTACGGCGACTATGAAGAGCGGCACGGCAGCGAGATTCGGGCGGAGCACCCCGGCTGGCAGCTGTTTCGCGATGGCTGCCCCCAGGGCGAGTCGCCCCAGCAGGTAGCCGACCGGGCGGATCAGGTGATTGCCCGCCTGCGGAGTATTCGCGAGGGCAATGGGCTGGTGTTTTCTAGCGGGCATTTGATGCGGGTGCTGGCCTGCCGCTGGATTGGCGTTGAGCCCACCGTGAACGCCCGCTCTTTTATGCTGAGCACCGCCAGTCTCAGCGCCCTGGGCTACGAAACCAGCTGGTCTCAGCCCGTCATTCGCCTGTGGAATGATACCCGCCATGTGACCTGCGAATTGTGAATGACTACCCCACTCAACCCTAAGAATTCAAAACCCATTTTTTTGGAGGCAAAATCCCTATGAAACGCTCACTGTCAAACTTGCTCAAGCGTCCGCACCGTGTCCTTCTGGCGATCGGGCTGCTGTCAACAGGCGCTGCGCTGGCGGTGCCGCCCTTGTCCACCGTTGCCCAGCCCACCTACGCCCAAGACAACGTCCAGCAGACGGTGCTGCCGGTCGCGCCTTCGGTGCTGGCGGCCATTCGAGAAGCGCCCTTTAGCCAGGTCTTTGCCCTTACCACCCCCAACGCCGGGCAGGCCTTTGCCATCAAAGACCAAGACTACCAGCCCAGCAATAACCGAATTGGGGTGTTTAGCCTGTGGGCTGATGCCCCAGAGATTGACCTATTGCAGGTGGCGATTCGCTACTGCCTGCCGGATGAGGCGATCGCCCAGGCTGGTGCCCACCTGGTCGAAGTGGAACTGCGGCTAGACGGAGAAACCCTGGTCAAGCTGGATCAGCCAGCGGTGTCTACCAACTCGACCTTGTACGAGGTGAGGCCAGCCCAGCAGGCCACCTACTACTACAGCACCACCTTTAATGACCCATTCTGGAACCCCTACTACTACAGCACGCCCTACCAAAGCTCGACCTATGTGCCTGCGATCGATTGCAGCCTGGGGGGTAGCCGCTTAGACCTGATGCCGGTGAAGGATGCGATCGCAGCCCTACCCAACCAAACCCTAGAAATGCGCTTACTCTTTAGCAACGGCATGACCTCTAACTGGCACTTGGGCGGAGGCACCGTATCGGCGTTAAAGCAACTGCCCACCATTGAGGGTGACTAGATCTGTGAGGTGTCATCTACCGTTCTCTGTGGTCTCTACTACTCTCGCTAGTTTTAAGCTCAAACCCCTGGTGCTCAGCCTGCTGCTCGTGGTCAGCCTGCTCCTGACCTGCGGGGCCAAAGGCGGGTGGGCCCAGGGACCATCGGATCCCCTGGGCTGGAAATCCTTTGGGTTCGATGGCGAAATTGCCTATGCCCCGGTGCGGCTCGACGGCTACGTGCTCTTCTCCATCGCGGCTCCCCTCACCGAGGGGGATAGCGATCGCACTAACGTGGCGGCCCTGCAAATTCGCCGCAACCGGATCGAAAATCGCCTGCAGTCTCAGCTGCAAACGCTTCTAGAGCAGGACATTGACCCCAGCGACTTGCAGGTGATCACCACCATCCTCAACCAGCAGGTGACCGTGCAGCCCGTGGTGGCAGGCAAACCCAGCCGCCCCCTGCTCACCGTCACCGCGCCAGATTCGGAAATCTACGGCCTCCCCCAGGCCGACCTGGGGGAAGAGTTTGCCCAGCGCATTCAGGCGGGGCTGGTGCGGGGAATGGCCGAGCGGCAGCCGGATGCCCTGTGGTCCCAGGCGCAGCGCGCTGGGGTGGGAGGGGTGATCGCGGTTTTCCTCATCGCCCTGCTCTACCAGGTCGAACGGTGGCTCCAGCGATCGCGGCAACACCTGCGCCAGCAGGTTAGCGCCCAGCAAACCACGCTGACCAAGTTGCACTCCCCCATCAGCGAAGGCCCCAGCGAGACCATCGCCGACCTGCAACAGCAGGCGTTTCGGCTGCAGCGGCGGTTAGAACGCCGCACTTGGCAAAGACGCTTTTTGCAAATCGCCATGGCGGGCTTTAGTCTGGTGGCCCTGGCCTGGATCCTACAGCGCTTTCCCCAAACCCGTTCTATTGGGGTTTTGTTAGTCAAGCAACCCCTGGGGCTGCTGGGCCTGGGCCTGGGGATAGCCCTGCTCACCTGGGTCAGTCGCTTGGCGATCGACTGGTCCCTCACCCACTGGTTTAGCCCCAGCGACACCCTCTCCACCGATCAGCTAGAGCGGCAGCAGCGACGGGCGATCACCCTTTCCGCGGTCTGGAAAAGCCTCTTTACTGCGCTGTGGGTGGTCTTGGGGGTCGCGTTAGCCTTCAGTTTACTCACCCTGTCCTCCGGTTGGACGCTGACCCTGCGCCTGGGGGTGCTGGGGGTGCTGGTCTCCCTGGCCTTTCAGTCGGCCATCAAAGACGCCCTGGCCGGCCTGCTCCTGCTGGCCAAAGATGCCTACGTGACTGGCGATCTGGTGACGATCAAAGACCTGTTTGGCATGGTCGAAACCATGGGGCTGTCCATCACCCAAATTCGCAGTTCGTCCGGCAGCCTGGTGACTCTGCGCAACGGCGATATTACGGCTGTAGCCAACCACTGCCGCGACTGGGCCCGGATGGATTTCACCATTGGGGTCGATCACGACACCGACCTCAACCAGGCCCTAGCGGTTATGCGATCGGTGTTTGACGCCATGCAGGCCTCCCCCGACTGGGCCACCAAGCTGATCGACCAGCCCGACATTCTGGGGGTCGATCAGGTGGATCCCCAGGGCATTTTGCTAAAAATTCGCACCCGCACCCGCCCCGGCAAGCAAATGGGCATCACCCGCGAATATCGCCTGCGCCTCCATCAAGCCTTCAAAGCCCACGGCATCAAGCTCGCCATTCCCCAGCGCGAAATTCGCGATCGCCCCCAAGCCTGACCCAACCTGCATGATTCAGGCGCCGTGGACAATGCCCGTCATCTCCATCGGGGCGCTGCCGGACGGGGGTATCGCGCCCTGGACGCGGCTCCGCCCAAGGCGCTATGCACCCTACCGTTCTGCCATTGGGGAATCGGGGTTGTGCGATGCGGATTTGGCATGAGCGGCTCTTTGGCTTTTTATGGCAACGACCGATCAGGTCGGCTGCAAGAGCTGCTGCATTAACGCCTTGAGCGCTTTCATTTTGAAGGGTTTTGAGAGGTAGTGGTTCGCGCCTGCGGCTAGGCAGCGATCGCGATCGCCAGGCATGGCCAGGGCGGTTAGGGCCACAATGGGAATGTGGGCACAGCGAGGGTCGCGGCGAATGAGCTGCATAGCCTCTAGGCCGTCCATGCCAGGCATTTGAATATCCATCAAGATCAGGTGAGGCGACTGAGTTTGGGCTAGCTCGACGGCGACCCGGCCGTTTTTGGCGTAGATCAGGCGGTACCCCAGGGCGGTGAGGTAGCTAGAAACCGTCGCTACGTTCATGTCATTGTCTTCGGCCAGCAAAATGAGCGGCATCTCGCCGGTCGAGCTGGCCGAGGCGGGGGAAGAGGCCGCCATCCCCGGGACAGCGGAGCCTGGTGGCTGTGTTGCAGGCTTTCGATCGCCTGCTGGAGCTGTTGGCGGCTAATGGGCTTGACCAAATACTCTGCCGCGCCGAGAGACAGCCCATGGGATCGCTCGTCTACGACGGACACCACAATGACCGGAATGGCCCGGGTTTCAGGATCGGTTTTGAGCTGGCGCAGCACCTCCCAGCCCGACAGATTGGGCAGCAAAAGATCGAGAATAATCAGCGCTGGCCGCAACGTAGTTACATCGGCCATCACCCGATCGCCGCTGGGGCAGATGATGGCTTCCATCCCTTGCTCTTCGAGATAGCGAGCGATCAGATCCGCCGCCGCGGCAGAGTCTTCGATCACCAGCACGCGGGAGTTATTCGTATCGAGCAGGCTGCGTTGGGGCATGGGGGTGGCGATCGCCGGTAGAGCTATTTCTGGCAGGTAGGGAAGATCGAGGGTGAAGCAGCTGCCCCGATTGACCTCGCTGGTCACCGACACATGGCCCCCGTGGAGTTCAGTCAGCTTGCGCACCAGGGCCAGCCCCAGGCCGGTGCCGCTGTATTGGCGGCTTAAACGACTGTCGATTTGCACAAAGGGCTGAAAGAGTTTGGCAAGATCCGCTGGGGCAATGCCAATGCCGGTGTCAGCAACCGACAATTTGAGATGGTTTCTGCTGTTTTGCTGCTCAACGCGAGCCCGCAGGGTAACCCGCCCACCGGCGGGCGTAAATTTGACGGCGTTGCTGAGGAGATTGATCAGCACCTGGCGCAGACGCCGTTCATCCACCACGACCTCGGGCATGGCCTGACCGATTTCTAAGCTCAGGCTGATCCCCTTGGAAAGCGCCATCTGTCGGACAAAGGTTAAACTCGACTCGCACAGATAGTGAACATTGACCAAGGCCATCTCTAACTCAAGTTTGCCGGCCTCAATTTTCGATAGTTCAAGGATGTCGTTGATGAGATCGAGCAGGTGGGTGCCGCTGCGCTCGATCGTCTCCACCGCCTGCCGTTGGCGATCGCTCAGGCCGCCAAAAACATCTTCTTTGAGCCCCTCAGACATGCCCAAGATGGCGTTGAGCGGGGTGCGGAGCTCATGGCTCATGTTGGCCAAAAACTCATCCTTGAGGCGGGTAGCGCGATCGAGTTCGGCATTGGTTAAGAGAAGCTGGGCATTGATCTGCTGGAGGCGCTCTTCGGCCTGCTGGCGCTCGGCTTCGCTGCGCTTGCGTTCGGCGTCGAGCCGCGCCCTTTCGCTGATATCCAGGTTTACCCCAATCATGCTTTTGGGGTTGCCCTCGGCGTCGAGCACCACCATGCCGTAGGCCTTGATGTGGTGAATGCTGCCGTCGGCGTGAATGACCCGAAACTCAGGATCGTAGACGGCTTGCCCCAGCACAGTCTGTTGCAGCAGGGTTTCCGTCGCCAGGCGATCGGCGGGATGAACGCTGTTGGCCCAAATGTCGTAGGGCACCGAGGCGGCCATATCGGCGGCAGCGATGCCGTACAGTTCATACATCCGCTCATCCCAGAAGATGGTGTTTTGCTGAATATCCCAATCCCAACAGCCGATCGCCCCGGAATTCAGGGCGAGGGTCAGACGATGGGAGAGGTTTTGGCGCTCTAGCTCGGCAACTTTGCGCTCTGTAATGTCGAGGGCCGTCCCAAAGATTTTGGCAATTTGCCCCTGGTCATCCCGTTTGGCTTTACCTTGGGCGTCTAGATAGCCGGTGGTACCGTCCACCCGGAGAATTCGCAGCTCGATTTCGAAGGGAGTGCCCTCCCCCACAGCCCGATCGATACACTGCTCTAAGCGATCGCGATCCTCCGGGTAAATCAGATTGAAATGCTCCGCATAGCCAGGTTCAGGATCCCTAGGATCAAACCCAAAGATCTGGAACAGTTCATCCGACCAGCTCAGCTGGCGGGTGGCAACATCGACCTCCCAACTGCCCAAATGCACCATGCGCTGGGCTTCTGCCAGGGCAGCTTCGCTCCTGCGCAGCTGATTTTCGATGGCTTTGCGATCGCCAATGTCGGCAAAATAGCCGACGATCTCGACCGGGGTGCCCTGGGCATCGCGAATCAGCCGCAGTTCGCTGCGTACCCAGATGTAGTGCCCAGCTTTGTGCAAAAACCGATATTCATGGATGTGATGCCCCCGCTCAAACAGGGCCGGCAGCTCGGCCAACAGGCGCGGGGCATCGTCGGGATGGAGGTGGATCTGCCAAAAGTCGGGGCAAGACAAAAACTCAGTCGATGTATAGCCACTGACGTTGACAATGTTGTCGCTCATGAAGGTGGGTGTATAGTCACCGGCGGGCTGACAGCTAAAGATGGCCGCCGGGCTGGAGGACAGCACAAACTCCAGCTGCTGCTTCAGGGTTTGGGCCTCTAGTTCGGCTTTTTTCCGCTGGGTAATGTCCATTTCGGAGCCGATGATGCGGGTGGGGTTCCCGGCCTCATCCCAAACGGCCTGACCCCGATCTAAAACCCACAGGTAGTGGCCGTCTTCATGGCGGAGGCGATATTCCTGCTGGTAGAAGGCCGTCTTCTGGGCCAGATGGTCAGCCATTGCCGTCAACACGCGATCGCGATCGTCGGGGTGAATGCGATCGGACCATTCTTCGGGCCTGTCGCTCACCGTCTCCGCCGTCAACCCCCGCAGCTCGTGCCAGCGTTGGGTGCGAAAGACCTTACCGGTTTTCACATTCCAGTCCCAAAGGGAAGCATTGCTCCCCTGGAGGGCAAGCTGCCAGCGCTCCTCGCTTTCCTGAAGCGCCGCCGTGCGCTGGGCCACCCGCGCCTCTAGCTCATGGTTTAGCGCCTGGATGTCAAGTTCAGCCTGTTTACGATCGCTGATATCGCGGATCATAAACAGCACTTCGTTGTCACCACTGGCGATCACCCGCACTTCTTCGTACTGCAAGCGATCGCCAATCTGGATCTGCTGCTCATAGACTTGCAGCATGCGGGTATCTAAGGCCCGCCGAATGGCGACCAGGTGGCGTTGGGCCACCTCGGGCGGCAGTAGATCGACCATCGCTTGCCCCACAGAATTTACCGTCGAGGGCAGCAGATCGGTGACGCGGCGGCTGGCGATGTACTCCAGATAGACCCCATCGGCGGTGGTGCGAAACATCAGATCGGGGATGGCGGATAGGATGGCCCGGCCCTGGGCCTCGCTCTGACGCAGCCTTGCCTCGGCCTGTTTGCGTTCCCGCAGGGCGGCTTGCTGCTCGGTGATATCGCGAATCATCAGCAGCACCTCATGGTCGCCAAGCGGGACGGCCCGCACCTCTTCGTAGCGCAGGCGATCGCCTGCCTGAATCTGCTGTATGTAAACCTGCAATTCTCGCGTTTCTAGCGCTTGACGAATGGCGGCCAGCTGCGACTGGGCCAGCTCCGGCGGCAGCAGGTCGGCGATCGCCCCGTCGGGGAGCACCCGGGCGGGCTCAAAGAGATTAAAGCTGCGATCGGGGCCGATAAAATCGAGGTACCGCCCCTCGGCACTCACCCGCACCAGCAGGTCGGGAATCGCCGCGAGAACAGCTCGCTGGGTGGCCTCGCTCTGGGCGAGGGCGAGTTCTGCCTGCAAGCGCTCGGCCTCGCTACGTTTGCGCTCGCTAATATCGCGAATTACAAACAAAACTTCATCTGGGTTGACGGGGCTAACTCGCACCTCTTCCCAACACAGCTCGCCGTCAATCTCAATCTGCTGCTCGTAGATTTGAACAGTCTCCGTATCAAGAGCTTGCTGGGCCTTCTTGACTTTCTGCTCAGCCAGGGTGTGGGGCAGCACGTCGTAGATAGTGTAGACAGAGAAATCTGGAGGAGGCAGCAGTACTCGCTTCACCGAGTCGCCACTCAACATGCCCAAACATTCCCCCTGGCGATTGACGCGAACCAGCAAATCGGGGATCGCTTCGAGAATGGCGCGGTTGGTGTCTTCTAGGGTTTTGCGATCGGTAATGTCGCGCACGATCACCAGCACTTCGTCGTCGCCGCAGACGTTAATTCTGACTTCCTCCCTGCGCAGGCTGCCGTTGATGACAATCTGATGCTCGTAGATTTGCAGTTCTCTTGTCTGTAGGGCCTGCTGAATGCACGCCAGGCGCTGGGCCGCTAGCTCGGCAGGCAAGATCTCATCGCCCCGTTTGCCCACCAGATCCGCATCACCACAGTAGAGTTCGAAGTCAGCAGAGCCCACGCGTTCGAGATAGACCCCCTCCGCCGAGGTGCGCACCACCAAGTCGGGCAGCGCCTGGAGCAAAGACTGGTACTGGGCAGTGCTTTGGCTGAGGCATGCAGCCAGCTCTCGCTGGTGCGCGAGTTCCGCCTGCTGCCCCCGAAACGCCTCCCACAGGTGGGGTTGCAGACTTTTTGCAGTAATCACTCCGGCTAGCGTGCCCTGCTCGTCCACCACGGCCAGACAGTCGGTGGCGTGCTGCTGTAGCAGCCTGGCCGGCACCGAAACATCGCTGAGTTCAGATTGCCGCACGCTGATTACCGGCGTCTGCATCACCTCAGCCATGGTCAGCTCGGCGAGCGATCGCCCCTGGGCCACCAGCGACAGCAGCGCGCCCTCGGTAAAACTGCCGACTAAATTGTCCCCGTCAACAATAAAAACACCGGACAATTGCGGTTGGCTATCCCCCATTAAACGCACGACATCGCTCACCGATGTTGTGCAGCTTACAGAAGCGGTATTGTTGACGAAAGCGTGACGCATACAAGCAGCGAATGGGAAATCTCTGTTCAGTCTAGTCAGACTAGTTTTCCCAGGGCCTGGGCAATCAGACAGTTTTTATATTTATTTAATTCTCTCCCAGGGCTTGTATTTAAAGATACTGAGCCTGCCAGCTTCCTTACGATCGGCTACCACCTATCGATGCGTGGCAGTTTTGGATCAATGTTGAGTAAGTATTTAGAATATTTAATCTATTGGCTATACTTTGCTCCAGCCTTTAAGTTGTCATGCCATGCCTTTAAAGGCATGGTGTATCCCCTCGACTCGACCGAGGCTTGTCATGACAAGTTGTGGTCAAATCTGACTCCCAATGGGTTATGCAGGTTCTACATAGAATGCTGACTTTTTTGCACTTAGTGGGCAGCTGAGGTGCTATTGCTGAAGCAGTTCAACCAATGCTTCTATGGCTAGACCTCAACCAATTTCTACCCTTGATTGTTGACGATGAATCCACCAGTTTTGAGCCGATGAATCCACCAGTTTTGAGCCGAAAAGGTCAATTTAGCTCGCTGCTTTGCCACTGGGGCCAATGATCTTATCGACAAGTCCGTCACCGGTCTCAGTCTCAATGCCCGGGTGCGATCGAAACCTATTGTCTATAAGGCCGCAGTTTATTATCCCGATTTCACTGACCTGCAAGGGTTACGGGCTGGGGTCGGGTACTCTAAAACTGGGCATGGGTAGCCCGTCTACCACCTCAGATAGGTTTGTCTTCGTGCGTTGTAGAGACAAGATGGCTGACGTCTTAACTGTTCTAATTGTGGAAGATAGCGAAGACGACGCGTTACTGACTGTTGAGACGCTGCGTAGCGATAGCCTAGCGGTGACTTGGGAGCGGGTACAAACCGTTGCTGCCCTCGAACCCATGCTCTCGACTCGCCGCTGGGATGCGATTATCGCTGAACACAACCTGCCGGGGTTTGATGCCCTAGCGGCGCTGACCATCGTGCGCGAGCAGGGGCTAGATGTGCCCTTTATTATCGTCTCTAGCAGGCTCGATGAACAGCAGGCCGTGGCCCTGATGAAGGCCGGTGCCCAAGACTACATCACGAAAGACAGCCTGGCTCGCCTGCCAGCGGTGCTGCGTCGGGAGCTACGGGCCGCCCAAGATCGCCGCGATCACCAGCGAGCAAAACGAGCCTTGCAGCGGAGCGAGGCCCGGTTTCAAACCCTGGTGGCAACCCAGCCAGGGACTGTGTTTACCGCGATTTTGCGGAGCAATGGCGATCGCGCACTAACGTATTTAAGCCCCACCGGAGCCAGCCTCTTCGAGCTTCCCGTTGCAACCGCCTTGCCCGACTTGAGCGCCATCGCTGCCCTGTTGCCTCCCCAAGACCGGGCCAGGGTCGGTGCGGCCCTGGCCCACAGTACCGCTACCCTCACCCCCCTGCGCCACGAGGGGCGCATCGTTACCCCCTCAGGCAAGACCAAATGGGTTCAGGTTAATAGCCAGCCCGAGCGCCTGTCCAATGGCGATGTGCAGTGGCTTGGCGTGGTGCAGGAGGTGACCGACCGCAAACAGGCCGAGCGCCTGCTGACCCAGCGTGAGGCCCACAGCTGGGCCGTCCTCTCGGTCATGCCCGATCTGCTGATTCGCATGGGGGCCGATGGTCACTACCGCGAAGTGCTGAGTCAAAATCACCCCCTGGATATAGTTGTCCCCTCCCAAGACCGGATTGGCCATCACGTATCAGAGTTTTTACCCGCAGATCTGGCTGAACTCAAGCTCCAGGCCATCCATCGGGCCCTGGTCACCCGCGAGGTGCAAACCTACGAGCAGGAGATTTGGGTGGGCGATCGCCTCCAGCAGGAAGAACTGCGGGCGGTGCGGTGCGGCGAGAACGAGGTGCTGTTTTTAATTCGCGACATCAGCGAGCGTAAACGCGGCGAAGCCGAACGCAAACGCAGCGAAGCCGAACGCCAGCGCACCGCCCTAGCCCTCCAGCAGAGTGAGGCCCACCAGCGGGCGCTGGTCGAGGCCCTGCCCGATCTGCTGGCCCGGTTGAGCAAAGATGGCATCTACCTGGAGTTTGTTGCCAGTCCTACGTTCAATGTGGTGGGCAATCTGCCCGAGCTGATCGGCACCCACGTGCGCGAGTCGCTGCCCCCGGCGGCGGCCCAGCAGCGGCTCGATGCGATCGCTCTGGCCCTGGCCACCCAAACCATCCAGTTCTATGAGCACGATCTGTCTACGGCGGAGAAAATGCAGATCGAAGAAGTGCGGGTGGTGCCCTACCGGGACGATGAGGTGCTGGCTCTGGTGCGCGACATCAGCGGTCAAAAAGCGGCCCTGCGGGAGCGCGATCGGGCCGAACAGCAGCTCAAGGAACTTAACCAATCGCTGGAGCGGCAGGTGGCCGAGCGCACCGCGGCCCTCCAGGAGCGCGAACTGCGTTACCGAGGCCTGATGGAAGGGGCGAGCGATGCCATTCTGGTGGCCGATATGGAAGGCCACATTCTGGAGGTAAATCGCCGAACGGAGGAGCTGTTTGGCCGCTACCGCGATCAGCTGACCCAGATGCACCAGTCCCAGCTGCATCCGCCCGACCACCGGGCAGAGCTGGTTGACCTCTTTCAAGCGTCGATTGATGTGCCCCATTTTCAGGCGTTGAACATCCCCATTCTGCACGCCGATGGCCGACAGATTCCGGTGGATATTACCGCGACGACCATCAATTTAGGGACCAATCGAGTGGTGCAGGGCATTTTTCGCGATGTCAGCGAAAGGGCGCGGCTCGACGCCGAACGCCGGCGGATTGAAGCCGAAAACCAGCGCCTGCGCGATCGCCTGGGCTTTTTGCTCGACTCTAGCCCCGCCATTATCTACAGCGTTGAACCCGTCGGCAATTACAGACCCACCTTTATTAGCCAAAACCTGGCGGATATTCTGGGCTACGAGTCAGAGGCGTTTATCGCCAACTTTACCGACTGGCGCGAGTACTACCATCCCGACGAGGCTGACGGCATTTGGGCTGGCATTCCCGCCACCGTCGAGGACGGCTTCTACGCTATGGAGTATCGCTTTCGACACCGGGACGGCCACTACCTGTGGTTGCAGGATGAGGCCCGCGTCGCCTACGACGCCTGCGGTCAGCCCCAGGAGATCATCGGCTACCTAGCCGATATCACCGATCGCAAGTGCGCTGAGGAGCGACTGCGACAGACCAACGCCGAGCTGCTGCGCGCCACCCGTCTCAAGGACGAGTTTCTCGCCAACATGAGCCATGAATTGCGCACGCCGCTCAACGCCATTTTAGGCATGACCGAGGGGCTGCAAGAGCAGGTGTTTGGCGCGATCAACGATCGCCAGCTCAAGGCTCTCACCATCGTTGAGACCAGCGCCTCCCACCTGCTGGCGCTGATCAACGACATTCTCGATGTGGCCAAAATCGAGTCGGGCCAGATTACTCTGCACCTGACCCCCACGGCGATCGCCCCCCTGTGCCAGTCAAGCCTCACCTTTGTGCAGCAGCAGGCCGACAAAAAACGCATTCAGCTCCTGCGCTGCATTCCCCCCCATCTACCCGACCTGGTAATCGATGAGCGCCGCGTGCGCCAGATGTTGATCAACCTGCTCACCAACGCGGTCAAATTTACGCCTGAGGGGGGCCGTGTCAGCCTGACGGTCACGCCAGAGGTGTCCTCCATCGGCAGCGAAACCCAGGCCGTAGTGCGCTTTGCCGTCAGAGATACGGGCATTGGCATTGCCCCCGGCGATCGCCAGAAGTTGTTTCAGCCCTTTATTCAGATCGACAGTGCTCTCAACCGTCAATACCAGGGCACGGGGCTGGGCCTCACCCTGGTCAAGCAGATCACCGAGCTGCACGGCGGCCAGGTGGGGTTGACCAGTGAGGTCGGCGTCGGCAGTTGTTTTACCATTGACCTGCCTGCCGACCCGACTGGGCCACGACCGCTGAGTCTGTCTGCCGCTTCCCTCAGCGATGTTGCCCCAGCGGTTGCCCCGCCCCAGCCATTGCCCCTCATTCTGCTGGTGGGCGACCAGGAGGCCACGATCAGTACCGTGGTCAACTACCTGACCGCCAAGGGGTACCGTTTGCTAGTGGCGCGCCATAGCGAAGCGGCCCTGGCGCTGGCCCAGGCCGAAAATCCCGATCTGATCGCGATCGATACGCCGCTGCTGGGACTGGATAGTCTGGAGGCGATTCGCCGCATCCGCGACGATCCGCACCTGGCCGATCGCCCGATCATTGTGCTGACGGAGCCGACGGCGGCAAGCGATGGCGATCGCTTCCTGGCGGCCGGGGCTAACCAGCACCTGGACAAACCGCTGAAGCTCAAGCAGCTGGCCGCCGCCATTCAACACTGGCTCAACCCGATCGCGCCCTCCACCCTCTAACCTATCAGCAGACCTATGACACCCGCCTCCATATTGATCGTTGACGACGACCCCAACAACTTTGATGTCATCGACACCCTGCTCGATGCCCAGGGGTATCAGCTACACTACGCCAGCACCGGAGAAGCGGCGATCGCCGCCCTCGACACCCTGCAACCCGATCTGGTTTTGCTCGATGTGATGATGCCTGGCCTCGACGGGTTTGAGGTCTGCCGCCAGATCAAGTCGTCGCCCAACTGGGCTACCCTGCCGGTGATTATGGTGACGGCCCTGAGCGAAAAACAGGACCTCGCCCGCTGCTTTGGCGCCGGAGCCAATGACTTTATCAGCAAACCCATCAACCGGCTAGAGCTAATTGCCAGGGTGCAATCGATGCTGCTGCTGCGGGAGCAGTATCGGCAGCTCAAAACCTTTAACGCCCAGCTCGAAGCCAAGGTGCTAGAGCGTACGGCCCAGCTCCAGGCGATCATTTCCCAAGATGCCCTAACCCAGTTGCCCAGCCGGGCCGCCCTAACCCAGAGCTTGGCTGAGCTACTACAGGCCAGGAGCTCGGCCTTTGCGGTGATTTATCTCGACTGCGACCAGTTCAAGCTGATCAACGGCTCCTTTGGCTACACCCTGAGCAACCAGCTGCTCAAGGCGATCGTAGAGCGACTTCAGCAACTCGTACCCGGCGACGGGCTGCTGGCCTGTCTGGGGGGCAATGAGTTCTGTTTTTTGCTGCGCCAGACCAGCGATAGGGAGTACATCGAATCGCTGAGCCAAACCATCTTAGACAGCTTTAAGACCCCCTTCACCGTGTCAGGGCTCGATCTTTTTATCACGGCCTGCCTGGGCATTGTACTCGGCCACAGCAGCTACGCCTGCCCCGAACACCTGCTTCAGGATGCTGGCATTGCCATGTATCGAGCCAAGCAGCAGGGAGTCGGCAGCTATCAATTTTTTGACCCGCAAATGCACCAAACTATGGTGGATCGCCTGGCCCTCGAAAATGACCTCAAGCTCGCCCTTGAGCGCCAGGAATTTGTGGTGCACTACCAGCCCATTGTTCACCTTAAAACTCTCACCATGGTTGGTTTAGAGGCGCTGGTGCGCTGGCAGCACCCCAGCCGTGGACTGGTGGCCCCTGGCGAATTTATTCCGCTGATGGAAACCACCGGGCTGGTGGTGCCGGTGGGTCTGCTCGTTCTCAAGCAGGCCTGTCAACAGCTGTACCACTGGCAGCAGCAGGGCTGGACCCATTTGACTATGGGTGTCAACCTGTCGGTGCGACAGTTTGCCTGCCCGACTCTGCTCGACGACATTGACCAAATTCTCTCCGCTACCGGCATTGACCCCGCCCGCCTCAAGCTGGAAATTACCGAAAGCGCCATCATGGACAATGCTGAAACCGCCATTGCTCTGGTGGAGGCGCTGCGATCGCGGCAGATTCAGATCAGCATCGATGACTTTGGCACCGGCTATTCCTCCCTGGGCTACCTGCACCGATTTATGGTCAATGACCTCAAAATCGATCGTTCGTTTACGAGCCAAATCCAAGTTTTGAGCTCTAAATACAAAGTCGTAGACACCATTATTACCCTGGGCCAGCAGCTGGGCCTCACCGTTACCGCCGAAGGGATCGAAACCGAGTCCCAGCTGGCGCGGCTGCTGCAGCTCAACTGTGAGCTGGGGCAGGGCTATCTATTCTCTAAACCCCTACCAGCGACTGACATTGAGGCCCGCTTTCTCAACGGCAAAGATAGCCCCCTCATGGTGCTGACCTAGGCATTGCGGTGGACTGCCATTAATGATCGGCTAAAAATCAGTGCAATTCACGGGTTATCCATTCCCAGAGCCTGTTCAAGGGCATCTAAGGCGATATCGGCTACTGCCTTAATGCGATAGCGGCAGGCCTGGGTTTCGGTGGAGGCAAAGGTGCCATTTTCCCAGTATTTGTTGCTGCCAGCGCCGCCGCCGCAGAGACCAAAATAGTCGCAGCTTTGCTGACACAGGGCGACCCCTGCCTGCATCTCGCCATACAACCGCTGAAACTTCGGCGTTTGGCAGGCGGCTTCAAAGGTTTGATGGGCCACGTTGCCGAGCACAAAATCGCCGTAGTGGTCGCTCGGCATCGAGAGCAGTTCTGGGTCAAAGGTTGAGAAATTTCCCTGATAATCGATGCTGACAATTTTGAAGGGGTGGTTCATGTCGGTGCTGGTGAGTCGGGCGTTGTTGTACACCAACGAACAGATCGCTTCAAATTCCCTGACTTTCATAGGGCTATTATTTGCCGCCACCAAATCCCAAAACCGCTTCAAAAAGGTGCGATAGCGGGCCTCAACGCCCTCGGCGCTGAGGGAGGATTGGGCATGGATGCCCTCGGTCTCTTCCATATTAAAGCCGACGTTGGTAATGCCCTGGGACTCAAAAAACTCAAACATTTCGTCGGCATAGTCCAAAGAATCCGCCGTTAAAACGGCAATCACGCTGAGGGGAATATCGTTTTCTTGCAGGAGTTTGATGCCCCGGAGGGTGCCGGCATGACTGCCCAGGCCGGTGCGGGTTTTGCGGTGGGCATCGTGGAGAAAGGCTGGCCCGTCGATGCTGACCCCCACATGCACCGGGTATTGCTTAAAGAGATCGCACCAGGCCTGGTTGAGCAACAGCCCATTGGTCTGCAAGGAATGGTTAAAGCAAATGCCTTCGGGTTTGTGGGTAGCAGCCAGTTGCTCAATGTGGGCAAAGGCCGCTGTGTAGAACTGGAGACCCGCCGCCAGGGGCTCCCCCGCGTGCCAGCAAATGCTGAAATTGGCCCGGAGAAACTGGCTGGAAAACAGCGTCTTAAAAATCGGCTCGATCAGGTCCGGGGACATCTGGTGTCTCAGATGGCGATCGGGCAAATAGCAGTAATCACAGTCCAAATTGCAAAACGACGTGGGCTGAACTACGGCCAGATAAATAGGGCCAAAATCTGTTGTATCTACCGGGTTTGCATGGGGCTGGGGGGCTGGGGCGCGATAGACAGAGGTCATGGCTGCCGGGTTCCTTTAGGGTTAATAATTGCGCCAGTTGGCAAAACCACCGCCATCGCCCCAGCCATTGCGCCAGTTATTGCGATTGACGAAACTGCCACCGTGGCCATCGGCCCAGCCACCACGAACGCCATTTACCCAGCCCCGACCCGCCCCGTCGGCAAAGCCAATGGCCATCAAGTTTCCTGAGCTAGGCTGGCTCTCGGCGGGCAACTGTTCGGCCCGCGCCTGCAACGCTGCGGACAGGCGCGCCAGGCGATCTTCAATGGTGGCCGCGGCGGCGACGGTGGGGGTAGCCGTGTCTGGGCTGGTGGCAAGGGCGGCACCCGGCACGCTGAGGGCCGACAGGGCGACTAAAAAGCCGACAAAACTGGTGCGGTTGGAGATAGGCATCGGTCGGTCTGGGGGTAGGGGACGGGGGAGAGAAGGGAGGGGCCGCTAGGGCGTGGGGGTGGTCGGGGGCACCTGCGCCCGCTGAATGAGCACCATCTCAAAGAAGTCGGTGATCAAGTCTTGGGGGAGTGGCACAATGCCGCCGGGGCCAACCCACTGATTGACGGTGGCGAGGGCGGCGGAGTCGCCGCTGACGTAGCCCTGCAGCAGGCCCGCGATCGCATAGTCGACCATATTCAAAAAGGTGGAGTTGTTTTGCGGCACAATGCAGGCCACGCCATAGCGCTGGTAGGGCTGCGCCGGGGCCAGTTCGTATACCTCGGTGCCTCCCTGTTGGGCCACCATGCCCCCCAACAGCACCGAGTCCCCGGCGATCGCCGCCACCTCGCCCGACTGGAGGGCCGCAAAGGCGTCATCGAGAGACCCCAGGGGCACCAGGGTAGCCTGGGGCTGCACCAGCGCCATCACCTGCTGGCCCAGGGAGTTTTGGATCACCCCAATCCGCTGGCCCACCAGGGACTCGGGCGTGCCCAGGGTGCTGCCCTCGCGGGTGAGCAGGCGAATGCCCGACAGCCCATAGCTCATGGAAAAGTCCACATGGCGATCGCGCTCCCAGGTAAATTGCGTATCGCAGGACAGGTCAATCTCACGACTGATAATCATGGGAATCCGCTCGGTTAGCCCCTGGGCTTCTCGCCGCTGCACCACAATGTCGCGGCCTAGCTCTTGCTCTAGCTGGGCCTCAATGCGGTTCACAATATCCACCGAATAGCCGACTAAATTACCGTCGGTGTCGATGTAAGAATAGGGCACCAGATCAAAGCGGGTACCCACCGTCAATACCCCCGTGCGGGCCACCTTCTCAATCACGGTCTCAGCCTGGGCTGCTGCGGATAGCCCCAGGGTTAGGGCTAAGCTGACAATACCAATCGCGTATGTTTTCATCATTGTCCTACACCAGTAGCTGAGCCTAATAAAGAGAGTTTTCATCCCCCTTTTTAAGGGAGGCAGGGGGAATCGGCAGATAACTAAAGCTACAGCACATCACTTTTCAAACACCATCCAAGGGTCAGAAAGATTAATGGCCAAGAGAGTCTAATGACTACGCCCCAGGCAGAGAACAGCCCGCCATCTCCACCACATCTTTTATTTCATTTCTCTACCAACATACCAGCAGAGGAAAGAGGGCTAGAAAAGTAGCCGACAACCCTAGGGCAAATAGCGACAGACTTCAGCCCTTTAGGGCAACGCCTTGGTGGCCTTGCGTTTTTGGCAAAGGCAGGCGTATATATCCGTCCTCAACAATCTACTTCAGCTTTAGCCTTCATAAAAGATCGTTTTTTCCCTTCACATATCTCCATCAAGAAACGTGTAGGCGGATCCTTTGTCGAAGCGCACAACCCTTGTTTTAGGGGCGCAAATCTGGGAGATTTGCACCGCCTAGTTTAGACTCTAAAGTTCTATATTTCATATCATCTTGGCCAAGTGATGTCTTATCATTTTGCGCCACAGCCACCCTACAGAGATGGTATTGGGCACAACCTACAGGCAAACTGTTTGGGCACGACCCTCGGGCTTTGCCTAGGGCAGTAGCGACCTAATCAACTCAAATTGCAGCCGGACGTAACCGCATTTACCGCTGGGGCAGAGGCAAAATCGACCCCACAGGCGACACTATTCTGGCAATAGTCCACGTCCTTAAAGCTCTGGATCTAGGATCCGCTGAAGCTTTCGTCAATCAGTACATCAGCAGCGAACTCGACGGGTGATACCTGTTCGAGGGTATTTGCAAAGTTAGGGCGTGAGGAACAAAGCTTACTCCGGGTAGGTTGCAGATAGTCGTCAGCAACACCGGAGTGAGGCTACCCCAGCAACTTAACCCGAGACCAGTGGGGCTTACTGACCACTGCTAAGCCCGGTGGACGCCCCCAAAGCGGGGTATAGGGGAGACTCTCAACGCTATCTTATAGTTAGTAACTATTGAGTTGAGTAACTCAGGACAACCAATGACGACATTATTTGACCAATTGGGTGGCGCAGCGGCGGTTGATTTAGCCGTCGACAAATTTTACGAGCGAGTGCTTCAGGATGACCGCATTAAGCATTTCTTTGCCGATACAGACATGGCTAAGCAGCGAGCACACCAAAAAGCATTCTTGACTTATGCCTTTGGCGGCACCGACAAGTACGATGGTCGCTACATGCGCGAAGCCCATCAAGAACTGGTTAAACACCAGGGGCTAAACAGCGAGCACTTCGATGCCGTGGCCGAAGACTTGATGATCACCCTGGAGGAATTGGGTATATCAGAGGAATTGAGAGCCCAGGTGGCCGCTATTGCCGCCGCCCCTCAACACAAGCGCGATGTGTTGAATCAGTAAGACTGGCTAAGGCTCAAAGCTGCCAATCCACTTCAGACGATTGGCAGCCGAGTTCCTCAGTTTGCTAGAGCAGGCTGTGAGCCAGGGAGTAAGCTCCCGGGTGGTGGTGGCCAGAGCCCCGATTTCATCACCGCTCTAGAGACCTTTCTGCATCGGTTAGCCACCTTAACGGGGGTAAGATCGAAATGTCAGGTTTATGGTGAGTTTGGGCGATCGCAGGTGCTGTACCATAGCCAAGACGATCGGCCCGGTGGAGGAGAGTACCCCCATGACCTGCGCAATGGTGGCCACCATTCAAGTCGGCCTACCCCAGACCCTGGGCCGAGACAATGCCCCCGACCCAATGGATCGCCCCTGGACGACGGGCTTTTTTAAGCAGCCGGTAGCAGGGCCACTCTGGCTGGGCACCACCCACCTGGAAGGAGATGGCCAAGCCGACCTAAAAAACCACGGTGGGGTAGATAAAGCCGTACTGGCCTACAGCGCCGCGCATTACGACTATTGGCGATCGCACCTCTCCATCCACGACCTGCCCCCCGGTGCCTTTGGCGAAAATTTCACCATTGTCGGCCAGACAGAGTTCGAGGTCTGCGTCGGCGATGTCTATCAAGTCGGGGGGGCCACAGTGCAGGTGTCGCAACCTCGCAAACCCTGCTGGAAGCTCTCCCGCCGCTGGCGGATTGCCGATTTGGCTCAACAGGTGCTGGCCAACGGTCGTTCTGGCTGGTACTTTCGGGTGCTTCAGGAGGGGTCGGTGGCAGCGGGGCAGGCGGTCGAGCTGTGCGATCGCCCCTTCCCCCAGTGGACTATCACCCGCGCCCACCAGATCATGCACCACGATCTCAACGACAAAGCCGCCGCCGCTGAGTTAGCCCATTGCCCGCTGCTGTCTGACAACTGGCGAGAAAAGCTGCGGCAGCGCAATTAACCTCTGTCAAGAGAGCTTGGCGCAGATTAGCAGAAGCATTCGATAAAAAACACTTATCCTTTTGGCGCTATGGCCACCGGTCAACCAGCGTATCCAGTGTATAGACTTATAAATATCGTTTAAGAAAAAAGCATAGACTCTTGCCTTCTGTCTGACCGCTTCTATATCAATACCAATGTCGGGTTTGAGCGACTCATACCAAATCTTGCTCGCCTGCCCCCGATTCAGCAGGACGAACAGCGGTAAGGCCTTCGGCCAGGCTACGCCAACGCCCTACCGGTTGGCCGATTGGGTATCAGGGGTATGGAATTCGGATTCGGTATCAGCCGCTCTTCTTCAGACACTCTCCATTCACCGGTGACTTTCTAACGGGTGTTGCCGTCACGGGCGGGCTTTGGCTCGCCACCACTACACACAACTGATCAGCATGGAGCAGACACCGTGAACAAGTTTGAACCCAATAAACTGCGAACCAGATTTGACCATACCAGCGAAGGCTGGCTAGTGCAGGTCTATAGCAGCGATCGCCGCCTGCTGTGCGTGCTTGAGCCGTTCCACGCCTGGACTTTTTTATGGGGCGGTGTGTTCGGGTTTTTACTAGCCGTGGGATGGTTTAACCTGGCCAGCTACAGTCCACCCGCGACTCCTGCGCCCACAACCATTCCCCCCGAAATGTGGGTTGACTAGCCCATACCAAATCCGAATTCAAACATCTCTAATCAAGCCGGGTATCCCGTAGGGGCAAACGGTCGTTAGCCCTGCTCCTGGTTTTGACTGGTTACCCAACGAGGGCGATCGCAGCTCCGCCAAATTTTGCAGCGGCGCAGCATCGACAATCCATTGAGAAAACTCTGGGCCTACGATTTACATCAGTCAGAAATATATCAGGAAGCATCAAACAGAAGTAAAACTTATGACTCTCATTTGAAACGCAGTGCCAAATACGGCGACGAAGCGTAAAAACCCTGCGGATTTCAGGATAGACTTGAGCACATAGAGATTGAGGTCTTGATAGACAAAGTTCTATCAAAGGGACTGCGGAAGAGCGCCATCTTCCAGTCCTGTTCGGATGGCGGCCACCTCCGAACAACCCTATCGACAACACCTGTGATGCAGGGGTGTATCGCTGCACCCTCGTTTTCTTTAACGTTCAACCAATTTCAGCCATCACAACAACCACTCCTCGTTAGGGGAGGCAAAAGGAGGTTTTAATGGATTTCTTGTCTGAGTTCTTAACAAAATTTGGGGCGCAGTTGCAGTCCCCAACTCTTGGCTTTTTGATTGGTGGTATCGTCATTGCCGCCCTCGGCAGCGAACTGGCCATTCCCGATGCGATCTATAAGTTCATCGTCTTCATGCTGCTGATCAAGGTCGGCCTGACCGGCGGCATGGCGATCCGCAATGCCAGTCTTGGGGAGATGCTGCTGCCTGCGCTATTCGCCATATTAACGGGGATCGTGATCGTACTGATCGCGCGCTACACGTTCGCCAAGCTACCGGGTATCAAAGTCGTAGATGCCGTTGCAACCGGGGGCTTATTCGGTGCGGTGAGTGGTTCTACCATGGTCGCTGGCATCACGGTACTAGAGTCGCAAGGCATTGAATATGAGGCCTGGGCCGGCGCACTCTATCCGTTTATGGATATCCCCGCGCTGGTGACGGCGATCGTTTTGGCCAGCATCTACACCAATAAGCAGAAGCGCGATAAATATCTCAAAAATGAGAAGTATCTCAAAAATGAAGAGTATGTCAGCATGCAGCCGGTTGCCGCAGGCGGAGCACCCATCGACCAGCCCGTTCCCGTAGGCGGTTATTCCACCAGCGATCCGCGCAGTGCTGCAGGTGGGTATGCGGGCGGTAGCGCAGGCGGTTATTCTAGCGGGTCGGGCGGTGCCCCCAGCAATCGGGTCAAGATCTGGCCCATCGTCAAGGAAAGTATCCAGGGATCTGCCCTCTCGGCCCTGCTGCTCGGTCTCGCCCTAGGCATCTTGACCCGGCCAGAAAGCGTCTACGAGAGCTTCTACGATCCCCTCTTCCGCGGTCTGCTTTCGATTCTGATGCTGATCATGGGTATGGAGGCCTGGGCCAGACTCAATGAGCTGCGCCAGGTGGCCCAGTGGTACGCCCTGTATGCCTTTGTGTCCCCCTTTCTGAACGGGTTTATCGCCTTCGGTCTCGGCATGATTGCCCACTACGCAACCGGGTTTAGCCCTGGCGGCGTCGCCCTCCTGGCCGTCATTGCCGCCTCTAGCTCAGACATCTCCGGGCCGCCCACCCTGCGGGCTGGTATTCCGTCGGCCAATCCTTCCGCCTACATCGGCGCATCTACAGCCATCGGCACGCCCGTTGCGATCGCCCTCTGCATACCGCTCTTCGTTGGGCTTGCCCAGGCGATGACGGGTGGCTAATCGCAGGCGGATCGGGTCTGCCGGTGCTCCCCTGCCCCGGCGGCCCAGTGGTTCAATGAATATAGTCATAAGGAGGTTAACCTAGATGGCCAAGTCAGCCAAAAAGCTCGTTATTGTCACCGAAAAAGTGCTGCTGAAACAAGTCGCTAAAATCATCGATGAATGTGGAGCGACCGGTTATACAGTGGTAGAAACTGGCGGTAAAGGTAGTCGCAGCGTGCGCTCGTCCGGACAACCCAGCGTCTCTGACACGACCTCGAATGTCAAGTTTGAGGTGCTCACTGAAAATCAGGACATGGCCCTGCAGATTTCGGATCGAGTCGCCTTGCAGTTTTTCAACGACTATGCGGGCATCGCCTATATCTGTGACGCAGAAGTACTGTACGCGCACAAGTTCTGCGGCCCAGACGGCTGTTAAATCGAGATGACGCAGACCTAAAAAGCCGGGGCGTGACCCCGGCTTTTTAGTAGCCAGATTTTTGTGCTGTCGACAACTGGCGAGAAAAGCGGCGGGAGCGCGATCGCCCAGCCTGCCGCCCCCCATGACCCTCCAGCAGCAAAAAGGGTTTGGCCCACATCTTTTACCTATGGTGGTCTAATTTGCTGATCAACAGCAGCCCTTCGCCGTCGCTGAGCTCAACGGCCCGGAGATCGGAGGGGTCTAATTTGGCTACCAGCCCTGGCGACGCGACCGCCACCTGCCACTGATCGAGATCGAGTTGGAGCCAGTCACCCAGGGTCGCGGTGATCGGGTCGCCGCCCATGTGGGCCACCATCACCACCTCCTGCGGGGTGGCGTCGGCAACGGTCGGCTCAGCGGTGTCATCGGCGGGGCGCTCGATGCGATGGCCGTAGAAGATGGTCTGGTTATCGTCGCTGATGCGGTTAAAGCGATCGCGTCCCACCAAATTTCCTCGCAGCCAGGGGCGCTGCTGCCGAAACTGGCGCAGGGCCAGGCCAAACTGAGTTTGGTCGCGGTTGGCGCTATCAAAATAGTGGGCGGCGTTGCAGATGTCGTGGCCATCTTCCATAAAGGCCATGGCAAAGTGCTTCAGTTTGGGCACATCCAGGGTGGCCAAAAAATGGGGCAGACTGGCTTCCTTCAGCTCTTCCATCGCCGGAATTTGGCACTGGCCGGGGTCAGCCCCATCCCCCAGACAACGCTGACAGATCAGGGCTACCTGTTCTAGATCGTAGTCAGTCTCAACCATGGCATCCCGTAGGGCATTGGCAAAATTCTTTAGTTGGCTCAGGGTCTCAAACCCCAGAGATTTGAGCTGGGGAAAGGCATGGGGCTGCCGGTATAGCTCTGGCTCAATTTCCCAATCGAGAAAGCCCACTTCTTCAGAGACTACCTTGACGCCGTAGCGATCGTCAGTGTTGCGAAAAAATCCCCAGGGGGTTTCCAGGCTGGCGTTGAGAAAGTCCATCGGCAGACCAGGGCTAAAGCCATAGACCCACAGCCGGGTGGCCGGGCTGTTGTAGGCGCGGTTGAGGGCGGCGGGCAGCGTGTCGCCCAGGTTCCAGTTGATGTCAGTGTCGAGGGAAATCTGGTTGCCTCGGCGCACGGTGTCGTGGTTGCCGCAGCCGGTGATCCAGCGATCGCCCTGGGAAATCACCTCACACACCCGTGACCACTTGCGATCCCAAAAGCCCTTGAGAGTGGGGGTGTTGTGGGCAAAAATCAGCGGCCCCCACTGAAACGACCCCGGCTTGGCCTCCAGCAGCTCGCGATAGGTAGAGGTCTCTTCCCAGCCGGGCTCGGGCCAGGGGCGACCGTCTTCGTAGATGGTGAACATGCGCCGCTGGTAGCCTTCGATGTCTTGCACCAGATCGCTCATCGCCAGCAGATACATGTCGTCTTGCTCGACCCGACCGCTGAGCGGGTTAAAAAAGCGAAAGTCTTGACCGCCGTCTACCCGAATGCCATCGGCCCCGGTGTTGAGCTTGCGGCGCTGCATCTCTAGCAAAATGGCCCGCACCTGGGGCAGCTGGTGGTTGAGATCCTGGCCATACATATTCGGCCCTTTGAAAAACTGCTGGGTGAGCAGCTCTAGGGCCTGGTTGTCGGCGTGGCCGTAGACCAGGTCGTAGATCACCTGAATTGGCCCGGCAGAGAAGGTGTGCAGGGTGGCGATGAAATCGACCACCTCGTCGGGGCGCAGACTGCCCAGCACCGCTGGGTTGGTGGCGGCGCTGCCCAAAATCGGCACATCGTAGCCCCAGTTTTGGGTATGGGGCTGGCGCAGAGTAGCGGTGAGGTGGGTACTAGGGGCCTCGCTATTGCCGGGTTCGACCATGGCAAAAAACTCATGCTCGATGTTGGTGTCTTCGCGGCGGTACTCGATGGTAGGCTCTACCGGCAGCAGCTGAATGGCTTCGTAGCCAATGTAGGCCATTTCGGCTGGGGCCAGATCGGCTCCGGTGGCCAGCTTGGCAGAGATGGTGGTGTAAATGCGGGTCAGCCCCTCTAGGGTGCCCTCGGCGCTGGCGGTGGTGACGTGGATTTGCAGAATGTTGCTGGGGGGGGCAACTCGCACAATGCCGTCATCGAGGTCGTCGGGGGAGGGCGCGGCTTGGCTGAGGTTGGCGCTGTGGGCCAGGTAGCCCAGGTCGGCTCGATCGCGCTGAAGCCGATCGATGTCGTAGACTTCGGCGGGGGCAAACACGCCGTAGGGCAGGGAGTAGGCCAGGGGGTCACGAATGTAGTTGATCCGCCCTTCGGCATCGACGTAGTGCAGCCAATAAAAGCAGCCCGCCCGATCGCGGCCACCCGGCACCACCCCCGCCACCACAGCCCAGACATATTCGCCCTGCTGCATTACCGGCAGGCGATCGCGCTGAAATCGCAGGGTCTGCTGAGCGGCACGAAAGTCGATAGGTTGCAGCGGGGTGAGAATTTCTAGCTCCAGCGATCGCTCTGACTGTATGACCTCCGCCGCTAGCTCCGGCGTCCAAAAGCCAAACTCGGTGAGGCCATCGCTGCGGTAGTGAGCCCCCAGCCGCCGAGCCAGATGCTGCCCCCGCTCAAAATAGGTTTCGGTAGAGTGCTCTACCGCTGCGGCCCAGTCAAGCAGGTTTTGAGTTTCGTCTTCAACTAGCGAGACCAGGGGCTCTAGGGTTGGCTGGGCGATCGCAGGAGAATTGAGAGCAGGTTCTTGGACGGTCACGGGGATTTTCGCAGCATAGATTGACAGGCCGCTGAGAATGGAGCACTCCCGGCAGCAGCTGCCGTTAGTTTAACAAGCCCCCTCAGCGGCCCTAGCCAATATCTATCTGTGGTTAGAGAAAATCCAGATTAATTGAGCCCTACCGAGGCTGCGCCGAAACCGGGTCGACCCGCACATCCACCGTGGTGGGGTTGCCCTGGGTGATCACTGCCACCCGGCTGGTGTTGATAAACCGCAGCTGCCCATCGACCATGATGCGGGCCTGCACCGCGTAGGAAAAGCGCGGGTCGATCTGCTCCGGGCTATAGACTAGCTCAAAGGGGATCGGCACCTGCCGCCCGCCAAACACCGTACTCTGAGACGCCAGCACGATCGCCGGGGCATCGGCCCGGCTGACATCCACCAGCTGCACCTCCAGAATGGCGTTGGGAGGCATGGCAATGCGGGGCAGGTAGCTGACGGTGCCGGTTACGGTAGCTTTGTCGGTCTGCACCACGTCGTTTACCTCCAAAGTTTGAGCGCCATCGGGGGCGATGCTGACTCGAGCCGACGGCAGCCCCTCAGAAGTCGAGCCCGCGTAGGTAAAGGTGATGCCCTCTACGGAAGAGACGGCTATAGCCCGTACCGCGTTCAGCACTTGCCGCCCGGTAGCCCGGTTAAACAGGTTGAGGCGGGGCTGCCCATTTTGGGTAAACACCCGCACCGCGTAGGTGGATGTTTGCGAAAACACAATGGTGCCGTCGGGTACCTCGGCCCGCTCGGGGCTGGGCAGCTGGGCCAGCTCGCTCAGGGTTTCGCCCTCGACCACAAAGCTGCGATTGATCACCTCGGTCTGGGTCAGCTGGGGCACCTGAATGCGCTGATTGTCGATGGCGATCGGGCCATTGAGCATAATCCGCTCTCCGAGCACCACGGGGCTCAGCGCCTGGGCCTCGCCGTCGATATCCATCACTGCCGCTAGATAGGTGGCCAGGTTAGTGCCGCCCCCCTGGTTGACGCCAAAGATCACGGCGGCATCGTCTTTGCCGTCACCGTCAATATCGCCAAAGGTCAGCCAGTTGGGCTCGTTGGCTAGGCTCACCAGCAGTTCACCGGGCCGTTCATACTGGCCAAACTCGAGGGTCACCGTTTCAAAGCTGGGCTCGGGGCCAAAACCCACGGGCACGATATAGGTGCCGTTTTGCAGGGTGCTCCAGCGATCGCACCAGGCCTGCTTCTCGGGGGTAAACACCTCGCGGGTCAGGCAGTTGTGCCACTCGGGCTGCGTCTCAGCCAGGGCCTCTCCTGCCCCCGTCATCCCACTCCCCAGGGCAGCGGCTATCAGACCGGCTCCCACCAGGGCAGAAAACATGTGCTTTTTCATGGTTGTCTCACACCTAAACGATCTACCAGGGGATGTGCAGCCGTTGGTAGTGGCGTGGCTTAGAACGCAGACTGACTATCCCCTTAGTCCATTAGCAATCTACCAACGAACTATAAGGAAGCCGTGTGGGGTTACGGTTTTAGCAACATGGGGTGGGTGACATTGGATAGTTGAAACAGCTATCTCGGCGGGTTGATGTTGGATTCGTCAGACGCTAACCCGCAACCCGTTGCCAAATACGGGCCACCTCCGCCAGCAGCGCCTGACACCAAATCCGAGTTACATAACCCCAATTTCTAAAAGACCGAACCGTCGGGGCAAACGGTTGTTTGCCCTGCTGAATCGGGGGCATACAAGGAGGATTTGATATAAAAGGTTTCCCTAAAAGCCCGTTGCCTTGGGTAGCTCCTAGCCAAGGCCAACCATACTGCGCTAGCGCGTTAGCCTGATGAAGTAAACGTTGGTTCTAACTTCATCTATGGCATCTCCCCCCAAGGCATCCTTTTTAGACCATCGACCTCGGCTGGCGCTAACCCTGGGCGACCCGGCAGGCATTGGCCCCGAGGTGGTGCTCAAGGCGCTGGGGCAGCAGGATTGGGGTGCGATCGCCGAGATCACACTCTTTGGGACGCGATCGCTGTTGAACCAAACGGCAATTTCCCTAGTGCAATCTAGCTACTCTGGGCCTCTCCCTGCGTTAGAGCCCCTAAATTTTGTCGAAATCCCCCCGCCCCTACCCCTAGAGACTGTAGACTTCGGCCAGCCCAGCGCCGCTACCGGGGCGGCCAGCTTTGCCTACCTACAAGCCGCCATCAAAGGCGCGGGGGCAGGGCAGTACGATGCGATCGTCACCGGGCCGATCGCCAAGTCAGCCTGGAAAATCGCCGGACATAACTACCCCGGTCAGACCGAACTGCTAGCCGAGGGGGCCAAGAGCGATCGCTTTGGGATGGCCTTTGTCGCCCAGTCTCCCCACACGGGCTGGTGGCTGCGGGCGCTGCTAGCCACCACCCACATTCCCCTCAGCCAGGTGCCTCAAGCGCTGACGCCCGAGCTGCTGACTCAAAAGCTCGACCTGCTGATCCACAGCCTAAAGCAAGACTTTGGCCTGACCCAGCCCCGCCTTGCCGTGGCTGGGCTCAACCCCCACAGTGGCGAAGGCGGGCAGCTGGGCCGAGAAGAAGTGGATTGGCTGATTCTCTGGCTGGAGCAGCAGCGCCAGCGCTACCCCCAGGTGCAGATCGACGGCCCGCTTCCCCCCGACACGATGTGGGTGCGCCCTGGGCAGGCCTGGTTTGGCACCGACAGCAGAGCCATAGCCACTGCCCACGACGCCTATCTGGCTCTGTACCACGACCAGGGGCTGATTCCGGTCAAGCTGATGGCCTTTGACCGGGCGGTGAATACGACGGTGGGTCTGCCCTTTGTGCGCACTTCACCTGATCACGGTACTGCCTTTAATATTGCCGGTCAGGGGATTGCCGATGCCAGCAGCATGGTGGCAGCGATGGATGTGGCGGTGGCAGTGGTCAAGAGTCGAGCCGGTAGGGCCTGATGGGTGGGCAGCGAAGGATGAAGAGGCGCGGTAAACTGTTTGGATTTTGGCAGACCCGTTTGAACCATGACCCCCCATAGCAAACTCTATGACCAGCTCTATCGCCTAGATGGCCAGAGCTACGGGGCCTATAAGTCGCTCAGGGGAGAGTACGACTTTGGGCATTTTGTGCTGCACATTGACCATGTGCAGGGCGACCCATTTGCGGCTCCGAGTCGAGCGCGGGTGGTGGTGCCCCAGACTATGGCGGGGTTTCCAGAGAGTCTGTGGTCATTGCCCTGTCGGGCTGTAGCCCTGGCCGATTACCTAACCCGCGAGTTTCATCGGGCGAGCCAGACATTGCAGCGCCCCTCGGGCTCGGGCAAGAGCGGGCTGATTGGCATTGTGCGGCCCAGCCAGGCGATGCTCAACCGCAGTGCGGCACAGGTGACGGCAGACTCGGTGGAGCTGCGGTTCACCGTGGGCTTGCCGGCCTTTGGGCGGCGGATCGCAGGACGACAGGCGGCGGAGCTGTTGTGTCGAGCGGTGCCAGATTTATTAGAGCAAACTCTATTCTATAAATCCCTAGATGGGGAGGCTATTCAGCACCAGGTAGATGCGGCAGAGGATGCAGAGGTGTTGCGATCGCAGCTCCCCACCCACAACCTGGTGGCCTTCGTCGCCGATGGCTCGATTTTGCTCCGGCGCAGCGGCGTCGATGAGCGGCCCCTGACGGATCAGGCAATTCCTTTCAAATCCCCTAAATCGCTGCGGGTGACGCTGACGTGCCCCCACGCCGGAGCGGTGACGGGCATGGGCATTCCCCAGGGCATTACGCTGATTGTGGGGGGCGGCTACCACGGCAAATCGACCCTGCTGCGGGCGATCGAGATGGGGGTATATAACCACATCCCCGGTGACGGCAGGGAGCAGGTGGTGACCGACCCCACCGCAGTCAAGGTGCGAGCAGAGGATGGCCGCAGCATTGCAGGGGTCGACATTTCGCCCTTTATCGGCAGTTTGCCCCAGGGCAAATCGACCCGTCATTTTTCTACGCCAAACGCCAGCGGCAGCACCTCCCAGGCGGCCAACATTATTGAGGCAATCGAGGCGGGGGCGACGGCGCTGCTGGTAGACGAAGACACCTCAGCGACGAATTTTATGATTCGCGATCGCAGAATGCAGGCTCTGATCGCCAAAGACCGGGAGCCGATCACCCCGTTCATCGACAAGGTGCGGCAGCTCTACACCGACTACGGCATCTCGACGGTGCTGGTGATGGGGGGCAGCGGCGACTACTTCGACGTGGCCGATAGGGTGATCGCCATGGATGATTTTGTCCCCCAGGATGTGACTAGGCAGGCGCAGGCGATCGCAGCCGAGTACAAGACCGATCGCGACCTTGAAGGTGGCCCCAGATTCGGCAGCCTCACTGCTCGCATCATTCAGCCCACCAGCATCGACCCCAGCACAGGCAAGCACAGCGTCAAACTGCGGGCGCGGGATGTCGATCAGCTCCAGATTGGCACCGAGGCCATCGACCTCTCGGCAGTAGAGCAATTGGTCGAACAGGGTCAGGTGCGGGCGATCGCAGAGGCGATCGTCTACGCCCAGCGCTACCGCATGACGGCGACCACCCCACTGCCAGAGGTCATTGCAGCGGTCATGGCCGATGTCGATCAGTACGGGCTCGACGGCCTCACCGAATGGCCCATGGGCGACCTGGTCAGCTTTCGGGGGCTAGAGCTGGCGGCGGCCATCAACCGCCTCAGAACGCTAAAGACCACTCAACCCTAGCCCACACCTGCCCGTCTTCCTCGATTGCTTCTCAGACTCATTGGGCGACTTCTGAAAAATAGTTGCCCATGGGTGGGCAGTGCCTACCCTACAGCGGCTCAAGTCACTGGCTTGCAGCGGGTATCGTCTTGCCTGGAAGTCTCCTGACTAGACCTCTTCGATCCAGCTTTCCAACCGCAGGCGAGCAATTTTTTTGATCTCTTCCAGGGCGGTGGCTTGCTCTAGCTGCGGAGAATTGTCTAGGCGCTGGGCAAAGTTTTCGAGAATCGAGGTTTTGGTGTGCCCCGCCACCGCCAAAATAAACGGAAAGCCAAAGGTCTCTTTGTAGCGCTGATTGAGGCTCTGAAACTGCTCATATTCTGCGGCGCTGAGGGTGTTGAGCCCGGCCTGGCTCTGCTCGGCGATCGAGGCCTCGGCCATTGACACCCGAGCGCCGAGATCGGGGTGGGCCTTGATCAGGGTCAGCTGCTCTGCGGAAGACATGCCCTGGGCGATCGCCACCATTTTGCTATGCAGATCGGCCACCGAGGCAAAGGGTCGCTGGGGCCAGGCCTGGGCGGCAATAGTCGGGGTGTCTTCGAAAGCGGGGCCAATGGCGGCAATGAAGTCGGCCTCGGACATGGTGTTGAGCTGGGCTAGGGTGTAGGGCATGGGGCGGTGGAATAGGGGGATGGGAGAGGATGGATGATGGGGTGTACATAGGGGCAGACCCACTTGCCTGCCTCAGAGTTCAGCAACGGGGAGAATCTTCTCTAGACCTCAGGGTGTAGGAGACCATGATCTCGACCTCAACCTGGGACTACGATGCGCCGTACCAGATCGCTTCGATCGCCGCTGCCGCCGCCACAGGGTCAGCCTCAGCAGCCAAACACTGGGTGACGTGGCCCAGCTTGCGACCGGGGCGAATGCCTTTGGTATACCAGTAGACGGTGGCCTGGGGCAATTGCTTCAGCGCTTCGAGCTGGCGGTGGTGGGTCGCCTCTGATGCGTCTAGGCCGAGCAGGTTGACCATCACCGCCTGGGGGGTCGTGAGCGCGGTGGGGCCGAGAGGGCGATCGCCCACAGCCCGCAGCTGCTGCTCAAACTGAGAGGTTTCGCAGGCGTCGAGGCTGTAGTGGCCGGAGTTGTGGGTGCGGGGGGCGATCTCGTTGATCAGCACCTGATCATCCTCGGTCAAAAAGCACTCGATGCCGACGATGCCCACCAGATCGAGCTGGTCTACCAGGGTGCGGGCGATTCTCTCCATGCGGGCAGCGACCTGGGGCGACACATTGGCCGGGGCAAAAACGCGCCGACAGATCTGGTCGACCTGCTGGGTTTCTACCGTGGGGTAGACCGCCACTGCCCCGGTTGCTGAGCGGGCGACCATCACCGCCAGCTCTTGCTTGAAGGGCACAAATTCTTCTAGCAGCACTGGCGTCCGGTTGAAGGCCTGCCATGCGGCAATTAGTTCCCATGACTGCTTGACGACCGAGGTGCCGTAGCCGTCGTAGCCCAGCCGCCGGGTCTTCATCACCAGGGGATAGCCCAAGGTCTCGGCCCTAGCCATTAGCTCAGCGTCGCTTTCGTCGCCGTCTAGGAAGCTGTAGCGGGGGTTAGGCAGACCCACTCGCTCAAAAAATTCTCGCTGCGATCGCTTGTCGAGCACCAGCGCCAGCACCCCCAGGCTAGGGCAAAAGCGGGTGCCCTGGTCGGCCAGGGGTTGCAGCCCTTCGCAGTCGATAAACTCGTTCTCAAAGGTGATGACGTCGCACTGGGCAGCTAGGGTAGCGGTGGCGGCAGCGTCGGCGACCGGGGCCAGCAGGGCGCTATGGGCGATCGCGATCGCGGGGTCAGAGCTACTGGGAGTCTGTACCACCAGGTCTAGACCTAGGGTCTGGGCCGCTGGCCCCATCATCCAGGCGAGCTGCCCGCCGCCAATCACCCCAACTGTCTTTACCCTGCTGGTCTGTGCCATGGCCCTTGCCTAAAATGCAACGTCCCATTATTCCATGACAGCGAGGCTGACCTCTCCATCTCAGATGCTGTGGCAAAGGGTGCGATCGTCCTCCTCCACCGCCGGGCTATGCTGCAAAAAACCCCGCAGCCAGGTACAACCCAGCGTGAGCAAACCATCGAGATCGTTCAGGGTTCCTAGGGCCCAGAGCATCACCGTGTTGTCTTCGCTGGCCGATGAGAGTACTAGCCCGTCGGGGCTAAAGTTGAGGCCATGAATGGTGCCGTTGTGGCCCCGCAAAATGCCCAGCTCAGTGCCGTCAGCCACATGCCAGAGGCGAATAGTATGGTCTTCGCTGGAGGAAGCTAGGGTCTGCCCGTCGGGGCTAAAGGCTACCCCCTGCACCCGGTTGGTGTGGCCCCACAGGGTGCGGAGCGGAGTGCCATCGATAGTCCACAGACGGACGGTGCGATCGTGGCCAGCAGAGGCAATGGTTTCACCATCGGGGCTAAAGGCGACGGCGTGCACAAAGTTGGTGTGGCCCTCAAAGGTACGCAGTAGCCGACCATCTCGACTCCATAGGCGTAGGGTTTTGTCGTGGCTGGCCGACACCATAGACTGGCCATCGGGGCTAAAGCTAACGTTATGCACCACATCGGTATGGCCCATCAGAGTATCGAGCAGCTCGCCCATCGCCGTCCAGATTCTGATCGTACCGTCATCCCCGCTGGTGACGATCATGTCGCCGTCTGGGCTAAAGACCGCACCATATACCCGTCCAGTATGACCGGTCAAGGTGCGCTTAAGAATGCCGTCGCGAGTACGCCAAAGCCTGGCGGTGCCATCCCAACTGGCAGAGACCAGAGTTTCGCCATCGGGGCTAAAGGCGACACTGTGAACCAGGTCGGTATGCCCCCCTAGGGTATTGAGAGGCTGGCCATCCTGGGACCAAATTCGCACCACATTGTCGGCCCCCACAGAGGCCATAGTCTGGCCATCGGGGCTAAACACCGCCTCGTAGACATCGTCAGTGTGTTCGTGGAAGCGCCTTTGGGAAATGCCATTGGGCTGCCACACCCGCACGGTGCCGTCGGCACCGGCAGAGGCGATGGCCTCGCCATCGGGGCTAAAGGCCAAGGCAAACACCCCGTCCTGATGGCCGCTAAACATTTGCAGCGGGCTACCGTCAGCAGTCCACAGCTTAACCAGGGTGTCACCCCCCGCCGAGGCCATGGTTTTGCCGTCGGGGCTAAAGGCGATTTGGTGCACCACGCTGCCTTCGGCAACGCTGCCCAGGGGCGTGCCGTCTAGACCCCATAGGCGAATGGTGCCGTCTTCGCTGGTGGCCCCTAGCCGCTGGCCGTCGGGGCTAAAGCTGACGCTCAAAACCGGGCGGCTGTAGCCCTCAATAGTGGTGAGCAGGGTGCCAGTGCGGCTCCAGAGCTGAATGCTGTTGCCGCTGGCAGCGGCCAGGGTTTCGCCGTCGGGGCTAAATGTGACATCGCGCACGCCGCCCATCAAATTTGGCAGGTGGGGGTTGAAGACCCGGTAGTGGTCATGATAGCCAGAGGCCTGAAGACCCGCCCCCGCCCCTAGGGTACTGAGCAGTTCTCCCTCTAGATTCCACAGTTTGACGGTGCCGTCGGCGCTGGCAGAGGCCAAAGTGCCGCCGTCGGGGCTAAAGGCCACGCTGGTGACGGTGCTGCTATGCCCAGTCAAGGTCTGCCGCAGGGTGCCATCTGGGTGCCACAGTTTGACGGTGCCATCGGCGCTGGCAGAGGCCAAAGTGCTGCCGTCGGGGCTAAACACGACGCGGTGCACCACATCACCGTGATCGCTGAGGGTCTGCTGCAAGGCCCCATCGCGGCTCCACAGTTTGATGCCGCTGTCGCCCCCCGCCGCCGCAATGATCTGCCCATCAGGGCTAAAGCTGACGCCGTAGACGGCCTCGTCTTGCCGGGCAAACTGGTTTTGTTCGCGAGCGCCGTGCACCGTGTCTTGCAGAGCGGCGACCACCTGCTGCTGGAGCTGGGGCTCAGCCTGCCACCGGGCTCCCCGGAGTTGAAGTCCAGCCTTGAGGCTGGTCATAATGGCGTCAAAGCCGTAGCCCGAGGCTGCCAACGATCGCGCCGCGGTGCTCTCGGCCCTGACCATCTCTTGCTCGGCCACTACCCGTTGGCGGCTGGCCTCACGCCAGCCGAACCCAGCAGCGATCGCCAGCCCCATAGCCACCACCGTACCTACGGCCATGCCCAGGGTTAGCCGCCGCTGGCGGGTGGTTTCGGCCTGGCGGCTTTGGCTGACGTAGAGTCGCTGGAGCTGGGTCGGCAACGGCTCTTTTTCGCTGCCCGCCACCAGCCAGTCTTCGGCATTTTTAAGGGTGCTGCCGTGGAGCAACAGGCTGTGGTCTCGGCCTTTGTGATCCCACTCTAGAGCGCGGGTAAGCAGGCGGGTGTGGGCTTTGACATGATCCAGATCGGTATCGAGGGCAGCCCTGAGTGCCTGAAAGGCCTGATCTGCGTTGTCACTGTCGCGCCAAAAAATCCAGTTCAGCTTGGCCAGAGCCGGGTGTACCTGGCTAGAAGCCACATCGCGACAGACCAGGGGAACTAGCCTCTTATGGCTGGCGATCGCCCGCTCCAACTCTTCACCACACACCGTAGAGCTGGCTGAATGGGGGCTGAGCACCATCATAAAGGTGTGGGCCGCATCAATGCCGTCGTAAATCTCCTGCCGCCAGTCAGCGGTGAGGGGAATGTCTTGCCAATCGATCCAGACCTGGCGATCGTCTTCGGCGAGAGCCCTATAGAGCTTTTGCACAAAGGCCTTGTCTTTGCGAGAGTAGGAAATAAAGACTTCAGACATGAGGCGCTTTAGAGAATAGGGCTAGGAACGATAGTTACCGGAATGCCAAAGCCACCGCCGCATTTACAAAGTATCTCAAAATGAGAACCGCCCTTTGAGCGACACAATCCTTGAGCAACACAGCCCTTTCAGATGGCGCTGAGCGGCCTTCACTGGTGCTATCTTCACACCCAGGCTGCTTAGGAGAATTGTCAGTAGTCGCGCTGCACCCACTGACACCCACTGATCTGAGACTGCATTGCTACACTGACTGAGAATAATGGTTAAGCCTGCGTGGCATTGTTTTTAGCTCTACTTTTCTAGCTTTATTGAGATAATGACCCAGACTACCCGAACCAAACGCCGCCGCCGGGGTGACTCCCCTAACCCCCTGTCATTTTTGCTGGGGCCAGTGGGGATTGCGATCGCCACGGTAGCGGTCATCGGCGGGCTGTGGTATCGCAACCGCCCCCAGTCAATCGCCTTTGAGCCCAATACCACCATTGGCGAAGCGGCCATGGCCAGTGTGCAAACCTTTCCCGACCGGGGGCAGGCCCACGTCACCCCCGGCCAGCCCGTCAACTACGACAGCGACTTCCCCACCTCCGGCCCCCACGACCCCAACCCCGTGCTGCCAGGGGTCTACAGCCAAGAGCAGCGGCTAGAAGAGCTAGTCCATTCCATCGAGCATGGCAACATCGTAATCTACGTTGACCAGCCCGGCCAGGTGGCTGTAGACACCCTCACCGCCTGGGCGCAGGAGTTTCCTGGCTACTGGGACGGTCTAGTAGTGGTGCCCCGCCCCGGCCTAGGTGCTGAAGTGGTACTCACGGCCTGGAACCACAAACTGCGCCTGCCCGAGTTTGAGTCAGAAGCAGCGGCGACCTTCATCGATGCCTATCGCGGACGAGGGCCAGAGAATCCAGTGCGGTAGGGAATGGGCAATTAAGTTTCGTGGTCGGGCTGGCGTTCTCCCCCCACAACGGGCACCCTGAAAAGGAGCACCGTCCAGGGTTTACCTATGCTGGCATCATCGCCCCAACAACTGATCATGTTTAGCGGCAAGGGCGGCGTCGGCAAGACTACCCTCTCCTGCGGCTTTGCCCGACAGATCGCCCAGCAGCACCCCGACGAGACCATTTTGCTGCTCTCCACCGACCCGGCCCATTCCTTGGGCGACGTGCTGCTGCTACCGGTAGACAACACTCCTACTGCACTGCCTGATCTGGGGAATTTGCAGGTGCGCGCCCTCGACGCGACGGCGCTGCTGGAACAATTTCGCGCCGACTATGGCCCGGTGCTAGAGCTGCTGGTAGAGCGGGGCAGCTTTGTCGAAGGTGACGACCTCAGCCCGGTGTGGGATATGGGCTGGCCCGGCCTCGACGAGCTGATGGCACTGTTGGAAATTCAGCGGATTTTGCGCGATCGCGAGGCCGATCGCGTCGTCGTTGACATGGCCCCCAGCGGCCACACCCTCAGCCTCTTCGCCCTGATGGATTTTATGGACACCCTGCTGGAGTCTTTGGGGCAGTTTCAGCAAAAGCACCGCACCCTGACTGAGACCCTGGCAGGTCGCTACACCCCCGATGAGGCCGACCAGTTCATCGCCGACATGCATCACGATTTAGAGCAGGGGCGATCGCTGATTCAAGACCAAAGCCGGGCCACCTGCTGGGTGGTGGGCATACCCGAACCCATGAGCTGGGCGGAGAGCGATCGCTTTATTGGTGCCCTCGACAAGCTGGGCATACCCGTGGGCGGGCTGGTAGTCAACCGGGTGCAGTCCAGCGCAGGGCACTTTCTCCCCAGCCACCGTCAGGTACTAGAAAAATTCGAGACCATTGCCCAGGGGCAACCGGTGCTCTGGGTGCCCGCCCAAACCACAGAACCCTTAGGCGGCAAAGCTCTAGATGGGCTGATGCTCCAGGTAAAGCCGTTCCTCCTAGAGCAAAACCCTGACCATACTGAGCCCGAGCCAGCCGCCACCCGCCAGTGGCCAGAGCCCATCCCCCCCGGCCTGCAAGACTTTGTGGATGCTGGGCGACGGTTGATTATTGTTGGCGGCAAGGGGGGCGTCGGCAAAACCACCGTGTCGGCGGCGATTAGCTGGGGCCTAGCCGATCGCCATCCCGAGGCCCAGCTGCGGGTCATGTCCATCGACCCGGCCCATTCCCTAGGCGATGCCTTTGGCCAGCCCCTCAGCCACGAGCCCATTCGGCTCCGGCCCAACCTCCAGGCCCAGGAGGTGAGCGCCGATGCGGTGCTCGACCAGTTCCGCATGGACTATCTGTGGGAACTAGCCGACATGATGGCGGGAGACGGCAACATCGCCGAGGGCATTCAGATGGCCTACGGCCCCGCGGCCTGGCGACAGATCGTCGCCCAGGCCCTGCCCGGCATCGACGAAATGCTCTCGCTAATCACGGTGATGGATCTGCTAGAGCGCAATGAGCAACAGCTGATCGTGCTCGACACCGCCCCCACCGGCCACCTGCTGCGCTTTCTCGACATGCCCACCGCCCTAGGCGACTGGCTAGGGTGGATCTTTAAACTCTGGATCAAGTACAAAGACGTGGTTGGTCGGGTCGAATTTATGGGCCGACTGCGCACCCTGCGCCAGCGGGTGCTCGCCGCCCAGGAAAAACTCAAAGACCCTCAATACACCGAGTTCATTGGGGTCGTACAAAACCAGTCGGCAATTTTAGCCGAGGCCAGCCGCCTCAACCACACCCTAGTAGACAAAGGCATTGCCCAGCGCTACATCGTGCACAACCGCTACCAGGTAGGGCAAGACCTACCTGCCGAGCTGTTTTCTCATCAATGCATCGTGCGCCTGCCTGCCCTGGCTCCCAGCCCCAACCCCTTCGATCAGGTCAAACAAGCGGCACAGCTTGTACTTGATGCCAGGGTCGCGAGTCCCCTTGGGTAAACCATGGCCCACCGCCAGGCTCTATCCCAATTGTCTGACGACCCTCTGCCAGTGGAGTAGTCAGATCAGCGGGCTTTTGGGGAATGCTGTAACTATGCTTTGAGTTGGGTCACGAGGTTTTGCCCAGTAGGGCAGGATCTTGCAACATTTTTGCTCTGACCCCAGGTTTTCGAGACCCTGATCAAAAACCTGAACTATACTAAATCTCACGTCTGCCAGCCTTTCGACACCGCAAGAGGAGTCAACCGTGACAAATCACAAGATTTTGGTCATCGATGATAGCCGGGTTATTCGCATGCGCGTGCGCGACATGCTGCCCCAGGGCAATTTTGAGGTCATCGAGGCCCAAGACGGTGTAGAAGGCCTCGATGCCATTCTCAGCCAGCGCCCCAACCTGATCATGCTCGACTTTTTGCTGCCCCGCATGAGCGGCTGGGAAGTATTTCAAGAAATTCAGGCCAATCCAGAGCTTCAGCATATTCCCCTAGTGCTGATGTCAGGACGGAAGGAAGAGGTCACGGAGAAAATGACCGAACCCTTTGAGTACTTTGAGTTTATTCAAAAACCCTTCGAGCAAAAAGAGCTGATCGAAGCTATCAAAGGGGCTATGGTCAAGGCTCGCAAGCCGCGCCGCACCACGGTCACGGCAGGTGCCCCTGCGGCCACGGGCGACGCCAGCGCGACTGGGGACAACATTAGCGCCGCCGAATTCAAAGCCCTCCAGGCCCAGGTAGCACAGCTCCAGGGCGAAGTAGCGCAGCTAAAAGGTCAGTTGGGCAAGGTTTTGGCCTTTATTAAGCAAAAGCTCAAGTAGCCCGATCTAGGCTTCCTCTAGATTAATACTGAATCCGCCTTGGCTACCCTCGGTTGGGCTGGGCAAACACCGTTTGCCCCTACAGAAGTTCTCTGTTTGGAATCGGGGTTATGTGACTCGGACTTGGCACAAGGCCTAGCGAGTTCAGCGTCAAGGCTAAGCATTCGAGCTTCCACAAGCTCAGCCCGAAGAGGTTGCTGACGGTCACCCTGAGTTTGCGGAAGGGTCTTCGAGGTATCTATGACCCTAAAATTTAGTGATGACAAACCGCTAGTTCAGGCTGAACTGAGCTAGGCGAAACTGGTTGTGCGTGGGGTGAGGTAAGCCCAGCATCTGGGTGCGCAGGGTCTCAATGCGGCGATCGAGGGTAGGCCATTCTCTCGGCCAGGGGAGAAACAGGTTGAGCTCACCCACTAGGGTATAGCGTTGAAGATTTTGCGGCAGCAGTATTTTGGTAATTTGCTTAGCCTGGTAGTTACGGTAGGCAAAGGTTAGCATCCCTCGATAGCCTTCGTCGGGGGTGGTCACTGTTGAGGTTAGCCACGATCGCAGGGGGCGAATCGACAGACTCTCTTCGATCAGCAGAGCATCTAAATCAGGGGGCTGGTCAGTGGGCGGTGGCTGGGGCTGACGGGGCAGATTGTCGGTCTGGGGGGCGAGCCAGGCGGCGAGCAGGTTTAGCTCGGGGCTCTGTTGTCCCAGGCGCAGGTGGTGCATGACTGCCTCTAGGGCCGCAGCAGGATCAGAGTCGGCCAAGAGCAACCCTGCCACCACTGGGCGCAGCAGGTTGGGATCAGCCTCGATCTCAGGCTGGGCCGTCCACCAAGCCAGCAGGGCACGGGTTTCGTAAACACTGGCCCCCAGGCCGGTAGGGGCTACCTCAGCCAGTAGACGGTCGTATTCGTCTAGGGTGGCCTGGGTAACGGCGGGGTAGATCGCTTGGTAGGGGGCCTCTTGCCACTGGGGGTAGGTGAGAGCCGCCGGGTTGACCAAGGTTTCGAGGGTAAAGGCGGCGATCGCCCGCTGGGTATCCCCTGTTCTCAGCAGCAGATCGCCCAGCAGCCAATATCCGTAGTGGCGATTGCGAGGCATTAGCTGCACGGCTCGGGCCGCGTAGGGCAAGGCAGTAGCTGGGTCGGTGGCCTGGTACAGCACTGCCAGGTTGTGGTTAAACCAGGCGTCGTTGGGGGCAGCCTGCTGAGCCTGGCGGGCGTAGTCTAACAACAGCGATCGCAGGTTGGTTTGGGCCTCAGACTCACCGAGCATCTGGTCTAGCCCCCACAGCGCCTCGCTGGCCACCGCCGGAGCGGTCGGATCCCAGGGGCTGAGACGTTGGGCCTTGTACCAGCGCGTGTCGGCCAGGTTGAGCTGCTGGGTATAAAACGCTTCGTCAGCCAACGCGCCAAAGGCCACGGTGAGGGTAAAGGGCAGCCACAGGGTGATCAAGAGCCCCAGACCCAGGCCGACAGCCAGCCGCGATCGCCGTCGGGCATCTCCCCCCAGGGCTAGGGCCATGGGCAGGTAGGTATCGGCCAGGGCCAGCAGTAGCACCACTAGCCCCACCAGCACACCGGCAATGGGGATATTCTCTAGCTGATAGTCAGTCAGGCTCGAGACCCCGTAGGCCAGCAGACTACCGCCAATGCCACCGAGCAGGGCGCGATCTACGGGGGCTAGGGGCTGCTGCCACAGCTGCGCCCACAACCTCACCAGCACCACCACCCCTGCCAGCACCACCGCAAAGCCGACCAAACCCAGCTCCCCGACGATCTGAAGGGGTGTATTGTGCAATTGCTGAATGTGGTCAAGGCCAGCCCCGGTTTCGATGGGGCGGTAGAGATTTGACACCCGGCCCATCACCCCAGGCCCAACGCCAAAAAGGGGGCGATCGCGCAGAATATTGACCGCCAGACGCGCCATAAACCAGCGATCGAGGGTGGGGCCATCGGGGGTAAACCCACCCGCGCTAAACCAAGCCCGAATGCGAGGGTTGCTGATGAGGGCTATCCCTAGGGCGATCGCCCCACCCACCCCGGCTAGCCCCCAGCGCCAGCGCTGAGCGGGCTGAATGCGCCCCAGCCGAGTCAGCCAAGTTACCCCCAGCCAAACGGCCAGACCCAAGACCGCTCCCCGCGAACCACTGATATACAGCGCCACCAGCATCAACGCAGCGGCAGTAATAGACAACCACCGCCGCCAGCCTTGGGTAGCTACCGCCGCCGCTACCGCCAGAGGCAGGGTCAGAGCAAAATAGCCGCCCACAAAGTTGTGGTGCCCCAGAGGCTGGTGATTTCGCAGAGCCGTCAAAAAATTGTCTGATACCCACATAGCGGCATCGGGTCGCCACAGGGCCAGGCTCACCACCGCTGTCCCCGCCGCGATGCCCACCAGGCCTCCCCAAAGTCGCTGGCGGGGCAGGCCACTGCTCTGGTTAGGGCAGTGGCCTGTCCCATCCAGCTCGTAGCGATAGAAGTACAGCGCTGCCCCGTAGGTCACTACCAGGCCCACATTCCACAGCGCCACCCGAGGGAAGGGAGAGACCAGTGCCGATCCACCCAGGGCGATACCGAGCCCCAGCATTACCCAATCGAGACCGTGGCCCAGAGCGTAGATGGCTCGCCCCGCTCGCAACTGCCGCCACAGCCCTACCCACAGGGCGACACCGCCCAGCTGCCAGAGCAAAATCCAGGCCCAGCCCACCATGCGGTAGTAGCTCAGGGGCAACCAGCTAAACACCAGCAGCACCAGCCCCCCCGCCAGCCATAGGCCCGGCCTAGCCAGCCAACCCTGCCCATCGGTAGCCTGCCCCACTGCCGGGCTCTGGGGCAAGTCGGCGGTCAATAGGCTCCTTTGCCCCAGAGCACAATGCCCAGGGTAGCGGTAAGAATTTCGAGGTCTAAGTTGAGCGACCAGTTGTCAATGTAGTGCAGGTCGAGGCGGGCCACATCGTCAAAGGTGTCAATGTCAGAACGGCCCGAAATTTGCCACAGACCCGTTACCCCCGGCAGCACCTGATGGCGAATGTTGTGCCAGCCGTCAAACTTGGCTACGTCGCGCACCGGCAGGGGGCGCGGCCCCACCAGACTCATCTGCCCACAGAGGATATTAAACAACTGCGGCAGCTCATCTAGACTGGTGCGGCGCAGTAGGCGACCCACCCGGGTAATGCGAGGGTCATGTTTGACCTTAAACAGTACCCCGTCTGCCGACTCATTCTGCTGCTCTAGGTCGGCCTGAAGCAGCGGCGCATCCATTACCATGGTGCGAAACTTCCATACCTGAAAGACCTTGCCGTGCAGACCCACCCGTTCCTGGCGAAAGAAGATCGGCCCGGCTGAGTCGAGGCGAATGGCCACAGCAATACCCAGCAGCATCGGGGCCAACACCACTAACCCCAGCCCCGCCCCAACATAGTCCATCCAGCGTTTGAGGCGGTAGTCCCAACCGCCCATCAGCGGCGCATCAAGGCGTAGGGTGGGCAGACCCGCCACGGTTTCGGGGGTGCCCCGTCGGTAGAGCATGTCGCGACTGGTGGGCAGCAGCTGCATGGCAATGCCCGATCGCTGTAGTTTCCAGTACAGCTCTGAAGCCAGGTCAGCGGAGGGAATGCTCTCGGCCAGCACCAGGGTGGCCCCCGAGGCCAAAATCGCCTGATAGGTGGTGGGCGAATTGGCCGTGGTGGCCAGGGCAGCCCCAATCACCGGCACTTTAGCCCTCTGGGAGAGTACGTCGGCTAGGCGCTTCAGCCGGGGAGCTGGGGCGATGAGAAAAACTGAGGCCGGTATCTTGGCTTGGGTGAGGGGGCGCAGCAGCAGTGTAGCCATGAGCCGCAGCCCTACCACCAGCCCCACCCCGCTAAACCAGGCTGAGAAAAACAGCGATCGCGGCAGATCGAGCTTCGGGTCATAAAAATACATCCCCACCAGCGACCCCAGATACACCAGGCTCAGCAGCTTGCCCGCCCGCAGGTGCTTGTGGGCGTTAGTCTCGTAGAGGCCACCGTAGGCAAATAGCCCCACGGTGCAGGCCACCAGCACCCAAAACGGGCTGGGCAACCCCAGCCACTTCCACCAGACCAACTGGGAGGGAATGGGCGAAAAGAACTGGTTGAGCGATCGCGCCAGGTGCCACGATAGCCCCAGGGCCACAATATCGGTAGCCAAGAGCACTAGCCCCTTCAGCCCAGAGCCCGTAAGGGCCGCGCGCAGCTGGTGCCGCAGTCCCCGAGGAGCACGAATATCCTGGCGGGGGCGGGGGCCAGAGCGCTGACCTAGGACAGGCGAGAGAGAGCGGCGACAGGAGATAACAGGGGCCATAGCGGGGGCAGACGCAGGGGAATCACGTTGCCCTTAGTATTCCGCAATTATGCTGAGAAATTATCAGGGCGGAAATTTGTTTACAGGCCTCTGTCTGAGGCGTTCTAAAAGCTGATATTTGACTACCTGCACCCCAAATAGCCATACAAACAGAGGGTTGTTCACCAGATAGCGCCGCCACAGGCGACGCGGCTCTTGGCAAAACCGGTAGAGCCACTCTAGCCCTAGCCGCATCACCCACCGGGGAGCCTGGGAAACCTCGCCGCTAAAAAAGCCAAAAGCGGCCCCAACCCCGATCATCACGGCCTGAATTTGCCCCTGGTGGCGATGCATCCACTGCTCTTGCTTAGGACAGCCGAGGCCGACGAAGACGACCTTTGCCCCAGATTGATTAATGCGATCGACATCGGCTGTAGCTTCCTGTGGGGAAAGAGGGCGAAAAGGAGGGGAATGAGTTCCGGCCAGGGGCAGCCCAGGGAAGCGGTGTTTTAAGTAGGCTTGCATCTTCTCAAGCATGGGGGCAGTGCCGCCGTAGAGATAGATGGGCATACCGAGTTGCGCGGCGCGATCGCACCAGGCCAACATCAAGTCAGGCCCATAGACTCGTTCTTGGCCCGCTACCCCCAGCAGGCGCAACCCCATTACTAGAGGCATCCCGTCCGAGGTCACCAAGGCAGCGTTTTCTAGAATGCCTTGGTACTGCGCATCCCAGTAGGCGGTCATCACCACATGCACGTTGGCGGCGACCACGTAGCAGGAGATGCCAGAGTTGGCCCAGGTTTGGATGCGATCGCAGGCATCCCCGTAGTTGGTAGCATCCACCCGAGTTTTGAGAATGCGCCTGGCCTCTAGGTTAGGCTCCGTCATGGTCATGCCCCTCCGATGGCCCCATTCTAGCGGTGGTCTACAGTCAGAATTTCAGCGGCAGCGCACTATTTCCCTCGCCGTTTATAGTGCTGCCAGCAAGCTTAGGACGCAGCCGCTCAGTTCGTCAGCAAACCTAAAACGGCTCGCAACCTCCCAAGAGCTTCTAGACAAAACCTCCTGCCATCGGGGGCGATTGCTATACCTTTCGGGGCATGGTGACCGCCCTAACCGACGCCACTTGAGCAAAGGGAAGTTCAAGCCATACCGGTGGCCCCTTTTGCTAAGCCTCTCAGGGCCTGAACAGTGCCCGATGGCCTAACGCTCAAACAGTAACAACTGCTCGCACAAGCTAGTTGCTCGGCTTCAAAAGCTATCTCAATAAGCGGGTAACGCGATTCGAACGCGCGACATTCACCTTGGCAAGGTGACGCTCTACCACTGAGCTATACCCGCACTTAAAACCAGACTCAGAAGAATTCGTCGCCGGTTTTGACTTTATCTAGAATCTCAAAAAAGTGTAGCAATGTCAACACTTTTTTGAGATTGCTTAGAGGCTAGAGTGAGCTGGCCTCTGGAGCGATGATCGGCTGAGCCGAGACGGCAACTCCAGGACCCAACCGGGCCGAGCCGTTGGCCCCACCAGACCCCATGGCTGCATGAATTTCTCCCATCAGGCTGGCCATCTCTAAAGCGCTCATGGCATAGTCCCAGCCGTGGTTGGCCTTGATGCCCGCTCGCTCTAAAGCCTGCTGGAGGGTATCAGTAGTCAGCACCCCAAAAATAATGGGCACCCCCGTCTGAAAGCCCGCCGCCGCAACGCCCTTAGCCACCTCAGACGCCACGTAGTCGAAGTGAGGAGTAGCCCCACGAATCACCGCTCCCAGGCAGATAATCGCGTTGTAGCGGCCACTCAAGGCAAGCTGCCGCGCCACCAGCGGAATCTCAAAACTGCCAGGCACCCAGGCATAATCAACCTGGGTACCCTCGGGTCTGACATCGATACCGTGGCGCTTCAGGCAGTCTTGACAGCCCTCTAGCAATTTGCCGGTAACTAAATCATTGAATCGACCCAGCACAATGGCAAACCGGGGTGATCCTGTGGAAACTAACGTGCCTTCAAAAACAGCCATAGACGTAAATGTTTAGTCTAGTGCCTACACCACAAAATAGTTAAGGCCGCCCACCACCACAACCAGCACGCCCCAGATAATGGAGCCAAACAAAATCAGTTTCTTAGACTGATCCCAGTCTTGGGGAGAGGCGTAGGCCACAGGCACGTACACTACCAAAACAAAGGACATCAGCACCAGGGCAAACAGAGCGAGTTGAAACAGAATTACCATGGGTTTATCTTTACTCTCTCAAACACAGCAGCGGAGATGGTGGTGAACGGCCTGGGAAGCAGCTCAAGGGCCAAGCCATTGGCCACACTACCCTAACCAGTACGCTATCAGAAAGAGGCACCCCAGAAAAGTATGGATCTGGTACTTTGTCACACGACTGCCGATTTCGACACCCTAGGGGCTGCCGTGGGGCTGGCGCGGCTGCAACCAGGACGACGTATTGTGCTGACCGGGGGGTGCCATCCAACGGTACAGCGGTTTTTGGCCCTCTATCGAGATGAGTATCCGCTGATCGAGCGGCGGGCGGTCAACCCCAGCCACATTCGCCAGATCGTGCTGGTAGACGCTCAGCAGCGCGATCGCTTTGGCCCCGCCGCCGAGTGGATTGCCCAAGCCGAGCGCAACCAGATCCCGATCGCTGTCTATGACCATCACCCTGCCATCACCCTGCCTAGCAACGATCTAAGCCCCTCTCAGCAGGTTATCGAGTCGGTGGGAGCCGCCACTACTTTGGTGGTCGAGGCGCTTCAGCGGGCAGATATTGAACCCACCATCGCCGAAGCCACGGTCATGGCCCTGGGCATTCATGTGGATACGGGGTCGTTGCTCTATGAAGGAGCGACGGCGCGAGATGCCGCTGCCCTGGCCTGGCTGATGGGCCACGGAGCCAGGCTGCCAGTGGTGGCTGACTTTGTCGAGCCGGGTCTGAGCCCGGTTTTGCAAGATCTCTTGGCCGCAGCTATGGACAGGGTACAAGTCGACGTGGTCGGGGGGCATAGACTGGCCTCGGTGCTGATGCCAGTCAGTGGCTATGTGCCGGGTCTGTCAGGGTTAGCAGAGCGATTGATCTCACTGGCTGATGTGGATGGGCTGCTGTTGGGGGCCTACTACCCAAGCCAGGAGCCAGTGGTGCCTACAGTGTCGTCTGGTACAGAGCTATCTGGAACTGAGCCAGAGACATCGACCGCCTACAAGCTGACCTTGATTGGACGGGCGCGAGGTTCCACAGGCGATCGCCTCGACTGGGGCGATCTGCTAACAGCGCTGGGGGGCGGCGGGCACCCCACGGCGGCGGCGGCTAACCTCACAACCACAGATCCTGAGTCAGTGGTATCGGAGCTGATGGCTAAGGCGCGATCGCAGCTGCCCCCCCAGCCCATTGCCCGCGATCTAATGTCGTCGCCGGTACGCACCCTGCGCCCCGACACCACCATTACTGAAGCCCAGCGCATTTTGCTGCGCTACGGCCACTCGGGTCTGGCCGTGGTCGATGAGGGCGATCGCCTAGTCGGCATTATCTCGCGCCGCGATATTGATCTAGCACTGCACCACGGCTTCAGCCATGCTCCGGTCAAGGGCTACATGGCCACCCAGCTCAAAACCATCACTCCCGACACCCCCCTGTCCACCCTCGAACATCTGATGGTGACCTACGACATTGGCCGCCTGCCAGTGCTCGCCGAGGGATCTCTGGTGGGCATGGTCACTCGCACCGATCTACTGCGCCACCGACATCAGGAAACCACTCGGTACCCGATCCCATCGGCAGCAATAGCGCTACCTCCTGCCGAGGACCTGCAACATACTCTAGACTCCTGCCTTTCCCCTGATCTTCAGGCTGTGCTGCGGCAGATTGTCGCTGCGGCCCAGTCTCGGGGGTGGCATCTCTACCTCGTGGGGGGAGCCGTGCGCGATTTACTGATCTGCCACGACCCAGCCGCCACCCTGCCCGATCTCGACTTAGTCGTAGATGGTTTTTTCAACGCTGCCCAAGCCAGAGCTGGAGTAGAGCTAGCTACGGTGATTAAAGAATGCTTTCCAGAGGTTGACCTCCAGGTGCACGGGCGGTTTCAGACCGCGTCTCTCGTGTGGCGCAGAGATCTAGATCACCCTTTGGCAGGCCTGATGATCGATATTGCCACGGCCCGCACCGAGTTCTACCCCTATCCTGCCGCTAACCCTGAGGTCGAAGCCAGCTCCATTCAGCAAGATCTCTACCGCCGCGATTTTACAATTAATGCCCTGGCGCTGCGTCTGACTCAGCCTGGGGCGGGGCAGCTGCTCGACTACTTTGGTGGGCTGATCGATCTGCGCCAAGGGGTGATTCGGGTGCTGCACGCCAACAGCTTTATCGAAGACCCTACCCGGATCTACCGGGCGGTGAGGTTTGCGGTGCGGCTGGGCTTTAGCCTTGACGGCCAAACCGAGGGCTATATTCACCACGCCATGGCCAGCGGTATCTACGCCCAGATGCAGCGCCAGGTGAGGCAGGTGCCCGCCCTGCAAGCTCGGCTTAAGCAGGAGCTGAAGTACATTCTCGCCGCGCCCTACTGGCAACCTGCCCTGGCCCTGCTTGACCAGCTCCAGGCTCTGCGCTGTCTGCACAGCGACCTGACAATGACCCCCGCCCTATGGCAGCAGCTGCGCCGCCTCAGCCGCTGGGTCAACCACTTTCCCTGGGCCACTGGCGAGCCCTGGCTACTGCGCCTTGAGGGGCTGCTGGCAGCAGTGCCAGAGGAGGCGCGATCGCCCCTGGCCGCCGCCCTACAACTTCCCGATCGCACCGTTGAGCGCCTGGCCCACCTAGACCAGCTAGAGTGCCAGTGGCAGGCCCTAGGAGCTACCCAGCCTGCCCCCAGTGTTCTCTATGCAGCGTTTAGCCAAGCCGATACGTTTACCCTACTGCTAGCCAGTGCGCGCCACCCCCAAACCCTGGGGCCACCGATTTGGCGACACCTGCGACAGTGGTCGACCACTGCACCGCTGATCGACGGCAATCAGCTCAAGGCTCTAGGGTATAAGCCTGGCCGGGCTTTTCGGCCCATGCTAGACGCTGTTTTGGCGGCCCAAATTGATGGCACTGTCACCACAGAGGCCGAGGCCGAGGCATTCTTAGCGCTGCACTACCCCCCTACCCTAGGGCTGCGTCAAACCTAAAGAACAGACAAAACTTCCCGTCTGAACTGAGACGGGTTTTATTGGCACAATGCAAATCTCAGGAACGAAAAGACGGGTTAAAGTGGCAGGGTTACTGTCTCTTTCTAGCCATGACCTTAGCCGTTGGCACTACTCTTCAGCATGGCACCTACGTCGTCGATGCCTGGGCGGGCGAAGATACCATTGGCCCGGTTTACCTGGCCATGCACGTGCCCACAGGCCAGTGGGTGCAGCTGCGAATTTTGGGCAGCCGCCGTCTGGGGCAACTGCCCGAAGAGAGCGATCGCCAGCGATTTTATGAGTACTTAGATCACGTCAAACAATTAGAGAATCCCGCCTTTCCAGCTCGGCTGGGCGGTTTTGAGGAGGAGGGCATTTGCTACCAAACCCTGATCGCCCCCGAGGGTGTGCCCCTCGATCGCTGGATTACCCCGATCGCCCCCTTGCCCCCCCGACGTAGCCTCGCCATCATCTACCCCCTCATCGATCAGCTAGAAGCTTTGCGCCCCTTGGGCTGGGCCGGGCTGCAACTAACCCCTGACCAGGTGTGGTGCGCCGATCGCGAATCTGACATCTACTTCACCGGGTTTGACCTAGCTGTGCCCGTCGCTGGCACAGCGCCTGAGCAAGAGTCGGCTGTGGTCAAAGGTTTGGGCCAACTGCTCTACTTTTTACTCACCGGGCAGCGGGCCGAGGCCACTCAGGCTCCGCTGGCGGTGGAGGTACGTCGTCAGCCTCCAACCCTGCCCGGCAGCCTAGACCGAGCGTTGGAGGTCGTGCAGATTCCCGCTCAAGAGCTGGCCACCGTTTCCCTAACGGAGTGGAAATCGCGCCTGCCTGCGATCGCAGATCTGCCCCTCGACCCGCCGCCGATCCCCCAGCCCCAGCCCCAGCCCCAGCCCACCCAGGTTGTAGCGGGCGCTGGTATGGCCACCGTCGCGAGCAGTGAATCCAAAGTACGACCCGAAGTATCACTGGCACCCCCGAGGGCAATCGCCAAGCCGCGATCGACTTCGGCCTTAGCCCTCGGGCTAACCGGCCTAGTAGCCACCGTCGTCGGTCTCGGGGCGGGTCTTCATATTCGCCTTCAGCCCGCTAGCTCCGTCGCTGGCCAAGAGCGGCTCAACCCCAACCAGTCATTTCCACCCCAGTCTGACTGGAGTGGCGATACCCTCTGGCAACCCTGGGAAGAAGCGCCGACCCTGCGCAACCGCCCCAACTACGGCACCACCCCACCGACCAATTTGGCTCCCGAAAGAGACTACACCCCCGATCCCACCGAGCCGGCGGCCCCCCCTCCGGCAGTGACTCAGCCCGAGATCGACACTCCGGCCCCCCTCACCCCCTTTGAAGATCTGCCCGAGCCGACGTCACCCGAGTCCGAGCCTGCCCCCGCAGAGCCCACCATCCCAGCTCCAGCGCCAGAACCGGTCGTTCCGGCTCCGGCTGCGCCGCCGCCCCTAGAGGCACCTCGCCCCATTGAGGTAACCCCACCTCCCCTTGATACCCCGGCCCCGGCCCCGGCCCCGGCCCCTAGCTCGGGCTGATGTCTACACTCTGGTTTCCGCCACTTGAGTTCTCCCTACCAAGTGAGCGATCGCTGTAAAAGACGGCGATCGCTGGAGAGATATGTCCGGTAGAGGGAGAATAAGGACGTTATAATTCTCTACAGTTACATGCGTTATGTTACGAACAAGTTTTCTTGAGGTTAACCATGAGTAGCCCCGTGCTGCATGCGTTCTTTGTCGGGCGTGCCCTGGCCGATGCTGTTAACGAGCGCGCCGAACAGCTCTTGACTGACGGCTTGAGCCTAGTGGGCAAGTTTGACGCTGAGCAGCGGGAACACTTACGGCAGTTCACTGCCGAGGTATTAGCTCGGGCTCAGCAGGCTGAGGCTGAGGCCGGGGCCGTTGGCACCTCGGGAGAGCCTGCTACCGGTACCGACCTGCAAGCCACCATTGATACCCTGAGGGCCGAAATTGCCCAAGTGAGAGTAGCGCTTCAGCAGTATCGGTCTACCTCTCAGGTCTAGCAAGCAAAGGACAGATAGCCCTGGGAAGGCAGCCCTTGCCGCCAAGGAGCTAGCTGTTGTCTACCCCTTGGCTATATTTTTATTTCTCATCTGTTAGGAGCCTGAGTGTCCGCTGTTTCTGATTCCTCATCTTTGCCCCAGACAACGTCTCTTCCCACCCTCGGGGAGGGAGACCTGGGCTATGCTCTGGACACAGCTAGGCCTGCGGCGCACCCTCAGCCTGAGAGCTTCGACCATGCTCGATTGCCAGTTGACCCTCTCCCTCTGGCCAGTACAACAACCCTGTCCACCGCCGCAGAAAAGCCCCTTCCCTTCGGTCAGGAAGCCTACCGCTGGAACCGGGGGCGCTACTCTCGTCGTCGTCGCTTTGTCGATATCTGGAGCTTTGTGCTGCGGCTGCTAGGTACCCGCTGGCTCTATGGCAAAGCCTGGAGCTACCCTGGGGGTAGCATCACCCCCGAGGCCCAAGCGCTGCGGCGGCGCAAGCTGGCGGTGTGGATCCGTGAGACCCTGCTCGATCTGGGGCCAACGTTTATCAAGGTGGGTCAGCTTTTTTCGACCCGGGCTGACATTTTCCCTATTGAGTTTGTAGAAGAGCTGTCAAAGCTCCAGGATCGGGTGCCGGCCTTCAGCTACGAACAGAGCCGAGACATTATCGAGGGCGATCTGGGTAAGCCCATCCACACCCTCTACCGCAGCTTTGATCCCATCCCTCTGGCAGCGGCTAGCCTGGGCCAAGTGCATCGAGCCCAGCTGCACAGCGGTGAGGATGTGGTAGTCAAGGTGCAGCGGCCGGGGCTGCGATCGCTGTTCACCATCGACCTTGAGATTCTCAAAGGTATTGCCCACTACTTTCAAAGGCATCCCAGCTGGGGCAAGGGCCGCGACTGGATTGGCATCTACGAAGAGTGTTGCCGCATTCTCTGGGAAGAGATCGACTACCTCAACGAAGGCCGCAATGCCGACACCTTTCGCCGCAACTTTCGGGGCGAAGACTGGGTCAATGTGCCCCGGGTGTTTTGGCGGCTGACCTCTTCTCGAGTGGTCACCTTGGAGTACATGCCAGGGATCAAGATCAGCCACTACGACGCCCTTGAGGCTGCTGGTCTCGATCGCAAGCGCCTAGCCAAGCTGGGAGCCCAGGCCTACCTGCACCAGCTGCTCAACCAGGGCTTTTTTCACGCCGACCCTCACCCCGGCAACATCGCCGTCAGCCTAGACGGGGCGCTGATTTTCTACGATTTTGGCATGATGGGCCAGGTACAACCCCTCACCCGCCAGCGATTGATGAGTACCTTTATGGGGGTAGCCCAGCGCAACGCTGAACAAGTGATGGATTCGCTGGTGGAGCTGGGGGCGCTGACCGAGGTAGAAGACATGAGCCCGGTGCGCCGCTCCATCCAGTATATTTTGGATAACTTTATGGACAAGCCCTTTGAGGAGCAGTCCATCAATGCTATCAGCGACGACCTGTACGCCGTCGCCTACGATCAGCCCTTTCGCTTTCCGGCCACATTTACCTTTGTCATGCGGGCCTTTTCTACCCTTGAGGGGGTGGGCAAAGGGCTCGACCCCGAGTTTAACTTTATGGAAGCGGCTAAGCCGTTTGCTGCACAGCTTATGACTAATGGCAACCCGACCGATGGAGCAAACAGTCTGCTGGGCGAGCTCAGCCGCCAAGCAGCCCAGGTGAGCACCTCTGCCCTGGGTCTTCCCCGGCGCATAGAAGACACCCTCGACAAGCTAGAGCGGGGCGATATTCGGGTGCGGGTGCGATCGATTGAGACCGACCGTGCCCTGCGGCGCATCAGCGGCGTGACGATGGCCAATAACTATGCGATCTTGGTAGGGGCGTTTACCCTGTCAGCGACAGTGCTATTGCTGTCAGAGTTTGTCTGGCTGGCGGCGCTCCCCGGAGTTCTAGCGGTGGGCACTGGCATTGCATTTTTGCGATCGGTGCTCAAGGTCAACCGGGCCGACCGCATGCCCTAATGGTTTAGCCCCAAGTTCTCTATGATCGATCGCTTATTTTCAGGGCTATCTGACCCCGGACTGCTGCGCTCCAGCAACCAAGATGACTACTACATTGACCCCAGTGGGCGGTTCTTTATTGTGGCCGATGGTATGGGGGGGCACGCCGGAGGGCAGGAGGCTAGCCGCATTGCTACCGCCACCACTAAAGCTTACCTCAACGAGTATTGGCACTCTGAGACATCCATGCCCCTGCTGCTAGAGCAGGCTCTCAAACAAGCCAACAATGCGATTCTCGACGATCAGCGCCAGCATCCGGTGCGAGGTGACATGGGCACTACCATTGTGGTGGTCACTTTTCGCGATCGTGATGGGCAACCCTGGTGCGCCCACGTGGGCGACTCTCGCCTCTATCGGCTGCGGGGTCACCACCTAGAGCAACTTACCCAAGACCACACCTGGATTGCTAAAGCTATTCGTGCGGGCGAGGTCAGCGAGGCTCAATCGCGCAGCCACCCCTGGCGTCATGTGCTATCTCAGTGCCTGGGGCGCAGCGATCTGGCAGAGGTAGATATTCAGCCCATCGAAGTTCAGGGGGGCGATCGCTTGTTGCTGTGCAGCGACGGCCTAACCGAAGAACTGTCTGATCACCTGATTGCCTCGCACCTCAAGTCGATCCGCGCCTGCGAGGCAGCGGCAGCAGCCCTGGTAAACTCCGCCAAACAGCGGGGAGGACGCGACAATATAACGGTGGTCGTTCTCAACCTCTCTCCCGCCGAATAAACCGCTGCCATGGGCCTATACTCCTTCGGTACTGACCGCTAAAGACCGTCAGTACTGTCTTTAGCCAAGACTGAGGCGACGAACGCCAATACCATTAGCCCCTACAGGTTTGTCGGCCGGGAATCGGGGGTATAGGACTCGGATTTGATATCAGATGCAACCTGAGACATTGTCATAACCTATGGCCAGGGCTCTAAGGGTATGCAAAACGGTTCAGGGATCTTGACTGTGGCCTACGGTCTTTGACCCCAAGCCTGAACCAAGGCAAAGAATACGTTAAGAAGTTTGCCTTGAGCATTATTACTTAGCAACCGTTGCTAAAAATTGTAAATCACCGATCGATAGATGACGATCTGGGGATGACTTGTTATATTCGCTTGTAGTTCCAACAAGTGGATCTTTGTCAAATGATTGTTATAATTTGTAAACCATGGTGAACTGACTTTGTCCTAACTGTGGTTACAACTAACGTCCGTAGGCGCAGCCCAATGCCCCAGTGTCACAATCCATTGCTGGAGAATGACCACAGGTAATAGCAGCAGTGGCCTAGGTTAACCATTTGGGTCACCAACTAACGGAATGTTGTTCTCTCTCTCAGGAGTAAATCCATGAACGAACCCATGCAACTTTCCCTGGAGCAGCAGTTTAATCTGCGGTCTTTTGAGACTCAGGTTGACAAAATGAGTCGGGAGCAGGCCCAGCAGTTCCTGGTCAAAATGTACGAGCAGATGATGATGCGCGAGACGATGTACAAGCATTTTCTCAAGCACGAGTGGGGCATTGGGCCTAATCCTCAAGTCTAAACCCGAGTCATACCGTCCGGCATGAAGACGGCGACCTCCCTCTCTTGCAAGATTCTTTAGAATCAGGCTGGGGATGTTGGGGCGTCAGCTTCGATGCTTACTTCAGTCGACAATCCAGCCCTGGGTTGGCTGCAAGACAAATTTCCCCACTTTGGGATAGTAAGAGCTTTTTTGGTTAGCTAAATTTCGCCGCCTCTAACGCTGCACCAGAGGCGATGAAACCAGCGCCAGTAGTATAGGGTAGTTAACCCCTGTGGCCCTAGGCAGGTCCATCTTGCCCGAAATTCAATTTGGGAAACCCCATTCATAATCAGAGACCTCGTCGGGGCGCAGCATGCTACGCCCCTGCAAAGCGGGGGTATTCAAATAAACTGCGGTATTAGACATGCGGCGACTAGGTCTAGAGCCAAAAGTTTAAGCATCGCGATGATTCGTAGCGATAGCTCCAACAAGTGCTCAAACTGCTTTACTCGTCTAGGCTGCGGCGCTGCCGACGAGATTGTCTGATCTCTCAAAATCTTGGCCAGGTGTTCCTGCTTAAAACCTGAGTTCGACAACGAGTGAAGTGCAGAAAGAAAGGCTGAGGGTTACGCTCAAAGTGTTGAATTCTAAGCACCTCAGCCATGTCTTTGAGTCT
>NZ_JAYFES010000081.1:0-44777 GCF_055795045.1 Pseudanabaena sp. PCC 9330 | reverse complement strand
CCGATACCCCTGAAGCGATGGCTATACGCCATTGCGCCGCCCCAGTTCTCAACCGAAGCCGAGGCGTATGTCCTAAGCGCAATGGCCATCGCTATAAAGCATAACTGTCCCTTGAGCAGAGCCGAAGAAAACATTTTGGCAAGTTTTGGCTCAACTTAACTCAACCAGCATAGTTGGAGGAACGCTTACGCTAAAGCTAGGCTGCCTTGAATAACAACCTTTAGCTAATACCAACTTTTTGTACCCAGTAGGAGAATGAAACCCTTTCAGGGAAGGAAGATATAACTATAAGCCCAAATTGAATTGGTATAGTGTAAAACTTTAGTGTCAATTCCTTACTCGAAACTCAACGTATAAAGTATGACCTGTAATTAGATGCCGGAGTAAAGAAGACTTTTTTAGAGCTGGCTTCACTAAGTAATTTGAAAGACGAAAAGCAGAACTTCGAATTAATCTAATATTTGACAGTCTTGACGTTTGAATGGAGAGATACCAGCTAATATGATAAGTAGCAAGAGGCTCAATCTTAAATCTTATTAGATCAAGTGGAAGAATCTTTTGCAGGCTCAGGAAAGTTTCTTTGCACCAGCGATGCATGTGGTGAGGAGGTTGATCCAACAAGTCATTATGAGCGTGCCTAGCAAAAGATTGAGAATTTGGTACCGAAATTATTAGCTTCCCACCTGGCTTAATTAATTCAATTGATTCTTCAAGAAAACTTCGTGGGGCATTCACATGTTCTAAAACCTGAAATGCACAAACGGCATCAAAGTATTTGGCTTTGTCACAAGCAATCTCTTTCAATGTTGCGGCTGATACTGGAATATTATGACTTTGCGCAATCTGAACGGCGTTTTTGTTGAATTCGACACCTATAGCTGAAAGCGAATGCTCTTGTATTAGCCGTTGGACAAATGCTCCTTGACCGCAGCCAATTTCTAAGACATTTTTGCAATCCTTTAAACCTTGGACAGCAACATCATACTCCCATTTTTGGGGCATGTAGTACCAGTCTATTTTTGATAAACGCTCATAAAGTTTGCTAGAACCAGCAACCTCAAGTGGCATGAAGAAAAGCAATTTAGTTTGATTACATTTATATAAATAAATTTCTTCACATCTCCCAATATCAGTTGAAATATCAATCCCAAAATTGTTGTTCCAATCATCGATTAACCGACTGGCTAGTATTTTTTTTAATAAGACTGTGTTGTTGCTATAAGTTAACGGACTTTGGCAATTCATTGTCTTAGCTATTTAGACTTACTTCTTGTATCTATCTTTATTTAGTGGTAAATCGCAAGAAAATTTGCGTGTTGGCTTGACATACCTGATGAAAAAATCAGATCCATCAAGCATAGCTCTCGCCTACTAGTAGTGCTAGCCCATCGTTTTATAGTTTGCAAAACACTTTATTGGATTAAACTAAGCAAGTTAAAATTTATTCTTAAGCCAAGCAAGCTTAGATTTTATCCTGTAGTTGACCGAATCAGTTTCTCGCATTGTCTTACCCCAAAAATGATGATCAAAGGTATATAGATCAGCTTCCTTGTGCGGAACCACAAAAGGTGGTTGCAAGATAGTTGTAATTTCTTCTACAGGCATTTTGGAAAACTTACTCTTTCCCCAAGTATGGGTAGCCCTACTATCAAACCCAATATTGGAGACTAAATTAACATTAGGCAGAGCCGTTAACCCACCCTGCGACCAACAAGCGAATGTCCACGGATAAGCCCAAGAGTTAGGTTTACCTTCTAAAAATAGGGTATTGAATATATTAGTCCAATACTTTGCTTCGTAGGGGTCATCACAGATCGACTGCATAAACCCACTGTCTCGAAATTCTAGCCATCTCAGTGGGGCAAACTCCCAGTGTTTCCAAGCCCGTCGCCAGGTTGCCCAACCCCAGCAATGGTTATACTTCGAGAAGTAATAGCTATATCGTGTCCGCTGCTGCCCGTCTTGAAAGTTATTGCCACTGACCACCATGATGCGCTCATCGTGGCGATAGTATTCAATCAAGGTTTCGCAGTAATAAAAGAATGAATGATGGGGGAGACAGTCATCTTCTAAGATAATTGCTTCTTCTACCTGCTCAAAGGCCCAAGTTATGCCAGAAGAAACTCGCTCCCGGCAGCCTAGATTAACCTCTGAGTAGTTTCGCAACAACTCACAGTCCCAGTCGATGTTTTCTGTGATGGCTCTGGCTTGCTGGCATAGTACAGCCTCTTCTTCGTTGCGGGGGCCGTCGGCTACTACAAGCAGTTTGGTCGGCTGCGCTTGGCGAATTGCCTCAAAGACCTTGGCTGTCAAGTCAGGGCGACGGAAAATGAGAAATACAATTGGGGTATGCAAGGCATTTCCAGAAATAGGAGTGGTGGAAATAAAATTAAGTTTTAGACAAAGCCTAATTGACTAGCTAATCGTTTTATCCTGATAGTATTAGAATCATCAACGGCTCGGGCTTGCCCATACAAAAAGCCTAAATCATGGGCTAGTTTCAGTTGTATCTGGCGACGTAATGATATCTTCAACAAGGTTTTGAGCACATGTTTATATACTTGAGTTAAGTGAGGGGGGCTGAGTGATCAAAATGATTTGAAAAAGACTCTAGCAATGCTGGAATGTAGCTAGAGCCAGTGCCAAAATGGAGACGGCGAAGGTAGTTAAAATTTGATTTTTTAGCCGTAATTAGGTGATCGCAACATAGTTCTGGTATCGCTCCTGCTGCAAAGCCAAGTTTTATCCTTTCCCAAATAATTTGGACATTGCTAGCGCTGCAGAGACTCAGACCCCTTCGCATACTGATTATTTGAAAGTGCTTCTAAGATTTTTTTTAGTGTGTTCGGGTCGACTGTAGTCAAAAAGAGCAATAAATGCCTTTTCTTTTATGAAGTCATTGGTTTTTAATGAGCTAAACGGATCTTTGTCAAAAATATTTTGAGGAATTTTACTCCAAGCTTATGCTTTCTCAAACTAAGCTCATATGTGATAAATCTCTTTAAATCACCTCTTGCAAAATTTTGCTTTAGCCTGCCATCCTTATAGGAAAAGTCACAGGCGAGCAGAGTATATATATATGTTTCACCAAGTGGTAGGTATTTGTAATTTGACAAAGCTTCCTCTTCCAGAGTCAAGTCCTTAACTTTAACTTTTCGATGAGAGTAGTCATGATTTTGATGGATGACCATTGTAGTTTGAGATAAATCAACAACCTTAGCTTTCCTGCATCTCCCGTTATAAATCATCCATAAATCCCATCCTTGTCTACCTACGAGTAAGTTGGGAATATCGCCTACTTGATATTGTCCTTTTGGGAAAGCAAAAAAATCGCTTCCACTGGGTGGATGAGTAGAGGCTTTTTCATTAACAACCTCTCTCAAATCGTTTTCCCAATCAATGCTAAAGTCAATTTCTCTATCTAAGGTCAAATCTTTTCTTTGCCCCACTACTAAATAGTTGATTTTTAATAAATCATGTATCTTTAAAAGGCTCTGAGAAAATTCATGATAGACGATAATGTCAGCATTAATAAAACAACAAATATTATATCTAGCCATACTGCTAGCTATCTCAAACATGTCATTGATGAAAGGAGTTCCTTGATTAGAAGCCCTAACATCGGGAACGTATGTTATCCCTAGCTGCTTAGATAGATCTTCGACACCTTCACACTTACCAAACAGAATTACTTCAGCCCCTTCTATAGAATTTTTCCAGCTTTTTATAGCATTAAGCTGAGAAATTTTGCTTTTTCCAACAAAGTCCTTTGCGGTTGTAAAAAATGTGATCATAATCCTATTTAGATAAAATGACTAAAAAGCTCTCTCCCATAGATAAAAAATCGAGTGAACGATTTGCGAAACAGGTTATTGGAGTGGCCAATAAGGCTCCAAGGAAGTTAAGTTTGTTTCGTAGTTTATTTGGTAAGTATCTGAAAAATAATGGGGCAGGAATTTGAATATTATCGGGAACATCTGGATCCCAAAAAGTATCTCTTTGACCAGCTTCAATACTTATTTTTTGAATCCTCTTTTGGTAGGTCAGCCAGCTGTTTGGAGTCACAGTCTTAATACTTTCAATCTTAAGATTGCTACTTTTTGCAAGAGTTTCTATACTGCGTCTTGAAAAGTGATTAACGTGATAAGGAACATGCCAGTTTAACCACTTTTCTTTAAACAGAAAGCGGTAAAAAGAGTTAACGTTAGGAAAACTCAGCACTATCTTGCCATGTGTATCCAAACGTTCTCGCATTTCTTGAAGGAGGAGCTCAGGCTCAGGCTCATGCTCTAAAACTTGTCTTGCTAGAATAAAGTCAAACCTTCCCGTTGCAATTGGTAGGTTTGATAATTGGCCTATGTGTAGATCAAGTGCAAGAGCTTGGGCAATCACAAATAAATTTGGATCAACCTCAACTCCTAGAACTTCTTGAGCGCCTAATTCTTTTGCCATCAATAAGGACACACAGTTACCACATCCAACATCAAGTACTCGGCTATCTGGCTCTATATACAAATAGCATTCAGTTCCACCACCTTCTAACCAAATTTGGAATTTACTCTTTTGACGAATCGTTGCAAATGTAGCTTCTACTTGCTGTTTAGTTAAACTACTTCTTGGATAATACTTCTGATAAACTTCTGCTAAGTCTTCTCGTTTCAAAGCAGGTTCTGTTCTACAAAACCCACAAGATGTACATTGAGTGATCTTGAAAGAATCTGGGTAGCCATGACGATTATCGAAGAGATCGTGATACAGACTGATCGTAGATGAATTGCAGATTTTACATTTAGGAAGACTACTCATTGCTCTTATCCTTTACGAGCAACAACGAATATGTGATCTGGCCAGTAAATCCGTAGAGGATTTTCAAGATAGATGCAATTTCCTTCATTTTTAAATCCCAGTTGAGATTTAATTTCTTGAGAGCGAAGTGTCATCCTTAGAACATCTTGACCCATCCTGAGATAGTTTCCCATCGCGGTATGAACTACTGCCTTCACACACTCAATTTCTAAGCCTGATTTGGCTAAGGCCTCTTGAAGAGACTTCTTATTAAAGAACACAAAATGTTCTATGTAGTCGTAATACCACCACGCACTTTTTTGTATTTGAGCAGGAAAACAATCTGTATATCCTGTCTCTAATATAGCTATCCCTCCCGGACGCAAGCAGCGCCATAAATTAGCCATTGCTGTTTTTACATCACGAAAATGTTCGGCGACATCAAATAAACAAACAACGTCGAATTCATTTTCAGGGAGCTGGATAAATTTATCATCCATAAAGCCATCATAGATTCCTTTCACTACTCTGCTTAAATCATTTTTAGAAGAGTTAGTAGGCTCTAATGCAAATTTTTCCCATTCATAAGATAGTAAGGAGAGAAAATGACCATCATTTGCTCCTACATCTAATATTTTCCCAGCTTTTTTGGGTAAATATTTTTTAGCTCGTTTCCAAGTTAGTCTCCGTGGATCTGGAGGCCAGGGCGCACTATCTTGATTGGTTGAATATAGATTTAATAAAAGTTCTTGAGAAGGTATCCATTCCTGATAAATCAAGTCGCATGATAGGCAACGCTTTAGTTGACGAGTAGTCCGCAAGTCTGCCCCAAAACGAAATGCACCTGCTGGAAATCTTCGACCAAAGACTATGTTTTTATGCCCCTGAAGTAAAACATAGTTCAATGAAGAACAAGATGGACATTGTTGCTGCTCAACAAAATTCTTTAGTGTCAGGACTTGCCAGTTTCTTGGCTCTTGTTTAACAATCTCCATCTGTTTTTACTCAATGTTTTAAGCTTGAAGTGCTTAAAGTTCCTAGTAATCTTGCTGGAACACCTGCTACTACTGAATGAGGAGCAACATTTTTGGCTACAACAGCTTGTGCTCCGATTATGCTTCCTGTTCCAATGTGTATCCCTGGTAGAATAATTGCCCCTGCACCAATCCAACAGTTATCTTCAATGTGAATTCTAGCCATTATGTGGCTTTCTCTAAAAATTTCTGCATACTTATCATGAGTTTGTGAAGTAATTGCAGCATGAGAAGCAATGATAACGTTATCTCCTATTTCAACTCCTCCACCCCCCCAAATATGAACAAACTCAGCAACATTTACATTCTTCCCAAATGAAACTTTTTCTGGAGAATGAATGATTACGTTGGGATAAACGTGACTATTTTCGCCAATACTTGCCAATCTAGAATTCCAATAAGCCTGCCTGTAACTCTCTAAACATTTCTTTCCAAGCGAAGATCTTTCAAAATTAGAACGGAATTTACCAAAGAAGTTAAAAAGCTTTATAAAAAGCACGGTATAGTATGTCTTTTTCAACTTCAACTTACCTCCCATATTTGTGGAAGTAGACACAAGCCGTGATGTTGCTCCGGTAGCTTTCCTGTTTTATAAAAATCTTTTGGTTCTACTACGAAAGTACTAACTATTTCAACCTGGTCAGTTACTTCTCCATTGATTAGCAAAGCTGAGTTAATAAAATATGAGCCTGGAACTAGATTTAAGGGTCCAATAATACATTGCATCTCACCAATACTTTCTATGGTTGTAGACAAATTTGGATTGTAGCGGCTGTCTAACCAATATACTGATACTCCACGTTGGTCTACTATGGAGCACACAAATGCATACCTTTCCAAGGATTTGAGTTTAGACCGGTAACCAATTTTAATCTTTACTAAATCACCGCATTGAATTGCTCCTGACCTATTTTCTAAACTAGAGATATTGATTGCAGTCAGCCTAGCTTTTCCACTGCCAATCCTATCTACTCGATGATCTAAATGTGTTTCCGTTGCTCCTAAGTCCTTTTTGTAGTATTCGTTAATAACGAGGTTAACTCTATTATTTAAGTGAACTTTACCATTCATAAGCCATATTACTTTAGAACAAAGAGCTTCGATAGTAGGCATGTTATGGCTAACAAGCAAAACTGTGCGACCCTCTCGACTCACTTCCTCCATCTTCCCTAGGCACTTTCTCTGAAACGTCGCATCCCCCACCGCCAGCACTTCATCTACAATCAAAATCTCTGGCTCCAAATGCGCCGCTACCGCAAACGCCAGCCGCACATACATTCCTGACGAGTAACGCTTTACCGGAGTATCCAGAAACTTCTCCACCTCCGCAAACGCTACAATCTCATCAAACTTACGGTGAATCTCAACCTTGCTCATCCCCAAGATTGCACCATTCAGAAAAATATTTTCTCGCCCCGTCAGCTCCGGGTGAAACCCCGTGCCCACCTCCAGCAGACTGGCCACTCGACCCTTAATGCTAATCCGTCCCTTCGTCGGCTCTGTAATGCGACTCAGAATTTTGAGCAGCGTAGACTTGCCAGCTCCGTTGCGGCCAATAATGCCAATTCTGTCTCCCCGCTTCACCTCAAATGAGACATCCTTTAAAGCCCAAAACTCTTCCAAATTTGGATTTTGGATTTTAAATTTTGGATTAAAGATATTGGTGATGCCCTTCGCTTTATTCGCCAGCACATCTCGAAGTGCTGTATATCTCTCTTGCTGCTGGTGGCCGATAATGTAGCGCTTACCCAGATTTTCAATGCGAATTACAGTGTCAGACATAGAAATATAAGTGAGAGATTGAAATTCTAAAAGTTCTGAAGCTTAGGGTTCTAAATCACATCTGCAAAGATGCGCTCTACTTTGCAGAAATAGATTCTTATATCATTCCTGCTTGTGTGGATATCCACTCAGGAGCAAGTTTGCCGCTGTGGATTCTCTTCTGCACGAGAATGACGGATCAGCTAGCTGTTAGAATAATAAACTTACATACTCAGTATGCACTCGTTTTTCCTTTGGTTGAGGTACACATTAACTGAGTTCTAGATCCTCTCAGCTTCTGACTTTCTAAACTCTGCTCTTGTACTCCCCTAGATGAAGAAGACAAGAGAAACCTTCATAACCTATTCACTCGCTTGCAATCTGCCATTGATATAAAGGATGGTTTGAGCAATTGCTTTAAATGCTAATACATTTCTTTGCAAACTATAAGCATTTCTTTGGATAGCTTAGGCGCTGCAAAAGAGAGCCAAAGCCTTGCAAAGAAACCAGTAGGCCTTGCAAAGGAAGCCTTCTAAGTTATAAAGAAAGCTATAAACGCTTTAAAGCAAGGCTAAAGCCGTGCAAAGAAAGCTTTAATGCTTTTTAAGAACGGCTCAATGCTCTCAGGGGATTTTCGGATCTTTTTGAGGTTTGACTAAACACCCACCTTGTCGGGTCACTCTATCGTCAAATCACATCGGCAAAGGTGCGCTCCATCTTGCGAAAGTACCAAAGGCCTGACACCAGCAGCAGCACAACTAGGCTCAGCGACAGGGCAAACCCCGGCCAGTAGATCTGGGCATCGCCTCCTAAAAGCGCCCAGCGAAAGCCATCAATCACCCCCACCATGGGGTTGAGGGAGTACAGTAGCCGCCAGCGATCGGGCACAATATTGCTGCTAAACCCCACGGGCGATACGTAGAGGCCAAACTGCACTAAAAACGGCACAATATAGCGAAAATCACGGTACTGCACATTGAGCGAGGCCATCCACAGACCAACCCCCATGGAGGCAGCTAGGGCGATCGCAATAAACAACGGCAGGGTCACGATATGCCAGCTAGGCACAAAAGCAAACCAAACCATCAGCCCCACCATGATCAGACCCGAGATGGCAAAGTCGACAAAGCTCACTACCACCGCACTCGTGGGCACCACTAGACGAGGAAAATACACCTTTGATAGCAGATTGGCGTTGCTGATCAGACTGTTGCTGCACTCTGATAGTGCCGTAGAAAATAGCTGCCAGGGCAGCATAGCGGCAAACACCAGAATAGGGTAGGGCACCCCCTCCGAGGGCAGGTTGGCCAGCTTACCAAACACCACCGTAAATACCACCATAGTGAGGAACGGGCGGATCAGCGCCCAGGCCACCCCGATGGCGGTTTGCTTATAGCGCACCAAAATATCTCGCCAGGCTAGGAAGTAAAACAGCTCCCGGTAGCGCCAGATGTCTTGCCAGTAGTTTTTTTCGGTGCGGCCCGCTTCGATAATGAGTTCAGTCTCTGCGGGGGCTGTAGAGGCTGGCCGTCGCTTAATTTTGAGCTTGGTCATGGTGGATACCTACATCGGGCTGAACTAGGCCCAGCGCTTGAGCCAAAATCTGGACAGAATCTACGTTATCTCTCAAGGCTTGGTCGTAGTTTTTTGCCTCAATGTAGTGGCGCAGTTCAAGCAGTTCTTCCGTGGCGGTTGGGCCGTTGGTGGCCTCTGATTTTAGCTTAATGTCCATAGCCTTAAGCTGGGGCCAAAAGTCGGGGCCGATTACCTGCTCCACGGTGAAGGGGCAGCTCTCGGGAAACTGATCATCGGGGATGTCGGTTTCAGCGATCGCCAGATCGCGAGCTTCTAGCCAGCTCTCAGCCATGGCCTCGTCTAATCGAGGTTTTAAGCCGGGGTTACGGCGCAGCAGCTTGGCGATCGCGGTACGCTGCAATCGAGTGGTGGCTCGCCAGCTATTGGTTTGCGTCCAAGGCTGCACCTGCCATTTAAGCAAGTGGGCCGTCAACTGCATCCAGTGAGATTCAAGCTGGTCGTAGTGGCGATTGCCCAAGTCATCTAGCTCTTCAATCAGGTGAGACACGTCGAGCTGATTGAGCTGCCTCTGGCGGAGCAGACCAGATTGTTGTTGCACCCAGGAGTAAAAATCGCGATCGTAGAGTGTATCAGCCATGATTTGCCCTGGATTACAGATGAGGTACACCACAAGGTAACCCTAGCCTAACCGACCCAGACGTGAGCTAAGACACAGTAATTCTGTTGTACGGCCCCAGTTGGTCAGCACCAGGGCTACGGTAGGAGGAACTGAGATCACAATGACCATCAAAGCCCGCTCCAGAGAGGGTTTCACAGATTATGTAGGGGTTTTGACTGGGCGGCACATAGCCCGCTGGGTTAGACGCCCCCATCTTATATTGACCCTGAGCTTTTGTGACCCCCCTCAGGGTAATCTGACGATTCTCTCCAGGGCATTACTTGAGGGCCCAGGGCTGGCCTTAACGCAGGCACCCTATCTCTTCAAGATCGCCTAGGCGATCAAAGAACCGCTGGAGGTCGATCGCGTCGATATCGGGAAAGTGAGCCGCGACATCGCTGGCCGGGTTGCCGTGGCGAATAAAAGATAGGAAAAGAGCTGCTGCTTGCTCGTTGGCGACATTGGGGGGAAGAGCCACCCCCAGTTTTCGGCCTAGGTGCAGTGCCCCCACATTGGCCTGCTGCACGATCTGAGTTAGCCGCAGGGCGGTGTCGGTCTTGCCCTCGCTTAGACGGGCCAGCCAGCGGGCGCAGCACTCTAGCGGGTCTTGGTCGGGGTAGCGTACTTTGACCATGTCCATTAGGGCTGCTTTGTCTTTAGCATTCATCAGCAGAGCCAAAAAGTAGCGGAGATCTGGATCTGACAAAACGGTTCTTGACTGACTGATATGATCCAGCTTTTCTTTGAACTGGGCTGCCTCTTGTAGCGAGTCCACCAGGTCGCCGTGGGTCTGCCTGGCTTTGTCAAGAAAGGTCTGTCGCTCGGTCTCATTCTGAAAATAGCCTAGGTTTCTCCAAAAGAGGTAGGTCAGTCGTGGAAAGTCGAACTGTGCAATGTGGTCTAGCCAGACCCCTATCATGCTGTCTCGGTCGAGCTGATTGGCGGCATGCAGCAGCTTGGTGTGCATCACCACTAGCTCATCTTTTTCAAGCTGAAACTGATCGATGGCAAAGTAGGGTCGGTAGTAAGTGTACTGCGGCTGGTGTTTTTTATGGCCATGGCTGCGAACCACTAGAGTAAGAGAGGGATTGTCAAGGTGGTACAGGCTGTGGATTAAACCCTCTGACCCCGGCTGAATTTGCCGAACAGAGCCTTTTGGCAGGTATTCAGTATGTTGCGGGGTGACAGCACCGAGGATGCAGTTAGGGCTGATCTCTCGCTGGGGCTGAAAGTCAAAGGTAGTATGGATGCTAGATCCCTGAAGTACCTTAAAGGCACCGCTAAAGCCGTGCTGGTGTACTGCCGTAGTAGATTTAGTCCAGATCAAGATTTCGATATAAAACTCTCGATGACGAAAAACCGTGACAGGTAAATCGCTAAAGCGCGACCCCGGCTGTTGGGGAATGGAGGTGGTAACGAAAAAGGCCGCAATGGCGGCGGCATCAAAGGTAAACTCACCGTCAAACAATACCAGGGCCTCGGCGGCAATGGCGGGCAGGTCAGCTTCGTTGTAGTTACAGCGTCGATACTGGGTTGCGACCTGTTCTCCCAGAGCAGTGAACTGATCGATCAAGGGGCTGAGGGCTGAGGTTGTGATCATCTGCTTACGTTGAGCGTTTTGGGTCTAACGTTGAATCCTCTAGGGCTCGGCGACTGGAGGAATTGAGTCTTGATAATAGAACCCCTGACGCTCAAACATACGTTTGTAAATGCCGTTGTGATGCATCAGGTCATCGTGAGTGCCCGCCTCAGCAATTTGCCCCTGATCGAGCACATAGATATAGTCGGCCTGGCGCACGGTGGAGAGGCGATGGCTGATGACGACGGCGGCTCGGTGGGCAATGCGATCGCGAAAGTTCTGAAACAGCTCAAACTCGGCATTGGCATCTAAAGCACTGGTGGGCTCATCGAGCACCACCACCTGAGACCGATGCAAAAAAGCGCGGGCCAGGGCAATTTTTTGCCATTGGCCAATGCTCAACTCTTCCCCGTCGTCAAAGGTACGGCTCAGCTGAGTGTCGTAGCCGTAGCGCAGCTGGCGAATAAATTCGTCAGCACCCGATGTTACAGCCGCCTGAAGAATAGCTGGGGAATTTTCTGGTAAAGAAATATCCCCAAATCGAATATTGTCTCGCACCGTTAAAGAGTACTTGGCATAGTCTTGGAAAATTACGCTAAATGCTCGACGGTAGTCGTCTAGGTCGAACTGCCTCACGTCAATACCATCAAGCTGGACATTGCCCTGAGTGGGATCATAGAGACGGCATAGCACCTTAATTAAGGTCGTTTTTCCTGAGCCATTGGCCCCTACTAACGCAATCACCTGCCCTGGAGCAATAGTTAAAGAGATATCTCGCAAAGCTACTCTTGGAGAGCCGGGATATTGAAATGTCACATTTTCCATAGCCACCCCTTTCATCATGCTTGGGGGTACAGGCAGAGGCTTAGCCGGCTGCGATAAGGCGGGCTGTATATCTAAAAACTCAAACAGTTGGCCAATGTACAGATGATCTTCATAAATTCTTGAAATGTTGCTTAGCAGAGACTGTATGGTTCCCTGCCCTCGCTGAAATATCAGCAAGAATAATACCAAATCTCCTACGGAAAGCAGCCCCAGAGACGTTTGCCAGGCCAGGTAAGCTAAGGATAAGAATAGGGCCAGGGTGCCTACCAAGGCTATTATCAACTCTACTCCAGTGCGCCGTTGGCTAATTTTTATATTTTCCTGGCGGATCAGCACTTTTATTGATTGATGAACCCCCTGGAGGTAATTGCCTAGTTGGTTTAGACGCACTTCTTTGGCATAGAAATCAGTGGTGATAAGACCACTCAGATAGGCGGCCTTTCGATACATCTGGGTACGGTGTCGCTGCCACTTGTACATCACTTGAGTAAAGTGTAGCCGTACCAAAAGACCAGGGATTACTCCTATCAACAGTACCGGTAGTAGCAGCCAGTGAATAGAAACTAGCAGTCCACCAATGGCTAATAGCATGAAGCCGTTATGACCTAAATCTAGTAGGTTGTTAGATACTCCAGACGGGCGCATGGAGCCTGCTTCCCTAGCCCGCTGCAGAGTATCAAAGTAGCGAGGACTTTCATAAAAGGCCAGATCAGCCTCCACTGCTTTGGCATGAATTAATTCGTCCACGTGGTCAGCAACAATTTGCCCCTGGATTGAGCGGGCTAGAGTCGCTAAAGATTTGGCTACTAAATAGCTCAGGGTCGCCCCCCCAGCTAGAGCGACGTAGGTCAACGCCCCGGAGAGATCAGCGACGTCTGCCCCCAGGCTGCTGGTGAGTACGTCCACTAGCTGTTTAACCAAGAACAGGGCTAGTACACTAAAGGCTACCTCGCTTACTATTAGGCCAGTGGTAACAATGGTCCATAGTGGAGTGCTCTGCCATAGCAAAGGCAGAATGCGGTGCAGGCTCTTAACCGGAGCCGTGATTTTGGCAAGGCTTGACAGAGGCTTGTTCAAGGGCAATATTTTTGAGCGGCTAGGTCGCGAGGGCCAAATCGATGAATTTTAAAGTGTACAAGGTCCATAAGTACATGCTGAGCTCATGACTGAAGCTATTTCAATTCCTAACACCCTATGCAATCCAGAGCAGGCTTTTGGGGTTGAAACTCCTTGGCCTGTGCCAGCCTTCAGCTTAGCCGAGGCTCACGTGCCAGAAAAAGATCTAGCTTTTTGCTTTGTGCCAGGGGTTGTTCGGGCTATACTTATGGGCTTCGCCCACAACCGTCGAGTTTACCTCCACGGCCCCCACGGTAGCGGCAAGTCTTCTCACATAGAGCAGGTGGCGGCACGGCTAAATTGGCCCTGTATTCGCGTCAATCTAGATGGTCATGTGACCCGAGCTGATTTAATTGGCCGCGATATGGTCGTGCTGCGCGACGGTCAACAGGTAACTGAGTTCATTCCTGGCATTTTGGTCTGGGCTTTAGAGCATCCTGTAGCCTTGGTGTTCGATGAGTATGACGCCGGGCGTCCAGATGTGATGTTTGTCATTCAGCGTTTGCTTGAGTCTCAAGGGCGGTTAACGTTGTTGGATCAGAACCGGGTAATCGTGCCACATCCTGCCTTTCGCCTGTTTGCTACTGCTAACACGGCGGGTCAGGGCGATTCCTCTGGCTTGTATGTTGGCACCCAAGCGCTCAACCAAGCCCAGATGGATCGTTGGCATGTGGTCGCTGAGCTGTCTTACATGCCCGCAGAACAAGAACAGACGATTTTGCAAGTCCGGTTGCCCAACCTAGAGGCCGATTTAATCAAACGTATGGTGGCCTTGGCTGAACTTTGCCGCCAGGCCTTTCAACAGCAAGATTTATCGTCTTTAATTTCTCTGCGTACGCTCATCACCTGGGGAGAGAACATTAACTTATTGAGTGATCCAACCGAGGCATTTCGGTTGGCTTTTTTGAACCGTTGCGATGAGACCGAGCGGCCCCTGGTGGCAGAGTTCTTTCAACGTTGTTTTGATACTGAGCTAGTCCCAGATCCCTATGTTTCAGCTTCCTACTGATGTTGACTGCTATCGAGTTCAAAAGGTAATGAGTGCTTGGGGCCGGGCCTATAGCCAAGGCCGTCCCTCGGTAAAGGTACTGGAACCCATAGCACCCCTAGGGACGATCGCCCTTAGCCGCGGCGAGGCCGATGTCCAAGCTGCCTGGCAACGCTGGCATGACCCAGCAGTAGATGCCCAGTTTAGTATGGCGGAATGGGTTTGGTATGCCACCTTAGAGCGGGCTAGAGTTGAGTCGCTGGCTAGCCAGCATCTGCCCGGTATAGCTAGGAATCTTAGCAATTTAGAGGTATTGTCGCCCGACAACCCGGCAATGGCTCACCTGTACCAGGCTGCTCGTCAGATGTTTAACGGTCAGACTCAAGTCGCTATTCACTTTGCCCAGCACATGAGCCGAGGCAAGGCTGCGTCTCATCCTCGCTGGCTAGGTTTACGCTGGCCTTGGCAGCCATTGATTCTGATTAAACCCCGGCCCTTGCCATGGAGCGATCTCGATATTGGTGAAGCGCTGCGATCGGCAAGTCTCTTAATGCAGGATGGAGCGCGATTTGCTGAGGCCCTCCATCCATTGATTACTACTCTGGCTAATTACTACAGTGCTGATCTACCCAGCCCAATCGTTCAGAGCCCAATTCCTTCTGACGACAGCGCTACCCCGGAGGGGGACTCAGCCTCCGACGAAGAAGATCCAGATGCTAAGAACGAGTGTTCAGATGGGCAATATCGACCCAACCCTACTGTGGATAGTTTTCCAGGCTATGGCGTATTCAGTACCGGATGGGATCAAGTACACCCGGCATCTCACTGGTACCAGCCTGAGGATGCCGAGGCCCTGCGGGCACTGCATGACCTCGATTGCCGCCAAATGCGCCAGTTGGCCCATCGTTTGCAGCGGCGACTGCTAGCGTCTCGTCTACGGCATTGGTCGTTTGACCAAGACGACGGACGTTTGGATAATCGCCGACTAGCGCGATTGGTGGGCAGCAACCCCAGCCACAATGTCTTCCGGGTAGAAGACGAAGCTCCTGTTCCCGAGGCCTGTGTGACCCTGCTGGTCGATCAGTCCGGGTCGATGCGCGGCACCGCCCAGCGCCTAGCCGTGCTTGCTATTGACCTAATGGTTCACACTCTAGAGCTATGCCAGGTGCGCTGTGAAGTCCTGGGTTATACCACCTGCTTCGGGGCTGACAACCCAATCCGCCAGCGATGGCAACAGCTGGGTTGTCCTACGGCACCCGGGCGACTCAATGCCCTGCGCCATATTGTTTATAAAACTGCGGAGCAACCCTGGCGGCGGGCTCGTCCACAACTGGGTCTTTTGCTCCGTCAGGGCTTTGGCCATGAAAACATTGATGGAGAGGCTCTATACTGGGCTGCTCGCCGTCTCATAGTGCGGCCCCAGTCGCGCAAAATATTGATGGTTTTGTCTGACGGTGCACCCTATGATGAAGCGACGGCCCAGGCCAATGGCCGTGGTCTGCTAGAAAATCATTTGCGGGCAGTGATTGCTGAGGTCGAAGCCAGCCCCATACAGCTGATCGCCATTGGCACTGGTCAGGATGTGGGGCGATATTATCGTCAGGCGGTGGCAGTGCGCCGCCCCGATGCGATCGCAGAAACGTTGTTTGACCGTTTGGGAGATCTACTCACCCAAACCTACTCCAGAGCACACAAAATATGAGCGCTATTGCAGGGATCATTCGATTTGATGGTCACTCGGTAGACCGAGCCACCCTAGATCGTATGGGGGCGATCTTAACTCCCTACGGCAAAGACACCCAGCAGCACAGCCATCAAGGCACTGTTGCCATGGTGCGTACACTACTACGCACCACTCCAGAAGATAGCTTTGATCGTCAACCCCTGGTACATGCCGCCAGTGGCACTACTCTTGTATTTGACGGTCGTATTGATAACCGCGCAGAACTAGCCCACAGCCTTGGTCTGACCGCTGCAGAAATAGCATTGATGGCTGACAGCGACCTCGTGCTACGTGCTTGTCTACGCTGGGAAACCCAAGCTGTTGAACACCTGCTAGGCGACTTTTCTCTGGCTTGCTGGCAGGCGCCCCATCGCCGCCTGTGGTTAGCCCGCGATCCCCTGGGGGTGAGGCCGCTGTTCTGGCATCAACAGGGTGATTTTTTTGCCTTCGCCACCATGCCCAAGGCGCTGTTTGCCATTCCGGGTATCCCTAGGGCTTTGTGCGAAGAACGCCTGCACGACTATCTCTGCCTCATGCCCATGACCGGGCCGCAGTCCTTCTTTAAAGATGTCTACCGCGTTGAACCAGGCCAAAGACTCGTGCTCGAAAACGGTCATAACACGACCCAGTACTACTATCGATTTGACCCCGATCGCACCATCCAACTACCCAGTGATAACGATTATGTAGAGGCCTTTGGGGAGCATCTCGAACGGGCAGTAGCCTGCCGCCTGCGCTCCAGCGGGCGGGTAGCCTCAGAATTGAGCTCTGGCTTTGACAGCAGCACCGTGACGGCGATCGCAGCCCGCCAATTAGCTGCCCAGCAGGGGCGGTTGCTAGCCTTTACGGCGGTACCTCGGGAAAGCTTTAGGGGGCCAGTGCCCAAGGGCCACCATGGCGACGAAGGGCCAGGGGCCAAGGCTTTGGCCGCACGATTTGAGAACATCGAGCACATTCTCATTCCCTCCGATGGCTCGTCACCGATGGAGCACCTTAAAGAAAACGTTGAACGCTTAGATCGAGCTCCCCTCAACTGCTGCAACATGGTCTGGATGAACGCCATCCAGACCGACGCCGTCCAGCGGGGTGCCAAGGTACTGCTCAATGGCGCGATGGGCAACAACACCATCTCCTACGACGGTTCGGAGTATATGGTATCGCTGCTGGGTCGTGGGCAATGGATCACCCTGGGGCGAGAGATTAAGGCCCTCAAGCGCCGATACCCTAAAATGACCTGGCGCTGGTTATTGTCCTATCTACTCTCTCCCTATCTCCCCGCTCCCGTTTGGGCTGCCCTTGAAAAGCGTCGAGGCCGAGGGTGGAATCTGACCGACTATGCGCCGATTGACGCCGCATTTATGATCCGCATGGGCACCTCAAACAGGGCTCGAAGCAGCGGTCATGACTTTTCCTTCACACCTAAGACTAACAGCCGAGCCCAACGGATCTCAGCCCTGACTTATCTGGACAATGGCGATCATTTTGCCGCCGCCAACATCATCGGGCTAGACCTCCGCGATTCCACCGCCGATCGCCGCCTGGTTGAATTTTGCCTCGCCATTCCCGAGGCTCAGTACTGGCATCGAGGCCAATCTCGCTGGTTATTGCGCCGACTGATGGGCAATCTGCTCCCGCCTGAAATTTTGAAATGCCGCACCAAGGGACTGCAGGCCGCTGATTGGTACGAGTCTGTAGAACAGGCATTGCCTAACTTACGAGAAGAGTTGACCGAACTTATGGCTCATAGAAGTGCTAGCAACTACCTAGATCTAGAAAATCTAAAGCAGTCTCTAGAAGACTGGCCCAAATCTGGCTGGGAAGGCCGCGAAAATGAGCAAACCTATCGGCTCAAACTGCTGCGAGGGCTATCTGTCGGTGCCTTTATTCGCTACGTAGACGATTCTAACTAAACTCTATCCAAGTGCAGTAGCCCCCATGAGTGCGATCGCAGGCCTAATTCAACTCGATGACCGTCCGGTAGATCAGGCGATCGTAGACCGGATGAAAATAGCTCTAACGCCCTATGGTCAAGATACACAAAGTTACTGTAACCATGGCTCGGTAGCTATGGTGCATACCCTACTGCGCACCACCCCAGAAGACCATCTAGATAGTCAACCCCTAGCCCACGCCGCCTCTGGTACCACACTAGTCTTTGACGGCCGCCTCGATAACCGTGATGAACTAACCCTTGCCCTGGGGTTAGCCGCCGCCGAAGCCACCTCAATGGCCGACAGCGATCTTGTGCTACGCGCCTACCTCAAGTGGGATACCCAGGCCGTCGAGCACCTACTCGGAGACTTTGCCCTCGCCTGCTGGCAGGCACCCCGCCGCCGCCTCTGGCTGACGCGTGATGCCCTCGGTGTGCGCCCCCTATTTTGGCACAAGCACCCCAATTTCTTTGCCTTTGCCACTATGCCCAAGGCTCTCTTCACAGTACCAGGCATACCCAAAATACTGAATGAAGAACGTTTGCACGATTACCTGTGCCGGCTGCCTATCCCTGGGGCAGAGACCTACTTCCAAAGTGTCTATCGACTTGAGCCAGGGCAAATGCTAGTGCTAGATCATGGGCAGATCACTACCCACCACTACTATCAGTTTGACCCAACTCGCACTATTAAATTTGCTAAGGACGACGACTATGTAGAGGCGTTGCGGGAGCATTTAGACCGGGCAGTGGCCTGTCGGTTGCGATCCTGTGGATTGATCGCAACCGAGTTAAGTTCTGGCTTTGATAGCAGCACCGTGACTGCCGTTGCCGCCCAACAGCTGGCCGCCCGCCATGAAAAACTGCTGGCCTATACCGCCGTGCCTCGCGAAGGGCTTGCTGGGCCTGCTCCCAAGGGTTATCACATTGACGAAGCAACCGGTGCGCAGGCATTAGCCACACGATTTGACAATATTGAGCATATCCTGATTCGTCCTGAAATTCGCTCTGAGATCACATTGCTCGAGCGTATCCGACAAGATGTCGAAGACCTAAATCATCCATGTTTAAGTAGCCTAGATATAGCCTGGACTCGGGCCATTCAGGCCAATGCAGCCCAGCGGGGTGCCAAAGTTTTGTTGGCAGGCGCAGCAGGTAATGTCACCATTTCTTACAAAGGTGATATGTATTTACCAATGCTCCTAGGTCGGGGCCGATGGCTGACACTGTGGCAAGAAATTCAAGGTCTAAAACGTCAGAACCCACATATTCGTAGGCGGCATTGGCTGCGGCAGGCATTCAATCCCTACATGCGCACGATTCGACAAATAACAGCCCCAAAACCGCCTAAGTATGGTTTGCAACCCACAGATTACTCACCCATTCACCCGGCTTTTGTCGCTCGTATGGGTACGGCCGAACGGGCCGAGCGCATCATCCGCAATAGTAGCTATTCTCCCTGGGCCGATGGCAGAGCCATGCGGGCGGCGGCATTCACGCTGATGGAAACAGGCGGCTACACTGTGGCTATCAACACTATGGGAGTAGAACGTCGTGACCCAACCGCCGATCGCCGCCTGGTTGAATTTTGTCTATCTATACCAGAGTCGCAATACCAGCATAGGGGCCAGTCTCGCTGGTTGCTGCATCGGCTCATGGGCAATGTGCTGCCCCCTGAGATCTTAAATAGCCGTACCAAAGGGCTCCAAGCGGCGGATTGGTATAAAACTGTCGGTCAATCGCTGCCCCAGATCCGCGCAGAATTAACCCGCCTGATGGCTCACAGTAGCGCCAATGATTACGTAGATCTAGGAGCCCTGCTGCAAGCAATTGACGAATGGCCTGAAACAGGCTGGGAAAAGCGCAAAAATACCCAAATCTATCGCCAAAAATTACTGTGGGGGTTGTCCGTTAGTGCCTTCATAGAGTATGATTTTAATTGTGCTAGATCTATTTAAAGTCTGGCTATTTTTAGATCGGTGAAAAAGTGTTGTTTGCTTCAGCTGCAGCACATATCAATTTTACTGGTGCAAAGCTCAGGGTGTGTCGTCAAGTCATTGTTCGCTATTGCCCTCATGCGTTTTGTCATTAAGTGAAGATTTGCGTGTTGCTACTAAGAAGTTATTTCTTTAAACTTGTGAGGCTGTAGGTATGTCAAATTTTGTTGACTTTGAAGCAAGTGTCGACCAAGCTGATAATCGTAGTAAGTACGTCACTCCTGCCATTATTCGGCTAGGTACTCCAGCAGAGATTTGCAAAGAGGTGAAGATTCAGCCCCGGGCGGATGCTTCCAACCTAACATTTCTCACGACAATTCCCGAGGAATTTGTGCCAGATCCCGGTTCTTAGCTGAGTCACGCTACTTTTATCAAAGTGAGCTTTTTTGGAAGCTCTGCCCACGTGCCTAATCTGTTTGGTATGTGGGTTTTTTAATGAGTGTGCACTCAGATTTAAACAGAGTAGCTTTTATATTTAGGGTTAAATGGTGGGCAGGCAAAAGGTTCGACGCCACTAACTTGTCAACCTTCGAACTTTTCAGATATCTAGCAATACTGGCTAATTTATCTCGAGGTTAAAGGAATGAGCACACAGGATTCAGTCAACCGGAGTAAGACGAACTCTCTCTGGAATGCTCGCTATGTGCAGGCTCAAGAGTTTACGCTAGAGCGCCGGAGTGACGGAGATCTTGAGATCAAGACCCCTTGGAGTGGATGGGTTAATGTACCTGATGCCCTCTGGGTTTTAGATCAGTTTACGACGCCTCAGAGCCCTCGCGATGTGGCTCAATATTCCACAAACCGCCATCGGTCAGCCCTTGCCTGGGTTGCCACTATGGAAACAATTCGTGGTTTAATTCAGGCCGGTGCATTGGTTGAGGAGGGGACAACCAGCAAGGTCAAAGTGCAGGAGCCTGTTGGTTTTGCCATGGCTTCACCGCATATTGCTATGCTTAACGACGAAGCACGCACCGCTGCTTTTTTGAACGCGATACGCGCTGCGGTAAAACCTGACGATGTGGTGGTTGATATTGGAACAGGCACCGGAGTTTTAGCTCTTGCAGCGGGTTTCGCTGGTGCTCGGCAGGTCTATGCCCTCGAGATGTCAGCGATGGCTGCTGTGGCAGACGCCGGTATAAAGGCAAACCAGTTGCAGAGTCGGGTTACAGTGCTGCAAGAAAAATCCACCCTCGTCACCCTGCCAGAGCAGGCCACGATCGTGGTCGGCGAGATTATTGGCGACGATCTTTTTGATGAAAACATTTTGCCTGTCTTTGCCGATGCTGCAAACCGGTTTGCAACATCCAATGCTATTTTCATACCCAATACGCTACAGCCCATTTTGCAGCCTATTCAGCTCCCGTCTGATCGGGTTGGGCACTTGGTGTATCAGCCTGAGGTATGCCAGCAGTGGACCGAAAGCTATGGGATTGATTTTCAATGGTTAGAGCATATGCATAGCGATTCAGGATTAGTAAGGAAGGAGATCAATCCAGCGCAAGTAGCCAAATTTGTGTGCGGTGCTGATATTCTGCTGCCAAAGATTACCTTCCCCAATCAAACTTATACTTATAGTGCGGAGGTAGAGTGGCCAGCGACTCCAGGGGCAAATGCTTTTTTGCTTGGTTTTCAGGCCGATTTGGGTTTTGGATACACGGTCTCCAATCTTGCTGGATCAACTACAGCACAGGGAAGTTGGAGGACATCATTTTATCTATCCGTTCCGGGCTATGGCCCTGATCTGACTCAGCCTCTGCGGATGTTAGTGAGTTGGCAATCGGGCTACACGAAAATTCAATGGACTCTTCCGGATCTAAGGGATTAACCGTATAATAAATTACCCTTTGAGGGTGTTGGCATTATGCAATTCCTCACAGATACGTTGCTCAACTTTCCTGTGTGCTTTTTACTATAATGCTATGGATGCTTTGAGTGAAGTCCTATGGTCGATTTGACACCTGAGACCTTAGTTAGGCGCAATCAAGATTTAATTGCCGCCAGTATAGACAACGATCTCGTGATGATGAGCGTTGACCAAGGAGAGTACTACGGCATTACTGGAGTCGGCCCTCAAGTGTGGGAAATGCTAGTTGGGCCCATCTCCATAGAAGACATAACTCGCCATATTTGTGCTGAGTTTGCCGTAGATGAAACCACCTGCCAAGCCGATATTCAGACTTTTGTTGAAGAGTTGCTCCAGCTAGGTCTAGTATCAGTCGCTTAATTAGCATTGTGCAGGTACTTCAACGCAAAACCCGTAGTTTTTTTAGACAGCCACGTTTCACCCGTCTGTGGTTTGTCTCAGTATGGGTTTTGTTGGGCATTAGCAAAACGGCAATATTTATAGTGCCTTTTCGGCAATTGGTGACCTACCTAGGTAAGACTGTTGGGCTTAAATCTCAGGTGCCCCTGCTAGAGTCTGGTCAGCAAATGCGTGCTGATCAAATTAGTCGGGTTGTTAAAGTGGCAGCTCGCTACACCCCCTGGGACTCGAATTGCTTTCCCCAGGCTGTGGTTGCATGTCTATTGTTAAAACTATATAGTGTACCTTATGCCCTATATTTTGGCTTGATGCGAGACCCTAAAACTAGCGAGTTTAAAGCTCATGCCTGGGTTACGGCGGGGCGAGTACAGGTAACCGGTGGCAGCAGCTTTGGTTATTACACGGTAGTCGGCTGTTTCGTTGCCCCTAAGTTATTCGCCAATCCTTAGCGTTACCATAGACTACGGCATTGTAAAGGTCTGAGATGTTTGGGTTATCACTTTTTCTTCGAGCCTTACTGGATGTTGCATCTGCTGCATCAGAGGCTGTAAATTTGCATCGATTGAGGCTAAGGCCCACGGTCGCCGATAGCGGTATACTGTAATTTTTCTCCCCAGTCCAGCGCTCTGAGCAAATAACTGTTCGCGATCGTTAAGCTGCATGCCCAACTCTGGACGATAAATCGACTCCATCACGGCTTTAAAGGCTTCCATTCCCTGCATCAAGTCTAGGTTGGCAGGTTCCCCTTCATTCGCTCGATCTAGTATGACCAACGCTTTCAAGGGCTGTGGCTGCTGCTGAAACTTTTGGTGTGAGTACAAATGGTATTTGTCCATGCGGGTCAAGTCCTGAGTTAAACCAGTTTTTTCAATGCCGATCGCGCTCAGAGCATCCTGCCATAGCTTCAGTCTTGGTGGGCCAGAATACAGATAGGGTAAGTCATCTTTTGGTTTCAGTACTGCCACATCATCGCTGATGAGGGGCCAGTTTTGGCTGTGGTTTAACCAGGCTGCCAGAGTCGATTTGCCTGCACCAGATGGACCAGTAAACGCCCATACGCCAGAAGGAGTAGCTAGCGCGCTAATATGCAACGGTAACCATTGACGCTGATGCAGTAATGCACCTAACGCTGTACCTAATAAATATAGGCGTATGGCGCTGTCGGTGGCTTCTAGCTCTGACACGGGTGAGACATTACGATCAATAAAAATGCGACAGCCCTGCTCAATGCGATAGCGGGCAATGCCCTGAGCTAAAAACTGACAAGTCTCCTCCCCGGCCTGAAAATAAGCGCCTTTGTAGGGAGAATCAGCATTTTCTAGCGTTTCTGGCAATGGCTTGAGACTAATGGTCACATCCGCCGCCTTGGCTCCCTCTATAAGTAGCAACTCGGGTAGCACAAGTTCAGAGGCTATGACTAGACCGTAAATTTTATAAATGTACATTAGGACTTAGAAGAATAGCTTTTGTCTCACCTGGATATTTGTCGCCAGACTAACCGCACAGGTCGAGTTAGATAATAGATCGGATGCAGCACCATGGGTAGTGGCCATGCCTTATAGTCAGCATATGTGGGGCGAACATGCAGAAATGCTAAGTGGCATAGATACCGAAAGCGAATTTGCCAAGAAAAATTAAAGTCTGGGGTAGCCCGCTCTTTCATTAGCGCCGCCTCATCCTCGGGTTTGGCGGTAATCATGCGGAGACAGGCATCGCGCATGGATTGAGCTTGGGGAGTTTGCAGCGTCACCTCATGGGGATTTGATTCACTACAGGCTTGGTGAAGACTCAGAGATGCTTTCACTGTAGGCCATAAACCCAAAGGCTCAGCAAATTTTTGAATTGCTTCGAGGTCAAAACTAGGGTGCCGTTGCAGCGCATCGAGATCAGCCAGCCAGTGCAGTCGCGACCACTGATGCCGGGAGTGGTGGTAACAAATGTAAGTAAACAGCGTCGAGGTACACATCACCTGGCAACTCACGCTATTAATTTGAAACGTCTCGGCCCTAGCAAAGAGATTGTGACCACTAAAAATATAGCCGTTGCTGTCTAGCAATCGATGTAGCTCAAAGCGGGTGCCTCTAGGGGAGATTAGCGTGACAACGTTGAGGTACCGACAAGCAGCCCTGAGATCCTCAGGGTTTAACCCTTGCGAATAGCGTTCAGCCAAGGGGCCGGGATCTAAGCGATAGCCATGAGTAAGTAACGTTTCAGCCACTTCAAATAAACGATCTGGGGCAATCAGCACGTCAACATCGCGGCACTGACGCAGCCCTACCTCTCCGTAGTAGCGACAAGCGAGGCTCGGCCCCTTAAACAGCAGGTAAGGTATCTCTAAGGGTTGTAGCACCTGCTCTACTAGGCGCTGCTGATCGGCAACCAGCCCCATAATCGCGATCACACGGCGCTGGCAGAAAGGATGCAGAGAGGTCAGCACTGATTCAGGCACAGCCTCACGAGCACTGGTCGTCAAATGGCGATAGACCAGAGGCAAAATAAAGTGGTGATCCGCCAGTTTTGCCAGGGCTGACCAATCCACGATTTCACCACAGAGATGACGTAGCTGCTGAGTTTGGAAAGGGTTAAGCTCTAGCCGAGCACAAGTTAGTAGCAGCTGCAACTCGCGGCTGAGACCACCGTCAGCATCCCATGGTCTTGAACTAGTAATAGCGATAGCTGGAATCGAAGTAGTCATAGGTAGTTGCTAGAGTCTTACCCAATACGCCGAAAGTCTTTGATGCCGTTGAACTGGGTTTGCCGAGCCTGGCGGCGGGTAAACTCGCTAGCCGAGGGGTTGCCCGTCGGCAAAATCACCCCGGTGGCCTGCATCCAGAGCGCCTGGGGAGCCGGGGTGACGACATACTGATTTGTCTCAAGCTTGCGCACGTGGTACCACCGGTTCTCTTGGCAGTGGTCACACCAAAAGGCCTCTAGCCATTCGCCGGTCAGCGGCACCACCCCGGCATAGCCCGCTATGGCCGTAAGGGCGCGCCTGCGACTCAGACCGCGCTGCTGAAGGTGTTCGGCGCTACTGGCGTAGAGGGCGTGCTTTTGGCTGACGCTCTCCATATAGTCATTGTGGAGAGGGCAGTAGATAGCCCGTCGTTTAGAGCGGTTGCGGTTGCGCTGGCGTCGTTCAGTCACGTTGGGTTGGGAGAGTGAAACAACTAGTTTGAAGTTGAGCGTAGAAAATATTTAAAGGGCCTAAGGCCGAGACGAAGCCGTGGGCGGCTTACTCAGATAGGTCGGCTGCCGCTGGGCGGCTGGTACGCAGCGGTCTACCACTTCAAAATATCGCCGGGCGCAGTGATCGGGGGTAAATTTTTTCTCCATGTAGTCTCTGCCTTGGGCACCCATGCGGGCGGCGAGGGTGGGGTTGACTATGAGCTGACGAATAAAGGCAGCTAGGCCTAGCCCATCCCCATTGTCAAAGGCCTGGCCAAAGCCGCCGTCTCGAAGCAGCGATCGCAAGTAAGAGTGAGCTTCGCAGATGGCCGCCACTGGCCGACCCGCCGCCAGACTGCCGTACAGTTTGCTTGGTACCACCAGGCCTTCTACCCCCTCGACCAGGCTAACCAGGCTGAGGTCGCAGGCGGTCAGCGAAAAGGGCAGCGTCTCCTTGGGCTGATAGGGCAAAAACAGACAGTTGGTTAGCCCCTGGGCCTGCACCCAGTCGATGCTGGGCTGACGCTTGGCCCCGGCTCCCACAAAGACAAATTGCACGGGGTCTTGGCGCAGCTCTAGGGCTGCGGCCAAAATGGTGTCGAGGTCGTGGCAGCGCCCCATGTTGCCCGAGTAGAGCACGGTAAACACCTGGTCGAGCCCGTGCTTTTGGGCAAACCAGTTGTCGGCCTTGGGGCGTGGGGCAATCAAATCGGGGTCGGCCCAGTTGTGGATGACGGTGACCTTGGAGGCGACCTCAGGACACTGGGCCAGGATGTGCGGCTCCATGGTTTGACTGAGCACAACGATGCCCTCAGCATGACGCCAGGTGAGCCGGTTGAGCGATCGCCACAGTTTGGCCAGGGCATGGTTTTCAGATACAACCCCCAGGGCGATCGCCACCTCGGGGTAGAGGTCGTACACCACGCACAGGTAGGGCTGTCTGAAGAGCAGATGGAGCAGGTAGGCCAAAATCGGCAGGTAGGGAGGCTCGGTGGTGACCAGCAGCAAATCGCCCCGGCGCGCAGCAGGAATCAGCTTGATCAGCGATCGCAGACAGTAGAGCACACCCCCCACGGCCCGCCCGCGAATGCGCTGGGGCCAGAGGTGAACAGTGCGAGTGCGGCGCACGGTGACCCCATTGATCACTTCCTGGGGGGGCGATGGGGCCAGGGTGCGATCGTAGGCATAGCCCGGCTGCCCCGAAAACACCTGCACTTGTACGCCTTGACGGGTTAATCGCTGCGCCAGCTCAGCCATGAGCTGCCCAGTGGGGGCATAGTCAGGGGGAAAGAACTGCGTCAAAATTGAAAGTTGCAGGGGTTCACTGGAGGCAGAATGCACTAATCTCATCAGAATCTACTCGCAAAAACGCGACGTTTAAACGTTTCTTAAAAAACGTTCTTTAGCCGATCATTCATCAATATTTTGCTCAAAGGCTTTATCCCAAGACAGTCAGCCTACAATCTCCGCCTAAGTAGCAGCTCAAAAGGTCTAACTACTAAATCTAGTGCACTTAGCAGTTAGCCGAATCAGTCTCCGGGATGATGCCTCCTAGCCCCTTCAAAAATTAGGTTCGCCGCAGCATAGATGAGGGTTGGCTCTTGCGAAGTAGCGTAATCTGCTGACAGTGATTTGAAATGATCTATTCATGGTCATAATTCCCATCATGGCACCCAGATGACCGGAAAAGCGAAGCTCATAGGCTGATTTATGTCAGTAAAGTCAGCTCAATCGCTTTAGTTGCGAGGCTGAACTCACCATTAACTGAGCATTTTTAGCTTACGCAAGAGCATACCGTACTTTATTACAGAGTTTGCCAAAACTTTGTAACTTGTTTGGCTGTCTGCTGGGTCTAGATGACTGAGTCTAGCCGCTGAGTAAATACCCGGCAAATGCTTAGGGTGTTAGCTGTCAAACGGTTTTCAATCGATTGTATTTGCTGATACAAATCGTTGCGCTTTACGGTTACTTGAAAGTGTGTTTTGGTTAAAACTACACTTGGCTACAGCGGCCTTAAGACCTCTGCGGCTGTCATAGATCTACGGCAGCTCTGAGCTGCTGAAGCGATCGCCCCAGGGTGACAAAGTCTGAATTTTGGGCTAGAGCTGACAGCGCTGCGGCATCGCTGGTGGCCAAAATGTTGTTGTAGGCTTGAATCGCTGCTTCCATCTGGGTGGCGTTGACGGCAACACCCTCTGGGGTCGAGGGCAATAGCCCACCGGTGGCATTAAACAACGGCACCAGCGATTGCAGATCGACCCCAGCCAGGGCAAAGGTGGTAAACAGATTGACCTGCTGTGGCGAAAGGCCTGAGGCAAAAGCCGCGGTCAGAAAGGCCGCAGCGCTGGAAATTTGACCTCGACTGCCGCTAAGCGGAATTACCACTGGGGTGCCGCCCGTGGGGATGAAAACGGCGCTAGTACTGCCCGGATCGGTAGTGGGCGGCTCGATACCCAAGCTACCCTGCCCACTGGTGAGCAAGCAACTGCGGCCAGTGGTGATGGCAGCGGCGGCTCGAGCGGCCAGCTCACCAATGGTTTCCTCTTCTTCAACGGCCTCATCGATTATCTCTAAGGCCACCGCTAGATTGGGGCTGTCTAGGTCAATGGTGGCCGGGGTGGTGAGCAGGCTGGCTAAGGCTGGATGGTTAGACCGCAGCCCCTGCAAAACGCCGCTGGCCGACTGATTGAGCGACTGCTGCGCCGCCGCGCTGAGCAGCACTTCACCGGTAGTGGCGTTGACGGTGGCGTTGGGGGTGGTCGACTCAATGATGCGCTCTCTACCCAGGGGTGAAGCGCCGAGGGGCAAAATCGACGAACCACTGACGGTGACGCCACTGCTGGCCCCGGTGGGGGCAGAGCCGCTGTGACTAGCTGGGGCCACGGCCATGCCGCCGACCAAGAGAGCTAGCATGAGCCCAGTAAACGATTGCCATCGTCGGCCTGGGGAATTGAGGAGCAGTGGCATAGAGTATGGTGCGGAACGGCTGGATAGGTTATCCATTGATGCTCTCCTTATAGCGGTTGAGATCAGGGTGAGAGGTCGGTGGGCCCAGGCTCGCTAAAAGCGAGGGGCAGAGCTGTAGCCATAGCCAATGCTGATCACCGCCACAGAGCCCGCCTGGGTGTTGTTGCCGATGTCGCCATAGAGCAGATTGAGGCTGAGCGGAATCTGGGATACTGGCACGATGGAGGCACCGACATTGACCCCCACACCACTCCAGGCGGTGTTGATGGAGAACTGTGGGTGCACCTGGAGGCCAACCCCGGCAATCACCCCGACGTCGCTGTTGTCTCCGGCAAAGTTGCCACCGCCTAATCCTAGGGAAGCCGTAATCGGTAAGCGATTGGATGGATGATCGGGCTGAAGCAGTTGAGCAGCAGTGACAATGCCGTAGAGACTCGCTGCCGTAGTGGCGGTATCAGAGCCGTAGCGCAGGGCGTTGGCGACGCCTACGGCGGCGGCCACCTGGGTTTGGTCGCTGGTGTGAACCTCTCGGTGAACCTTGACATCAAAGCTGCCGTTGGCACCAAAGTCGCGGACGCTTAGCAGGTTGTAGGCCAGCTCAACCCCCACCGCCTGACGGGCGTCGCCGAGGCCAAAACCCATGGAAAGACTGCCGTCAGCTTCGGGCCGCAGGCGATCGGCTCCGGCCAGGGAGGCGCTGACAAACACATCTCCCCACTGGGCACCAAAGGCCGAGGGAATACCGGCATTGGGGGCAGGGGCATAGGTGCGGGCTGGGTTGGCGGTGGTCGTCAGCGGGGCAATGCGCAGATCGTTTCGCACGCTCTCTGGCTCAATAGTTGCGGGCGGGGGCGTGGCCGGGGCAGCCTGGGCGGTAGCTCCTGGGGTCATGGCTGGCTGGGCGGTGGGCAGCGCTAGGGCTACATTGGGCGCCTGGGGAGTTGCCCGAAAAACTGTCTTGCCGGGCAAGGTCGGCAACTGGGGCAGGCGGCGGTTTGGGGAGGGTGTTGCGTCTCCTTGGGCTGGTTTGGCGATCGCGCTGTCGTTGTGGGGCGCTAGCAGGCTACTCTGACCGGGCAGTGGCGGTAGCTGGGGGCCTGAGGAGAGCGCCTGTGGCTGGGTTGTCTGGCGGGCGGCGGTGGGACTGGCCTCTAACCCTGAGGCAGAGCGCACATCTCCTAATAGGGCGGCAATGGCTTGCGATCGGGCTCTGAGGGCAGCTACGTCAGCGGCGGCGGGGCGCTGACGGCTAGAGGCGGCAGGCAATGGGGCGGCGGCATGAGTTTCCCCGGTAGGGGTCGCTGCGACCACGGGGAGAGCGGTAGGCTGAGCCTCAGAGCGCATGGCGGCGGGATGAGCCCCGACGGGAGCGGCAGCCAGCGGCTCGGCCACGCTGTCGGTGGGCGGCTGCGCGGCACTGGCGATCGCCGCCCTCGGCTGTTCAGCCGTAACTAGCTCTAGGCCAGAGTCAGAGGGCTCGATGGGATCCGGAACTGCCTCGGCGGCGACGGGAGATGGGGCGATCGCTGGGGGCGTGATGGGGGCGATCGCTTCTACACTGCTTTCTGACTGAGCTGAGACCCCTGTCTCCCCTGGCTTAGATATTTCTATCTCAGGTGCCTGGTAGAGTTTAGAGCTCTCTGCTGACGATGGGGGAGGTGTTGCTGGGGCTGGGGCGATCGCATCACCGTCGGGCTTAGCTGCCGCTGCTATTACCACTTCATCGACGCCAGAAGACCAGACGGGCTGAGGAGCTGGCTCGCCGGCTTGGGGCTCAGCGGTTTCGGGTGCAACGGTCTCGGGGGCAGTGGTTTGGGCTGAGGGGGTGGGGATGACAGTCGGGTGAGGATCAGGGGCCAGGGTCACCGTCCCATCAATTTCTGGATGAGCCGATTCGGGGTTGGCCTGGGCTTCCTGGGCTAGCAGCCCCAGCCCCGCCAGACTTAGCACCCCACCGATACGTAGTGTTAACTTACTGTCCATAACTCTTGCTCCTCACATCCTGGTGGTTGCTGCCGGTCAACTTCTGCTCTGGGCGGTTTGCTGCTTGAACCTAGCTGCTTTTTTTAAGCTCTCGGGCTCGCCGTTTCTGACTGCGATCGCCTTCACCGTAGCCGTAATAGTAATCGTAATTTCCATTTCTGCGACGCTGAGGCACTCCGTTGACAACGACGCCCAGCAGCGGGGCCTGCACTGTATTGCCCAGATCGGTTAGCACCCGCTGAATTTCAGGCCGCAGAGATTTTTGTAGGCGAACCACCAGCAGCAGGCCATCGACGTTGGCGGCGGTCAGCTTGGCATCGATCATGCCTGCCAAGGGTGGAGTGTCAAAGATAACCAGATCGAAGTGGTTGCGAAACTGTTCGGTCACCTGCTGCATTTTGCGGGACGACAGCAGTCGCCCTGGGGCCGGTGGCCGGGTGCCTGCCGAGAGCAAATGTAGGTTCGAGTTGCCCGGTATCTCGCGCACCATGTCAAGAGAAGGCTCGGCCGCTTGGGTGATCAGATCGCTGAGGCCTTCTAGGTTGGGCAGACCAAAGAGCAGATGCTGGGTGGGTTTGCGCAGATCTCCGTCGACTAGTAGGACGCGGCGGCCCATGTTGGCGGCGGCGATGGCCAGGTGGGCACACATGGTCGACTTGCCCTCTCCCGGTTCAGACGAAGTCAGGGCCACCACCTGCAAGGGAGTGTCAGAGCTGAGCAGCCGCAGGTTGGCATCGAGGGAGTAAAAGGCTTCGGCAAAGCTAAAGGAGCTGTAGAGCCGATCGGCGTTTTCTGGCGCGGTGACCATGTCGCTCACTGTCATAGATAGATTTGGATCCATGAGCAGTGGCTGACTGTTTAGACTGGGGGCGTTGGGCACCAGGGCCAGGTTAGGCAGCTGGGTGATTTGAGCCAGCTCTTCGGCACTGTGAAAAGCCTGATCCATGCGATCGCGCAGCAGAGCCGCCGTACCTCCTAGCAATAAACTCACCACAGTACTGAACAGCAGTTGGCGGGGTAGGTTGCTGACGCGAAAAATAGTGGCCTGGTCTAAAGGTGAAATCAGCTCCCAGGGTGACACCTGCTGCGCCATCTGAAGGCGCATATCTTGACGGCTAACTAGCAGCTGGTTGAGGCTACTTTCGGCCACCGACAACTCGCGGGTAATCTGCTGGTACAAGCGAGCTAGATCCGCCAGATCCTGAATCTCCGATTGCAGCTGCTGAACGGCCAGATCAATCGCTTGATCTTGGGTTTGCATGACCTGGATCTGGTTGGCGGTATCGATGAGCTGCTGCATCAGACCCAGGCTCACAGAGCCCTCATAGCCCAGCGTATCGGTGTCTACCGCGGCCCCGACTAGCCGCTCAGCCTCGGCATTGAGCAACGGCAGGAGCTGCTGTCGTCGATCGTCTAGCGCTTCGATCATTGGCGTATCGCCTTGAAATCGGGCCGACTCAGTGGCAATGGTCTGATCGAGCTGCCGCAGCTCCTCCAGCAGAGCCTGGTAGTTGGGCGACTGGTTCAGGTTGGCCACCCGAATGGCCGTATCGGGATCTAGACCCACCTGGGATTGCAGATTGTCGTACAGCGAGCCCATCGACGCCAGCTCTACCTGTAGGGCCTCCTGATTGGCCAGCATGGCGTTGACGCGTTGGGTGACGCTCTCGCTGCTGGCATTGACGTTAACCAGGTCATATTCCTTTTGAAACTGGCTGAGATTGTCTTCAATCTCAGCCACCTCCTGCCATTTCTCCTGAATCTGCTCATCTAAAAAAGTCAGCCCTCGCCGCAGTTCTCCCTGGCGATCGTCGACGCTGTAGGCAATAAACCCTTCTACCACCTGGGCGAGCACGAAGGCTGCGACCTCTGGGTCAGCGTCGCTGTAGCTGACCCGCAGTACCTTAGAGTCACCATCTTGGGCAATGCCAAGCCGACTCAATAACTTTCTGTAGGTGATCTCGGGGTAGCGCTGTTGAATATTGGCCGTGATGGGTTCTAGCACCGTAGGACTACGCAGTACCCGAATTTGGCTCGTGTAGTCTAGCGTAGAATTTCCTGCCCTAGACCCTTCTAGGACAGTACCTAATCCGATGGGGGCAACCGCCGTAACTGGCTCTACGAGCAGATCGGCGCTGCCGCGATAGACCGAGGGCTGGTTGAGATGTCGGTAGGTTAAGCCACCCAGGGACAGAGCTGCAACGCCCAAAAATACACCCAGACGCCGCTTCAGTATATTCGCCAGCTGGGCCAGGTCAAAGTCGTCGCTTTGGGCCTCTACAACGGATGGCGGGGGCATGGGTATATAGCTATTTGAGGTACGGCCATAGCCGTTGCCGTTGCCGTTGCTGCTGGTGAGGGAAGAGTTGGAGGAGGGCATGAAGATTATCGTGGGGGCGTTAGTCTAGAGCAGACTCAGCAATGACTACCTACCGCAGGTAAGCCAATGCTTTGTCTCGGGTGTTGCTAGAGCTACTGCATGAAATTGGCAGAAACAATAGGCTCTAACCTAGGTGAGTCATCTGAGCGCCTTTTGGAAAACTGTGTAAAGCCTTTAACCTCTGCTTTGGGTACCGATCCCCAGGAGTCAACCAAGTTATAGCGTAAAACAATTAAAAAACCGAAGTAGATTTTGCAAAAATACCTGAAAAGGAAGTTGATTTGACCTGGGTTGCATAGTCAAGTTTTGCGTCGTATTTTCTCAAAAGCCAAAGAGGCGAAAGATGGCGGTGAGAGCCGTCAGAGGGCTGAGGATGAGGCCGAGGGTGTCGCCAGCGGTAGCCACCCGATTGCGATCGACCATGACGACATCGTTGGGTCGAAGAATGGGGTTGGTGGTTTCGTTGGCGGAGGCGGACAGATCTACCGCTATGGTGCGCTGCTCGACGCTGCCGTTGGCGTTTAGCCTGACCAGCTCTACAGTGGCAGCTTGGGCACGGCTGTTTTGAAAGCCACCGGCGGCTAAGATCGCCTGGTTTAGGGTAGCGTTGGCCGGTAGGGTGACGGTGCCGGGCTGAGACACTTCGCCCACCACCTGTACGGGCATGTCGATGGGCGAGAAGTTGGCGCTGGAGATAGACACCGACTCTTCAGGAGAGATGGCCACAGCTTGGGGCACAAAAATAGTGTCACCGTCTCGCAGGCGCACATCTTGGTTGATGTCACCCGTGCGGATCAGATCCCACAGGTTGGTGTTGAGTACGGCCTCGCCCTGGCGCTGGGGGCGGCGTACCTGTACCTCCTTGATATTGGCCTGTTGGGTAATGCCTCCAGCCGTCTGAATCACCTGGGTGAGGCTGGGCCACTGCCGCCCGCCGCCGCCGTCGCTAGTCTCTAGGTCAATGATGTAGGTGCCGGGACGGTTGACCTCTCCGGCCACAACCACGCGCACAGGGCGGGCCGAGAGCAGGGTGACAGTGAGTCGAGGCGGGCGGGCGAGCATCTGGGCATAGCTGGCGGTGAGGGCGGTTTGGGCTTCGGCTAGGGTGCGGCCCTGAACATCGACCACCCCAGCCAGAGGCAGGGCCAGGGTGCCGTCTAGCAGCACCTCGTGGACACCGTTTTCGGCACCGCTAAATTCTGGAATGTTGAAGATGTCGATGCGGATGCGATCGCCTGGTCCCAGCACGTAGGACTCAGGAAAGCTGGCCCTGGGATTGGCGATCGCAGCAGGTACAGGCTGCTCTCTGGGCGGGGGGGCATCTAGCTCAGCGGCGGGGGCCAGGGGCAGCGTGTCTGTCTGAGCCATGGCCCGGTCGAGGCTGAGCGGGGCGATCGCCAGTAGAGCCCCAGCCCCCCAGGCCAGTGGGTAAATGTAGTGCATCACTGATCTCCTCAGGCGGGCAAGCCATTTCATCGTATAGACACCGCCAGAACGGTTAGGACATTCTACGTATTCTTCGCCTGCTCGTGCAGCTCTGACGGTCGGTCGTTGCGCTGTTTGAGGGCTCAACTATGGCTAAGGTCGGTGTCCTAGGCGCGTAACCATCGCTAATGTTTAAGCTCAAACGTCTCAAAACGCAACTGCTGAGCAAGGTTACTCCATCGCCGCCAGATTGGCTTGCAGCGTCACCTTAACCTGTTCTACCAGCCATGTGTTAAATAACTCATCCAGCAGGCGCTGGCGGGTCGGCTCATCAAATCGGGCTGGAAAAAACTTCTCTAGGCGAACCATGACAAACCACTCCCCCAGGCGGGTGGGGGGCCAGAGCTGTCCCGGCTGGCTGGTGGCGAGAATGCGGGCCAGGGCCGGATGGGGCACCGATAGCTCGACGGGGCCAATCAGCCCGCCGGTTTGGGCCTCTTGACCTTCAGAGTACTGACGAGCGAGATCGGCAAAAGGTTGCCCGTCGTCTTCAACGCGAAAGTACAGCTCCTGGGCCAGCCCCGCATCCTGAGTGCGAATCAGGGAGTAGAGCACCCGATCGAGGCTAGCCTTGCGTTCAAGAAAGTGAGACTCGACCTGGTTGCCCCAGGTGTCGAGCTTGTACTGCTGTATTTTTTGGTGCCGCTCGGCCAGGGTGGGGAGGTCTGCCTCCCCTAGCCCCCTCTGGGTGAGGAATGCCTGGCACTGCTCGGGGGTAGCGATATTGTGGGCCTGCAAAAATCGATCTACCGCTGCCGCCGCATCCTCAGGACTAAGGGCGATCGGGGCGATCGCCCCGTCGATCACCAGCTCTTTGAGCAGAGCGGGTAGCATACCGTAGGCCCGCAGCCGGGGCACCAGGTCAGCGGTAGCGATCGCCCGATCGCCCACCTGGAGAGCTAGGGCAACGTCTTGGCTAAGGGAGTTAGTCACAGCGGGTACGTTCTCGGCAAAACTAAACCAAATCTAGAGTCCAGCAGTGGTCTTCTACCCGTGGCCTTATACCCAACCCGAGTCCCATAACCCCGATTCCCAAAAGGTCGAACCGTAGGGGCAAACGGTTGTTTGCCCTGCTGAATCGGGGGTAGCCATGGAGGATTTAGGATTAGTATTGCTGACCACAACGGGAAACATCAATTGCCTAGCCAACCTTATCGCATTATGGCCAGGGCTTTGGGGTGACCCAGGGCCGCCAGCGAAGATTGCCAACGGGCTCAATAACCCGCTAACCCTAACCTCAGCTGACCAGGCTGCTACAATCCACCCAATCTCTGTTTTTTGTCCTTAGGTAGCGCCATGACTCGGCCCATCATTCCCGTGGTGTCCTACGCCGATCTGATCGGTGAGCCAGTGGCTCAACAGCGTGCGATCGCCGCCCTCGGTCAGGCCCTCGAAACCGTCGGCTTTCTGATTCTTGAACAGCACCCCGTAGCCCCCGAGGTGGTGCGGCGCGCCTACCAGGTGGCCGGTGATTTTTTTGCCCTGCCGAGCGCCGCCAAGGCCGCCTACGCCCAACGGCGTGGGGAAGGCGGCTTTTCAAACTTTGGCAGTGAGCAGGCCAAGGGCTACACCCTGCCCGACCTGAAAGAGTTTTGGCACGTCAACCGCCACAGCTTGGTCGGCTCTGAGCCGCTCTGGCCCCAGGAGGTGCCCTCCTTTCGCCCCGTGATGACTCGACTGTACCAACAGCTCATGGCCTGTGCTGAGGCACTACTCGAAGCCTGTGCCCTCTACTTGGAGCAACCTCGGGACTGGCTGGCGTCTCTGGCTACCGGCGGCAACACGGTGCTGCGCCTGGCTCACTATCCAGCCCTGGAGACCAGCCCGCCCCCTGGCAGTCTGCGCGCCGCCCCCCACGAAGACATCAATTTGATCACTCTGCTCTGCGAAGCCACCGCCCCAGGGCTAGAGATTTTGGTGCAGGGGCAGTGGTTGCCTGTACAAACCAACCCCGGCCAGATCGTCGTCGATACCGGCGATATGCTGCAAAACCTCACCAATGGGCTGTTTAAAAGCACCACTCACCGCGTTGTCAACCCCCGCAGCGGTAGCCAAGCCCGCCTATCGATGCCGTTTTTTGTGCACCCCCGCTCTGAGATTGACCTTTCGCCAGTGGCTAGCCTGGTCGATCGCACCGGCGGCGTGCCTCAGTTTCCAGCAATTACCGCTGAGGCTTATCTGGCCCAGCGGCTGAGAGAGATTCAGGTGGCGTAGGGGTGCACAGCATCCGGTAGGGGCGCACAGCTACGCCCCAATCCCCAACCGACCGGCCAAGCTCGGCGTTAGCGGCAGCAGCACCGTCAGAGCCAAAAATAGAGCCAGCAGCCCCAGGGCGGCGCGGGCGTCATTGGGCTCTGAAATATCGTTGAGACAGGGGCGCTCTAGGGTGCGCTGCAAAATTACGATTACGCCCGCCCAGTAGAGCGCCAGGGGGTTAGCCAGCGCCACCAGCGCCAGCACCACCAGGGTAAAGATCGTGGTGCGGTTGACGGTTTTGCGACCGTAGATCGCCTGCACCATGCGGCCCCCGTCGAGCTGACCAGCGGGCATTAGGTTAAGAGCCGTAATCACCAGGCCCAACCAGCCCATGAGGGTAAGGGGGTGAATATCGACTAAAGGCTCTTGCAGGGCATTGCCCAGCACCACCCGCGCCAGAGCCCCAATCAGCACCGACCCCTGAAAGAACCCGGAGGGAATCTGGAAGGCGCTGCCAGGGTGCGACAGCAGCAGCCCACCCACCAGCATACCCAGGGAAACAATGCCCCCGGCGGCGGGGCCAGCCAGGGCGATGTCGAACAGCACGCTGCGGTTGGGCAGCAGCGACTCAAACCGGGTGAGGCTGCCAAAGGCCCCAATCTGCCAGGCGGGAATGAAAAAGGGGGGGCTGAGGCGGATGCCGTAGCGGCGGGCGGCGACCCAGTGGCCCAACTCGTGGCCAATGAGAATCACCAGGAGGGCAATGAGAAAGGGCAGGGCGGCCCGCCAGCGAGAGCCGTCTTGCAGCAGATCAAACCCCTGGAGAATCGCCCCGGCCTCTAGCCCGGTAAAGGTGGTGGCGATCGCCAGTACCCCCGCCAGCGCCCACTGGGCTGGCGTCGTTTTGACTGGGTCGGCCGTGGCGGGTAGCACCACAACCGTGGGTCTTTGCTCCAGGTTTTCGACCAGAAATAGGCGGTAGCGATCGCCCGTTCTCTCCTTTAGCAAGGCGGCCAGTTTGAGCTGAGTTTCGGCGGGCTCGCCGCGCAGGTTGCCGCGAAAGATTGCCCCCTGATCGTAGGGAATAGTCTCGGTGCGAAAGTAGGTGTCGAGGCCAAAAATACCCTCAATCTGCGCTAGATCCTCAGCCGGAATGGTGAGCACCGTCGAGCTAGCCCCAGGGGCTGGCATGGGCTGATCGGTGGTTTGAGCACCCTCGCTATCTCCCGTTGAGGCTACGGGCAAAGGTGTTAGGCGCTGGGTCGAGAGCGCATCTTGCCCTAACGCCCGCAGTCGCCGCCCCAGGTAGATATACAGCCCCGTTGACACCAGCAACAGCAGCAACACGCCGGCCAGGTTGATGTAAACGCCCAGGGCAAACAGCCCAAAAAATAGCAGCCAGGGAGCCATCAGCACCACAGACTGGAGCCAGGCCAAAAGCCCCACATTGCCGTAGGGCAGGGCACGGCGATAGCCCCAGACTAAAATCGCGATCGCCGCCAGCAAAATCAACCCAGTAATTACCATAGTGCCGCTGTCTCCGCCCTCCTCAAGACATCCTACCGAAGCCAAATCCCAGTCCAGAGGTGGAGTTTTACCTGAGGGAAAAACGACAAAATCCTAAGCTGGACTGGGATTTAGCCCGTTATAAAGAGCAAAATCTCCCTCAGTCTACCGTCGATGGGCGAGCCGAGACCAGCGACTGGCCCCCTGGCTCCTGCAAATGTCGGCTGTTGCTGGGCGGAGATGCTTAAATAAAGCCAGGCTCGCCGCCCGGTGTGGCCTCGGCCCCAGGGGCTACCCTCACCGACTGCCGTTGTGCGCTATGACTTCTCTGCCCCCCGACCCGACCCAGCTAACCAGCCCCGACAGTCCTACCCCTGACGTTCCTACCCCTGATGTTCTTGACCCTGACGGTTCTACCTTAGACAGTGGCGTCACTCCCGCCCCGGTGGCTCTCAAGGTGCCAACGAGCCTGCCCGCAGCGGCGGCACCAGCCCCGCAGCGGCTAGATCTTGACCCCTCTGACCCTGCCAATATGCCATCCCTGATGGTCGACCCGGCGATCGCCTCGGCCAGCGCGGTGACCATTGTGGCCGTGGCGGTGATTGGCCTCGGGCTGGTCACCGGCAGCTTTTGGCTTACCTTAGCAGGTTCGCTGGTGGCCACCGTAGTGTCTATTCGCCTGATGTGGCCCTTTTTTCAGGAGGTGCTGGGGGAGCTGTCGCCCCGTCAGCAGTCGCTGCTGATCGCCATTCCTGGCGTACTGGTGGGTTTAGTGGGGCTGATGAGCATTACCGGCATCACCCGCGCCATTTTGCTCTGGAGTCTCGACCTGCGGTGGGATATTCTCGGTGCCCTGGGCGATTTTATGGGGGCGATCGGGCAGATTTTTATCGCCTTTTTGGCCCTGTTTGTGGCCTGGCGACAGTACGTGATTTCTCGCGATTTGACCAAACAGCAAAACCTCATCACCCAGCAGCAGACCATCGACGCCTTCTTTCAGGGTATTTCAGAGCTGGTGCTCGATGACGAAGGTCTGCTCGAAGACTGGCCCCAGGAACGGATTATTGCCGAAGCCCGCACCGCCGCTATTTTGGGCAGCGTTGATGCCGGGGGCAAGGCCAAGGTGATTCGCTTTTTGTCGCGCTCTAAGCTGCTCACCCCCCTGCGTCGCGATAGCCGTCTGGGCCGCCCCATTCTCGACGGTCGGGGCGGCTACGAAGAAGACCTGCCCCAGGGCACGCGGGTGATCGATCTGGGGGCCATGCTGGCCGCCGCCGACCTGTCGGGTACTGATCTGCGCTGGGCCGACCTCAGCGAAACCAACCTGATTCGCGCCGATCTGCGCCGAGCCGACCTGGTGCGCACCAACTTTGCCCGCGCCATTCTCTACCAGGCCAACCTCTCCGGGGCCGACCTGATGGAGGCTCGCCTCTTCTACGGTGATGGCGAAACCGCCACCCCCCGCACTCGCACCGGCACCCCTGACTACACCACCGGAGCAAACACGGGGGCTGTCGTAGAAGGGGCTAACTTTAGCGGCGTTTATCGTTTGTCTGAAGAGCAGCGCCGCTACATCTGTGCCTGGGGTGGCGAAGGCACCCGCGCCACGGTGCCGGGGGGCTGCGGCGATGTGCCCAATTTGCTAGGGCGGTAGGGCTGTTTTAGGCCAGCTTTGGCTGGGGTGCAGGGGGCGATCGCTGCTATGGCTGCCCTGCTTCCATTAACGATTCAGCAATGGGAGCGATCGCCCAAGTCCACGATTAAGTTTTCCTCGGCGCGCTGTCGGCTATCTCAAATCCCATTCCTTGAGCTTCTTCGCAGCTGTACCAAACGGGCCGATCTGGTAAACAGCCCCGCCCAAGAGCGAGAATGTGAACGGCTCAAACGGTTCGGTGAGCATTTTGTCGAGGTAGTCCTTAGGCGCAACGCCGGTCGTTACGTGAGGGCTAAAGTGTTCGCCAGTGTGCTTTGGCACAAAGGTCGAAACGTAGTCGATCAGGGCTGTGTCGAGCGCGGGGTCGTCGTGATTGGCGGTAAATGCCTCCATGGCTCCGGTCTCCACCGTGAACGGGGCGACAGCGGTAGCGATTTTCTGTTGTAGTTTGAGCAGGTCGGTTGTTGACTGAGCGACGATGCCTGCCAGGCCCACCCCGCCACCCGGCACGTAGTAGTACTTGAAGGCTTCCAACGTCATGCCGGTTACGTCGGCATCGGCAAAGACCGTTCCAGCCGCAGCATAGACCTTGTCAAGATCCTCAGTGCGGGCGAAACACTGAATCAGGGTGATTTGGGGACGGTGCGCCTCATCGAGGGCAAAGCCCTGGGGGAAAGCCTCAAGCAATCGGGTGTTGTTGGCTTGGGCGTAGCGCAGCATTGTGGCGTCCGGCTCCAACAGTATGTCAATGGCCGTGACGGGGGTCTGCGAAGTATTCATTAGCGGCACTCTCCACTACAAAATCTTTCAGACTCAAATGAAGGCGGCATAACGGTGAAGTTGTGCCGCGGCAGATAACCCCCAACTCTCACCGATAACCCCTGCGCCGTCCGCACCAACGCAGTGTTAGCTAGCTGGCGGTAATAGTCTAATAAATCCCTCCTGCTCAAAATGGCGATCTGTCGTCAATCCATCGGTTATCCCTCGCTGGCGCATAAGGATAAAGCTCACCGCATCGCACAAGGAATATCCCTTGTCCTGTCGAGCAAGCAAAAGCTGCATGGCCTCTCGGTGCAGTTGCTCATCAACCCAAACTGTTTCGATATCTGGGTTATCAACCAAGTCAACTACAAACTCTAAAACCTTAGCCCGAGGAAAGCGGCGAACCAGGGCAAGGGCCACCAACTCAGCCAGAACATGGCTGTGAGTCAAAAGCCCACTGGTTGAATCATTGACAAGTTGAACAGCTTTTTCATGCTGCGGCTCATCGCGATGTAAGTAGCACAGCAAGCCAGATGTATCTAAAAGCACAAAAGCACTCCGCTGCTAGTACTCATCGGCATAGGCTTTGGCAAGGTCTGCGTCAATTGCTTCGTTGTCTATACCTGTTGCGTACCCTAAGCTGATTGCCCCTGCATGACTTTTAAACTTCTGCCGTGCCTGCTCTTGCTGCTCTGAAGACAGTGCCACTTTGCTAGCTACGGCCCCCTGCCTGCTGAGAATGGTGACTATCCACTCTGTTATGGAGATACCTACAGCACTAGCCTTACGCTGTAGGTCGGCGTAGACTTCATCACTGATTTCTAGAGTCAACTGCTGGCTCATAGGTGGATTCCAGGCAACTTGAGCGACACAGCGCTATTATAACCTCCCGCAAAAGATGCCCGAATTGCCAACTTGGCAGGATGCATCTTCAGCACCTCTAAAATTGCAATTGGCATTTTTACCGGATCAGATCAGGACCAACCGTACTCAAGTAACTGTGGAAAACCTGTTGAGCAGTTTTATGATCACCCTCTGAAGTCATGTCGCACAGCCACCAAATAGGACTGCTTTGATAACATCTGGGTTGATCGGTAGCAATTAATCGACCAAGATGCTCACAATTCCAGCCAGGTAGGGTATACCCCCAATCTGCAAAAACACTAAGAGCGTGCTTAAGCCGATTAATGGTTTGATCTGGTGGAAAGGCAAGATGATCAATGCTAATAACAAACCTTGCCTTATCCCGCTCAAAAGGGCACAAACCCTGCCCTGTATCAAAAATATGAGTATCAGACAAGCCAATCCCGTAATGCCAGAACGGATCAGGTGGATTTTGCCAATTCAGCCGCCGCCCATATCGACCGCTTGAAGGATCAACTAGAAAGTCAATAGCTTCTATGGTTTTTTCGATTTGATTGGGAGATAGCGGCATAAATTAGAAAAACTACGATTTGGAAGTCAAAAATCTTGATGCGAATCTAACATTCAAACCCTGGCTAGGAATTCTGAGCTACACATTCAATCTGAAAAATCACAAAGGTACACACTCTCGACACATACAAGTAGTCCTTTGGTTCCTGCCACAACCGGGGCTTACGCTAGCTAACAACTTATTAGACCGAGCTAGTCTGTATCGTAGATAGGCGGCGGATAATCTGCATGATAGTGCTGTCAAGGATAGCTGGGCAGCGAGATCCGCATATCTTCCATTTCCTTTGCTATTGGCTCAACCAACCATTTCAAAAGGCATTGAGGACAATTCAGTTCCATTCCTCCCCAGGGTGGTTGGTGAGCTGCCCCTACTCAAACTCGGGCGTAGCCCCCAGCTTGCGCACCGCCACCGATACCTCCATGCCCAGGTAGTCACCCGCCTCGCCGAACCACGATCCTGCGAGGGGAATGGCCTGGCCGGGGTGACGGGCGATCGCCACCGCGATCAAATCAAACCCTTCGGTAATGCGGTTGGTGGGGTCGTATACCAGCCACCCCGCCCCCGGCAGGTACACTTGCAGCCAGGCGTGGGTGGCCCCAGAGCCGGTCATGCCCACGTCGCCGCCGTCGAGGGCCGAGTCGTAGAGGTAGCCTGACACAAACCGGCAGGCTAGCCCCAGCCGCCGCAGGGTTTCCATCATCAGCCAGGCGTAGTCGCGGCAGGTGCCCGATTTCAGCCGCAGGGTTTCGCCAGGGGCTTGGGTGCCTTCTTCTTCGCGCGATCGGTAGGTGAAGGTATCGCGAATGGTATTCATAATGCGCGCCAGCAGGGCGCTGGTGGCATCTTGGTCACCAGCGACAAAGCCCTTGGCCCAGGCCGCCACCGACCCATCGGGGTCTTCGGCATGGGGGCGCAGGTACACCGCCAAATCTGTCCATTCGTCTGGGGTGTACTGCACCGGCACTTCCTCTGCCCTGGGGTCAAGGGGAAAGTTGTCGATGCCCTGGGTGCCAAAGTGTTCACCGCGAAACCGGCAGGTAATGGCCAATTCCTGGGCTGGTTCGAGCACGTCGATCACCGCTACGTTGTTGGAGAGGGTATCGCTGACCCAGTGCACTTTGGCTGGTACGTTGATATCGAGAGAGTAGCCCAGCAGCCGCCCGCTGTAGTTGCCTCGGGGCAAAAACATGGCCCGGTGGGGGCCAAAGGTTACCGGCTTAGCGTAGCGGTAGGTGGTAACGTGCTCAACTTCATAGATGACGGACATGGCGGCAGGCCTAGAATGGGGCTTTGTCCTTTTTACTATGGTTTTGCAGTAACGCACTATGACGGCAATCAAGGGCTACTTGACTGCACTGGTAACACCGCACCTGGCAGGGCGAGCGGTGCGGGTGGCGTTGGTGATTGGCACACTGCTGTTTGTGATTAACCATGGAGCAGCGGTGCGATCGGGCACCATGACCCAGGCGCGGTGGATTTCTGCGGGGCTGACCTATTTGGTGCCTTACGCCGTCAGCATTCATGGGCAGTGCATGGGGCGATCGGATTAATGCGCAGACGGTTTTGCCTCAACCCATGGCAACTGACAACGCTGACCTCTAAACCAGTGATGAACGTCTGAAAAGGCTATTTTGCAAGATTTTTAACCCGTAACCATGGACGTACGTTTTCTCAGCTCTCAGGATATTGCGGCCTACCGCGATCTGCGCCTGCAAGCCTTGAGGGAGTCACCAACGGCTTTTGTCTCTAGCTACGAGCAGGAAGCGCAGTTTTCGCTGAGCGATTTTGCCGCCCGGCTGCGCCCCAATGGCGATTCTGCTAGCGGCATTTTTGGTGCTTTTGGCGATCGCAACCACCTCTCAGGTATGCTCGGTTTTTCGCGGGAAACCCGGCTGAAGCGACGGCACATTGCTACGCTCTGGAGCCTGTATGTGTTGCCCGAATTTCGGGGGCAAGGGGTGGGTGCTAGGCTGCTCGATGGTGCGATCGCCCACGCCCGACAGCTCGATGGCTTGCAGCAGCTCACGCTCAGTGTGACGGCGGGCAATGTGGCGGCGGGTGCCCTCTACCGATCGCGCGGGTTTGAGCCGTTTGGCCTGGCGCGAGAGGCCACCTGCATCGATGGCAATTATTTTGATGAGGAATATCTTGCACTACATTTGTGTTGATGGGTTTCTGATGCCTAAATGCATTAGCACTAAAAGACTTTTTTGGGATAACGAGATATTTGGGACGCGCCTATGACTGCTGCAAAAATCACCAAACTGCTGAAAAAGGCCTTGCTTGAAGAGGGTGATATGGCCCAGGCTCTGTATGAGCATGAGCTAAAAGAACACATTGACTATTGGCATAAGGAGCTTAAACGCGATCGCGAGGATGTTGTTTTTGTAGTGACAGAGAACAACGGCGATGTGGCGATGGTGTTAATTACCCGCGATAAAACGGTGTATGTCAATGAAGATGCCAGAGCAGAGCTAAGGGCAATTTGGCAGACGCACTATGCGAGCAATCTAGAGATGCTGCTTCCAAGCATGGTTAAAGAGCTGGTGAATGACGCTTTTGCAGTCACTGGGGTCAAGATTGTCGATACTAGCAAGCCGAAAAGGGCCAAAAAGGCATGGGGATTTGGCCAGAAATCGTAGCAGAATAATGCCCTTAAGCCTACGTCTTGTGAGGATGGCTTTTTGGCGAGCCTGATGGAGAAGTTCTCGATCCAGAATTTGCTGCGATCGCCAACCATATGCTCTGAGTCATAAGTGTAGCCCCACAGGCGGGCGGGGATGTTTTGCCAGCAGGCGAATCGTTGAGGTAGATGTCGGGGTGTCGGCCCCAAAAAGCTCCTGCTAGGTTGGGCACTGCCCACCGTCAACTAAAGTGACAACTGTAAACATAGGCTAAAAGAACAGAACAGCCCGTTAGTCTAAGCCACCATAGACGTTAACCTTAGGCAGTCTCAGTAGATCGAAAACTCATGATGCCGTAGGTAGATAGACAGCCCGAGCGAGCGGAAAGTGTCGTTCAACGACCTGACGGATGAAGGAGAGCATGG
>NZ_JAYFES010000080.1:0-49370 GCF_055795045.1 Pseudanabaena sp. PCC 9330 | reverse complement strand
GGATCCATACGGTTGCCGGAGCGATCGACCGCCTGGTGAGTGGTGATGCGACCGTCCGGAATCGTGGTCTGGGCCAGCAACCAAGCGAGAGATCTGTACTGGGCTTGGGTGTAGCCGCTATGGCTGCGGCGGTTATTGAAGCCGTCCCCTGGGGTCTCTAGGGAAATGTGGTAAGCGAAATTGTTCACTGACGGCGGAAAGGCCGGGTTGGTGCGTACAGTTTCAGGGCCATTGGAGCCGTTGAACACTGAGTTACCCGCCCCAAAGGCTCGTTTCTCTGGGGGCACGATGTAGTAAACGGTGCCATCGCGGCCAATCAGGGTATGGTAGCTGACCTGATCGGCGTCGCGGGGGTGGTTGGTGCGAAACAGATTGAGCGCGCTCTGGGCCGACCCTACGGTTTCGTGCAGCACCGCAATGAAGTCGTTTTGCAGGACTCGGCCCTCAATGTCAGTGGCAAAGCGATCGCCGTAGTTACTCGGGTGTGCCAACGCCGTTACCTGGCGTGGTGGAGCCGCTTGGGCCAGGGTACTCTCGGGCACCGCAAAATCTGTAGGGCCGGGCTGCATCGCCTTAAGGCTTTGAATTTTTGGGCTATCGACGGTTTGTATCGGCGGTAGACCGGTCACCGTCAGCCGAGGCTGGAGCGGCCCCGACGCCTGAGCGGGGCTCATGCCTAGCCCCAGCAGCAGCACCAACATTCCCCCCAAGCCAGCTAAAATCCAGCGACGTGCCACGGCAACCTCTCCTGTGCGTCATTAATGCGCTGTCAGGTTACTTTGTAGCGCGAAATGGGCGAAATGACAGGTCAAGCTTTGGTGAAATTGGTCATGACGCCCAGCGATCGAGGGCGCGTTTGCCGCCCCAGCGGGCGACAATCTCATCGTCGTAGCTGTCGGCGATGCGAATTACGGTGGTGACAGAATGATTTAGCTCCAGGCGATCGCAGCTTTCGCCTACCAGGCTATGCTCAAACACAATGTCATCTTCGGCATCGTAGGCAAATCGGCCAAAGTAGATACCGTTGTTTTCCCGGAGTAGGTAGTAGCTGAGCTCAGGGGTCAGGTCAATGTCGGTGACCACGTAAGCTCGGCTGGTAATCAGGGTTTCGTCTTTGTGCCAGGGCACTACGCGAGTCGAGGCCACCGCCGACCCTAGATTGACAATGAACAGGGGTTCATCCTCAAAGACGACCAGTGATTCGCCAAACAACTCGTGCATCCAGGGCAGAATGCGGTGGTATACCGTTTTCTGTCCAGGGGTTCTAAACTCCATAGCGATCCGTAAAGAATGGGTCACTGGCCTGCGTCCGGAGCCATCCTCTTCCCCTATCTATAAAAGAGATGGCAATTACATTAACTCAAGCCGTAGTCCTATTGTCTCATCCTGACCGGTCATTCTGGTGGGGATAGGACACATCACCCGCTGCCTGCGGAGTGGCCATCGCTAACCCCGAGAACGGCCAGACTCCATTAAAATAGAGCATTATCCGTCAAGAACTTGCCATGCAAATCCAAGATCGTCCGCGTTCGGCCCCGGCCCCTAGCCTCACCGCTCCCAGTCGCCAAGCCACCGTCAGCCGCACCACGGGCGAAACTGATGTGCAGGTGAGTTTGAGTCTAGATGGCACTGGCCAGTGCGAGGCCGACACGGGCATTCCATTCCTTGACCACATGCTGCACCAGATTGCCTCCCACGGGCTGATCGACTTGGTGGTGCGGGCCACGGGCGACATTGAGATTGACGACCACCACACCAATGAAGATGTGGGCATTACCCTGGGTATGGCGCTGCACCAGGCCCTGGGCGATCGCAAAGGCATTACCCGTTTTGGCCACTTCGTCGCCCCCCTCGATGAGTCGCTGGTGCAGGTGGCCCTCGATTTTTCAGGTCGGCCCCACCTCAGCTACGGCCTAGAAATTCCCACCCAGCGGGTGGGCACCTACGACACCCAGCTGGTGCGCGAGTTTTTTGTGGCCGTGGTCAACCACAGCCAAATGACCCTACACATTCGCCAGCTTGACGGCATCAACTCCCACCACATTATTGAGGCCACATTTAAAGCCTTTGCCCGCGCCCTGCGCATGGCCACCGAAGTGGACTCTCGCCGGGCCCATCTGATCCCCAGCTCCAAGGGTGTGATCTAGGCTCCCCAGGGGCCGGGGGCCGCGACCCTGGCCCACCCCCAGCAGACCCTTTCCTCTATTTTCTAGGCGCTGGTAAGGCGGCGAGGCGGGTGGTGGCATCGGCCAAAACCGGGTGGCCAGTGGCGATCGCCTGCTCCACAATATCTGCTGCCTTGGCTGCCCCGCCCGCCTGGTGCATCGAGGCTTGTAGCTGCTGGGCACTGTTCCTATAGGATGGGTTGCCCAAAACGGTTTCAATGGCGGCCCGAAGTTTGCGGCTGTCGATGCCTTTCAGCGGCACCACCTCCCCGGTCCCCGTCCAGGCGATGCGGGCGGCGACCCCTGGCTGGTCATTGGCGATCGGGATGGCCACCATGGGCACGCCGTAGCTGAGAGACTCTAAGGTGGTGTTTAACCCCGCATGGGTAATGGTTAAACTGGCCCGCTGCAAGAGTTCTAGCTGGGGGGCATAGCCTACTACCAGCGGGTTGCCGGGTAGATCACCCAAATCCGCCGCTGCCATGCCGCCGCCCAGGGCCATCACCAGCTGAACATCGAGGTCTTGGCAAGCGGCGGCGATCGCCCCAAAGACGTACCCCAGGCGGTTCTGCACCGTCCCCAGAGACGCATAGACCAGCGGCTGCCCGGTCAGCTTTTCCCAGGGGAAGGGCACCTGTTCGCGGCTCAACGGGTTGCCATAGGGGCCGGTAAAATGTACGTACTGGGGCAACTCTTTTCGAGGAAACTCAAACGCTGGCGGCTGCTGACAAATTTGAGCCAGGCTCGAAAATCGATCCTCTGGATGAGCGAAGGCCGACAGCCCCCAGGCCTGCCGCTGCTGTTGCACCACGGTGGTGATCGGCTGAGCAGCCCGAGTCAGCAGCGCGTAGCCCAGCTGGTTGCGCAGGGTTGCCAGCGGACTCTGGCTATAACCCCAGGTGGTGTTGAACGGCGGTGCCCAGGGGTCGCGGTTGATCAACAGGGCACAGCCGACACTCACAAACGGCAGCCCCAAGTGCTGAGCAATGGTGCTGCCGCTAAAGGAGGTCTGATCAATCAGCAGTGCCTCGATACCCGCCTGGGCGATCGCCGCCGGAGCCTCCTCAAAAAACAGCACCGTCTCGTTTTTAAACAGCTCCACGGTGTAGCGAAATGCCGCTAGACCACTCAGCTGACCCAGTTCAGCCAGCGCGCTGGCCATTGTCCCCACCGGAGACACATCCTCACCCACGGCCTGAAACCCCAAACCAGCGGCCAGGGTAATGGCCTGGCCGTCTAGCGTACCTACCATGGTGACATCATGACCGCGCTGCTTAAGCTCGTAGCCAAGGCTGGTCATGCAGTTGAGATGCCCAACCCCAGCCGGGCACAGTAACCCAAAATGAGTCATAGAATTTATCCGGTGGTGCCAGAGGCCTACTCGGTAAGCATCCCATGTTTCTCTAAATTGCGCCTAGAGAGATAAGGCAGTTCTGACTGTGCTCGTTCTGGCTCATGCGCTTGGCTAAACAGGGGCAGGGCTCACCGAATAGCTACTCCCGTTCTCTAAAGCGGTGGCACCGCAGGGAGATCGGCAATCTCATTGATTTGGGTCAAACTACTGGCCCTAAACTCAGTGGTGGTCAAAAATCGGAAAGTCTCCTGGTACATCGGTTTCCAGTAGGCATTACTCATATTTTGGCTGACCTCCAGCGGGTCAACCATGGGATGTGGCACCAGCGCATCGCTGGGAAAGGTATAGCAGAAGTGGTTGTCGTAGCGCTTGAAGATCGACGCCCGCTCAAGGGAACGGGCAAAACTCTGATTGGTTTGCAGGTCAGCCGCATCTTCATTTTCAGTCAAGATGATCAGGGTCGATTTGGGGCGCAGGGCTGCCAGATTTTCGCTGCGGCGCACAAATGAGCCAAACCGATTAGCTCCGGTAAAGCAGCCCAGGGGAAACTGCAAATCATCCCAGCCCACCTCCCGAATATCCAGCGGTCCCGCCAGGTTGACGTAGCGGCGGCGGTTGACGTCGTGGATTTCTAGCAGCGGCGCAAAGGCCACCACTTTGGTCACGCGCTGAGGGTTTTGGGCCGCCAGAGCCAGGGCCACGGCTCCGCCCACCGAGAGCCCTACGGTGTACACTGGCCCCGGCAGCGCCTCTAGCTCCGCCAGGCGGGCCTGGGCATCGGTCAGATAGTTGAGGTGAGACGATACAAAGTAGCGATCGAAGTTGGGATTGTTATTGCTCTCGATCGCCGCAACAATGTCGAGCAGGCGCGGCTCTAGCTGGCGCAGGCGGGCCACCAGCCCCGCCATCTGCACTGGCGATGGGGTGACATTGCCAGCGGTCGCCGCCAGATTAGCTAGGTAATGTTGCAGCACCGGGTCAGCGGCTACCTTTTCCCGCAGCGGCATCAAGATCTCAGGCTTGAGATCGACCTGGGGCCAGTACTGGTCAGGTATGCGGTAGGCATGGCCCGCCAGGGTAGCCTGGTAGACATTGAAGCCGTTGCGAAACAGATAGTCGGCCAGGCGGGCCATCTGGTGGGGCTGGGCGCTAAACCCATGGAACATCAACACCGTTCCCTTGACCGGGGCGTTAGCCTCGTGGAACAGGTAGTAAGGAAATGCGCCATCCCGGCGATCGGGGCTGCTGGCAATGGCTTGAATATGGGCATCAAGGCGCTGCCGTGTCTGCTGGAGTTGTGCTGCTGTCGGCACCACCGAGCCAGCTGCTGTGATGCTACGTTCTAGGGAAGCCATAGATCTAGTTCACTCCATAACAGCTATGGAAGTCCTGGGAGCGCTTCAACTCGACCGCCAGGCACCAAGAGGGTAAACGTTGTCGCTCAGCTAGGCCTCAGCGATCGCCTCCAACTCTACGGGGGCAGAGACCAGGGGCGCAGCGTCTCCCAGCGCCGCATAGACTAGCCCCATAAACAGTGGGTGAGGAGCGCTGGGCCGCGACTGAAACTCGGGGTGAAACTGACTGGCGATGAAAAACGGGTGCCCTGGCAGCTCGATGATTTCTACCAGCCGCCCGTCAGGAGAAGTACCGCTGACCCTGTAGCCCGATTCTATAAACAAGTTGCGATAGGCGTTATTAAATTCGTAGCGATGGCGATGGCGCTCGTAGACCACCTCTTTGCCGTAAAGGCGACTGGCCAGGGTGTCGGGCGTCAATCGGCAGGGGTAGAGGCCCAGGCGCATAGTGCCACCCAGATCGACCACGTCCTGCTGTTCGGGCAGCAGGCTGATCACGGGGTTAGGGGTGTCGGGGGCAAACTCGGAGCTGTCGGCTCCATCTAGGTGCGCTACGTGGCGGGCCCACTCTACCACCGAGCACTGCATGCCCAGGCACAACCCCAAAAAGGGAATGCCTCGCTCCCGAGCGTACTGAATCGCCTGCACCTTGCCACCAATGCCACGCGAGCCAAACCCGCCGGGTACCAAAATGCCGTTGACGCCGCTGAGGTGAACGTCGGGGCCATTGTCTTCAATGTCTTCAGAATTTACCCAGCGCACGTTGAGGGCAGCTCGATGGGCGATCGCCGCATGCCTGAGCGCCTCCACTACCGATAGGTAGGCGTCATTGAGGCTGACGTACTTGCCCACAATGGCGATGTCCAAAGGGCGACTAGAACTGTAGAGCCCCTCCACCAGGGATTCCCACTGGTGCAAGTGGGGCTGCCGCTGATCCATCGCCAAAATTTTCAGCGCCTGGTGGGCCAGCCCCTCTTTTTCCAGCTTCAGCGGCACTTCATAGATGCTGCTGGCATCCTGACAGGTAATCACCGACTCAGGCAGCACATCACAAAACTCAGCAATCTTCTCCTTCATCGGTTCGGGCAGCAGGCATTCGCAGCGGCACACCAAAATATCGGGCTGAATGCCGATGGAGCGCAGCTCCTTCACCGAGTGCTGAGTGGGCTTGGTCTTCAGCTCTCCCGCCGAGGTTATGAAGGGCACTAAGGTGACGTGCATATAGAGCACATCCTGACGGCCCACATCTTTGCGAAACTGGCGAATGGCTTCTAAAAACGGCAGCGACTCAATATCGCCCACGGTGCCGCCAATTTCGGTAATCACCACGTCGGGGTTGGTGTTGCGGGCCACCCGATGCACCCGCTCTTTAATCTCATTGGTGATATGGGGAATCACCTGCACGGTGCCCCCATGGTAGTCGCCCCGGCGCTCTTTGTTGATCACCGCCTGATAGATCGATCCGGTGGTGACGCTGTTGAGCCGCGACATGGCCGTGTCGGTGAAGCGCTCGTAGTGCCCTAGGTCGAGGTCCGTCTCAGCCCCATCTTCAGTGACAAACACCTCCCCATGCTGAAAGGGGCTCATGGTGCCGGGGTCAACGTTGAGGTAGGGGTCGAGCTTGAGAATCGACACCGAGTAGTCGCGCGACTTGAGCAGTCGCCCCAGGCTAGCGGCCACGATGCCCTTGCCAATACTCGACACCACCCCGCCGGTTACAAACACAAATTTCGTCATAGCCGCTTAGCCCATCCCCAGGCACATTAACCTGTCAATTGTGCCACAGGGATAACCAGCCTAGCGGGGCCAACCACCGTCGCCAAGGGCCGGGGCAGTGACGAGAGCGGGCAGCTCGATAGACTTTGCCGAGGCGCAAGAATATTGGCATTGTGATAATAATACTTGCATTCCTTCACCGCTAAGGGCCTTAGACTTTGAAAAGGATGCGACTGAGAGGCTGGTTTTGGGCCGTTGCCCTGGTTGGTTTGCTGACGGCCTGTGGTGGCTCAGCCCTGAGGTCAACGACTTCAGGGGCGGGGGATGAGTCTACCCCACCCGCAGCCCCCGTTACGCTCACCGTTTCTGCGGCAGCGAGTTTGAATCGTGTCTTTCCTGCCATCGGTGAACTGTGGGAGCAGGAAACGGGCCATCGCGTGACCTTTAACCTGGGCTCTAGTGGGCAACTGGCCCAACAGATCGAGCAGGGCGCACCCGTAGATCTGTTTGCGGCGGCCAATCGACAATTCATCGAAGACCTAGACGCCAAGGGCTTGATACTCTCAGACACCAAGACGCTCTACGGGGTGGGGCGGCTGACCCTTTGGCAGCGGGAGGGGGGAAACCTCGACATCCAAACCCTGGAGGACTTGGTGCAGCCGGAGGTACAACGAGTGGCGATCGCCAACCCCGACCATGCCCCCTACGGTGTCGCTGCGCGCGAGGCCCTGCAAGCAGCGGGGCTGTGGGAGGCGATTCAGCCCAAGCTCATTTTGGGTGCCGACATTCAGCAGACCCAGCAGTATGCCGAGACGGGGAATGTGGATGTGGCCATCACGGCCCTGGCCACCAGCGTCGAGCGGCCCGGCAACTGGGTGCTGGTGCCCGAGGCATTGCACAGCCCCCTAGAGCAAATGCTCGCGGTGCCCAAAGAGGCCCCCCATCCCGATGAGGCAAAGCAGTTTGCAGCCTTCATCAACGGCGAAAAGGGCCGACCGCTGATGCGGCAGTACGGTTTTTTGCTGCCGGGGGAGGCCCCTGATGCTGAGGGGCAAGGCGGATGAACGACCTGGATCGGCTGCTCTGGCCGCCCCTGGTGCTATCGATTCAGGTCACCGCCGTGGCCAGTGGCCTGATTGTGGTGGTGGGTCTGGGTCTGGGGGTTTTGCTGGCTAGACAGCACTTTCCGGGGCAAATTTTGCTGTCTACCCTGCTGAATTTGCCCCTGGTGCTGCCCCCCAGCGTAGTGGGCTATTTTCTGCTGGTGGGCCTGGGGCGAGGCAGCCCGGTAAGGGAATGGCTAGGGGTTGATCTGCTGTTTACCTGGCAGGGGGCGGCGATCGCCGCCGCCGTAGTCGCCCTGCCGCTGATGGTGGAATCGACTCGGGGGGCGATCGCCGGGGTCAACTCAGAGCTAGAGGCCGCCGCCCGCACCCTGGGCTCCACCGAAGCCGAGGTGCTGTGGCACATCACCCTGCCCCTGGCCTACCGGGGCATCTTGGCGGGCTTTGGTCTCAGCGTGGCCAGGGCCCTGGGAGAGTTTGGGGCCACGCTGATGGTGGCAGGCAGCATTCCCGGTCGTACCCAGACCCTGCCCCTGGCGATCTACGACGCTGTGCAGGCCCAGCGCTACGGCCTCGCCAACGTCATGGTGCTGATTATGACCACCCTGGCCTTTGGGCTGCTGGGGTGGGTGCGATGGCTAGAGCGACGGCAGGAGTACGGCCAGGGGGAACAGACCCATCCAGTAGAACCGACACGCTAGGACAGGCCCATGCGGCTGATCGTCGATATTCAAAAGCAACTCCCCAGCTACACCCTCGCTGTGGCCTTTGAGCTAACGGGAGAGACCCTGGGGCTGCTGGGCAGCTCGGGCTCGGGCAAGAGCATGACCCTGCGCTGCATCGCCGGCATCGAAACCCCCACCCAGGGCACCATCGTGCTCAACGATCGCATCCTCTTTGACTCTCGCCGTGGCATTGACCTGCCCAGCCGCGATCGCCGCGTCGGCTACCTGTTCCAGCACTATGCCCTGTTTCCCCACCTCACCGTGGCTCAAAACATCGCCTACGGGCTGCGAGGGCCAGGAAAACTGGCGCGGCAGCGACAGGTGGCGGAGCAGCTAGACCTGGTGAAATTGGCGGGGATGGGCGATCGCTACCCCCACCAGCTCTCGGGGGGCCAGCAGCAGCGGGTGGCCCTGGCTAGAGCCCTGGCCCCCGCCCCTGACCTGTTGCTGCTAGATGAGCCCTTTTCGGCCCTCGACACCCACCTGCGCAGCGAGCTAGAGCAGCAGCTGATTCAAACCCTCGCCAGCTATGGGGGGCTCACTCTTTTTGTCAGCCACAACCTCGAAGAAGTCTACCGGGTCTGCCAACCTCTGCTGGTGCTCTCCGCCGGGTCCATGGCTGCCTTTGGCCCCAAGCAGGCCATCTTCGACCACCCCGGCACCCTGGCCGTGGCCCAGCTCACAGGGTGCAAAAACTACTCGCCTATCCACTCCCTCGCTCCCCACAAGGTTCGCGCCCTCTCCTGGAACTGCACCCTCGAAACCCAGGATGTGGTGGCATCCCACCACACTCACGTGGGCATTCGTGCCCATCAAATCACCTTTCCAGATAGCCCCGATGCCCTTAACGCCATTCCCGCCTGGGTGGCCCACACCAGCGAAACCCCCCACCGCATGACCGTATTTCTCAAGCTGGGGGCAACTCCCGCCGATGCCGACGACTACCATCTGCGCGCAGAAGTATTCAAAGACCAATGGACAGCGATTAATCAACGTCCGCAGCCTTGGCCCGTGGGCCTCGCCCCCCAAAGACTCCTACTGCTGAGCCAAAGATAACGTCAGCCCAAGAGCCCCAGCATCGCCTCTGCCGCCGCCAACATAGCGCATTCCAAATTTGGTACTCCCCCATGAAGCAAGACCGCGACCTCTGCAACAACCTGAAGCAAATTCGGCTGCGCCTGGGCCTGAGTCAGCAAGATCTGGCCGCGATCGCCGGGGTATCTCGCCAGAGCATCAGCGGTGTGGAATCGGGCCAGTACGCCCCCTCTACTACCGTTGCCCTGCGGCTGGCCCAGGCGCTGGGGTGCCCCATCGAAGATCTGTTTTGGCTGGAGGCCAACACCGCTGACCTGGAGGCCACCCCCGCCCAAACCGCCTCCCTTAGCCAAGCCCGGCGGTGGACCGTGGCCCAGGTAGGGGGGCGCTGGGTGGCCCACCCCCTGATGGGCCGAGACGCCTTTCGATTGGAGATGGTGCCCGCCGATGGCGAAGGTACTTACCAAGCCGGAGCCTCCACCCTGGCGATCAAACTGCTGGATCACCTAGACAACCTGCGCCACACCGTGGTGATAGCAGGGTGCACCCCGGCCCTTTCTCTCTGGGCGAGGGCCGCCGAACGCTGGCACCCCCAACTGCGTGTCCACTCGATCTTCGACAACAGCATGAACGCCCTACAGCGGCTGCTGCGGGGGGAGGTGCACCTAGCGGGCATGCACCTCTACGACCCCATCACCCAGGCCCACAATGTGCCCTTTGTGCAGGCAGCCCTGCAAAATACCCCAGCGGTGTTGATCAACCTGGGCACCTGGGATGAGGGGTTGCTGGTAGCGGCGGGCAACCCCCTGGGCGTACAAACCGTTGCAGACTTAGCCCGGCCCGACGTTACTCTCATCAACCGAGAACTGGGGTCGGGCAGCCGCCAGCTGCTGGAGCGATCGCTCCAGCAGGCCCAAATTCTACCCTCGGCAGTGAAGGGGTTTGACCAGATCGTGGGGGGACATCTGGAGGTTGCCCAGGCGATCGCCACAGGCCGAGCCACCGCAGGCGTCAGCACAGCATCGGTGGCAGCAGCCTCTGGCCTTGGGTTTATTTCCCTGCACCGCGCCCGCTATGACCTGGTCACGCTCAAACCCTACCTCGACGAAGCCCCGGTGCAGCAGCTCCTCAGCACCCTGGGCCATCGCCCCGTGCTGTCTCAACTGGCTACTCTGGGTGGCTACGACACCCGCCTGACCGGCGACATATTGAGGACTCTAGAGCCAACTACCGTCCTAGACGAGACCTGAGCAGGATACTGTCTCTGCAACCGAGGACTAGACACGATCCAATCAATCCTGCCCCAAATCCGACTGTACCCGACGCTGTACCGAGTCGCCGTGGGAGGGCAGTCCCTCAGTTTCAGTCAGCACGGCGATCGCTCCGGCCACTCCCTGCAAGGCCTCCGGTGAATACTGAATCAGGCTGGAATGCTTCATAAACGTCTCTGTCGACAGCGGCGAGGCATAGCGGGCTGCCCCAGAAGTGGGCAAGGTGTGGTTGGGGCCAGCCAAATAGTCGCCCACGGCCTCAGGGGTCGAGTGGCCGAGAAAGATAGCCCCAGCGTGACGAATGCGCTCCAGTAAATCCCAGGGGGCAGCCACTTCTAGCTGCAAATGCTCAGGGGCAAAGTCATTAGAAAGATCAGCCGCCTGCTCTAGATTGTCGACCACCACAGCTAGTCCGTAGTTGGCAATAGATTTCTCAGTCAGCGTCTGGCGGGGGTGGCCGCTGAGTTGGCGATCGACCTCCACGGCCACACGTTCCGCCAAGGTCTCACTGGGAGTAATCAAAATTGCTGCCGCCATCGGATCATGCTCCGCCTGAGCCAATAGATCAGCGGCCACATGGGCGGGGTTGGCAGTATGGTCGGCAATCACCAGCACCTCTGATGGCCCTGCCAGAGAATCAATGCCCACGGTGCCAAACACCAGCTTTTTCGCCAGGGTGACATAGATATTGCCGGGGCCAGTGATCACATCTACGGCAGGAATGGTCTCGGTGCCGTAGGCCAAAGCAGCGATCGCCTGAGCACCGCCCACCCGATAAATTTCCGCAACCCCCGCCTCCTGGGCTGCCACCAGCACCGCCGGGTTAACAATTCCCTTGGGAGTCGGCGTCATCATCACAATCCGACCAACCCCTGCCACCCGCGCCGGCACCGCATTCATAATCACCGTACTGGGATAGGAGGCCCGCCCACCGGGAACATAGATGCCAGCGCGATCAACAGGCGTATAGCGCTTGCCCAGCACCACGCCATTGTCCTCAAACTGCACCCAGCTCTGAGGTAACCGCTGTCGGTGAAACGACTCTACGTTTTTGCAGGCTAAGCGAATTGCATCCAGCAGGCCCTTGCTAACCTGCTGGTAGGCAGCATCTAGCTCAGCCCCTGAGAACCGCAAAGCACTGGGCTCCAGCGTCAGTTCATCAAAGTCTGCGGTGTACTGCACCAAAGCCTGATTTCCCTGGCGACGAACATTGTGGAGGATCTCTCGCACCGTTGCTTCTTTGTGGACGACCTGGTCGTCGTGGGTACGAGCACAGATGCGTTGCAGCTCTGTTTTCGCCTCGGTTAGCTGATGGGTGATGCGGAGCATTACAGCCAAGAATCCAGATAAGCCAGCAAGCAGAAGAGCGCCAGGGTCACCCCTTCAAGACGGTGAGCCATCTCAGATCAGCGATCGATACCAGCGCCCCATCATCCTAATCGATCCAAAGGTCAATCTGGCGACAAAGCATTCAATTCTGCCAATTGGTGCTAACATGATTTATCCAGTCAATGTAATCTTGTTTAAGCTAGGGCGAGTTGTGGCAAACATTAAGTCTGCACTGAAACGAATTGAAATTGCCGAGCGCAATCGGCTCGAAAACCGATCCTATAAGTCAGCGGTCAAAACTCTGACAAAATCCTATCTGGCTGCCGTTGAAGCCCATCAGGCCACTCCTGGCGCAGAGACTAAGCAGCAGGTAGAGGTCACCATGGCTGCGGCTTACAGCAAAATCGACAAAGCCGTCAAGCGCGGTGTGCTGCACCCCAATACCGGGGCTCGCAAGAAGGCCCGTCTAGCGCGAGTGCTCAAGGCGACAGAAGCGACAGGGGCGGCATCCTAGGGCCATCTCTAAGATGTAGATATGTTGGCCTGCCTGCCGTTTTTTGTCACTGCACTTGCTTATGCCTCTGGTCGATACCCACGTACACCTCAATTTTGATACGTTTGCTGGGGATCTTGACGAAGTAGCCCGGGCCTGGCGACAGGCCGGGGTTTCGGCTTTGGTTCATTCCTGTGTCGAGCCAGAGGAGTTTGGCGCAATGCAGGCGATCGCCGATCGCTTTCCTGAGCTCTATTTGTCCGTGGGCCTGCACCCCCTCGACATGGACAAATGGACGTCAGATGTTGCCGTTCAGATAGCGAGACTGGCCGCCTCTGACCCCAGGGTGGTCGCCATCGGCGAGACTGGCCTTGACTTCTTTAAGGCAGACGATGAGGCAGTCCAGCGCGAGGCCTTTTGGCAGCAGCTGGCGATCGCCAGTCGACTGGGCTTGCCTGTGATCGTCCACTGTCGAGATGCTGCTAGGGCTACGGCAGAGACGATTGCTAGCTTTCAGCGCACCGTCGGCCCGATCGCTGGGGTAATGCACTGTTGGGCAGGCACAGCTGAAGAGACCCAGTGGTTTTTAGATCTGGGGTTTTACATCAGCTTCAGTGGCATTGTCACCTTTAAAAATGCCCACCAAGTTAAAGCCTCGGCTCAAATGGTGCCAAGCGATCGCCTCCTCATCGAAACCGACTGTCCATTTCTCTCTCCAGAGCCCATGCGTAAGGAGCGACGTAATCAACCCGCCTTTGTCTACTATGTGGCGGCTTACCTAGCCCAGCTACGCCAGGTTGAGTTCAGCACCCTAGCTGAGACCACCACCCATAACGCTATGACCTTGTTCAACCTACCCAGCCTGATTCCGCTGTCTACCTCCCAGCCCAATGCCTTGTCTATGACCACTCTGGCGGGCTGCTAGGGTTGCTTGAGGGTTTCTAGTTTTGTCAACAAACCCCAAGAGTCCTATTCCTCCAGAGCGCTTCCCATCGTTCCACTATCGCTGAGACCACCTTTCCCCCTGTTCCAGACGCGTTGTTGATCTTGGCCAATCTGCACTTGGCCAGCCTGCACTAGGAGACCCATGACTGAAACCACCGTTTACCAAGCTCCCCCCAACTTTGTGCTACCTGACCTGGTAGAGATTCAGCGGTCTAGCTTTCGCTGGTTCCTAGAAGAGGGCTTGATTGAGGAACTCGAAAGCTTTTCGCCCATTACCGACTATACGGGGAAGCTGGAGCTGCACTTCCTCGGTAAACAGTACAAGCTCAAGAGCCCCAAGTACGACGTTGATGAAGCCAAGCGGCGGGACGCCACCTACGCCGTGCAGATGTATGTGCCCACTCGTCTGATCAACAAAGAAACCGGTGAAATCAAGGAGCAGGAGGTCTTTATTGGCGATCTGCCCTTGATGACCGATCGCGGCACCTTTATCATTAACGGTGCTGAGCGGGTGATCGTCAACCAGATCGTCCGCAGCCCTGGGGTCTACTACAAGTCTGAGACCGACAAAAACGGTCGTCGTACCTACAACGCCAACCTAATTCCCAACCGGGGCGCCTGGCTCAAGTTTGAGACCGACAAAAACGACCTAGTGTGGGTGCGCATCGACAAAACCCGGAAGCTCTCAGCCCAGGTGCTGCTCAAAGCTCTCGGGCTCACCGACAACGAGATTTTTGACTCTCTGCGCAACCCCGAATACTTCCAAAAAACTATCGAGAAAGAAGGGCAGTTTAGCGAAGAAGAAGCTCTCTTAGAGCTGTACCGCAAGCTGCGTCCCGGTGAACCGCCTACTGTGGCGGGCGGTGAGCAGCTGCTGCACTCCCGTTTCTCAGATCCCAAGCGCTATGACCTGGGTCGGGTAGGTCGCTACAAGATCAACCGCAAGTTACGCCTCAATGTGCCCGATGCTACTCGGGTGCTGACTCCTACTGACATCTTGTCGGCGATCGACTACCTCATCAACCTCGAGTTTGATGTCGGTAGTGTCGACGATATTGACCACCTGGGCAACCGCCGGGTGCGTTCCGTGGGCGAGCTACTACAAAACCAGGTGCGGGTCGGCCTTAATCGCCTAGAGCGGATTATTCGTGAGCGCATGACCGTCTCCGACTCCGACTCCCTCACCCCAGCTTCTCTAGTGAACCCCAAGCCCCTAGTGGCAGCGATCAAAGAGTTCTTTGGCTCCAGCCAGCTCTCCCAGTTTATGGATCAGACCAACCCCCTAGCGGAGCTGACCCACAAGCGCCGCATCAGCGCTCTCGGCCCCGGTGGTCTGACTCGCGAGCGGGCGGGCTTCGCCGTGCGTGACATTCACCCTTCCCACTACGGTCGTATCTGCCCCATTGAGACCCCAGAAGGCCCCAACGCCGGTCTGATTGGCTCTCTGGCCACCCACGCTCGAGTGAACGAGTTCGGCTTCATTGAGACCCCCTTCTTCAAGGCAGAAAATGGTCGCGTCTTCAAAGATGTCGAGCCGATTTACATGACCGCTGACGAAGAAGACGATCTGCGGGTAGCTCCTGGAGACATCGCTACCGATGAGAATGGCTACATTATTGGCGACATTATCCCGGTGCGCTACCGCCAAGATTTCACCACCACCGACTCCACCGAGGTAGACTACGTGGCGGTGTCGCCGGTACAGATTATCTCTGTGGCCACGTCGCTGATTCCCTTTCTAGAGCACGACGACGCCAACCGCGCCCTGATGGGCTCAAATATGCAGCGTCAGGCCGTGCCTTTGCTTCAGCCCGAGCGGCCCTTGGTGGGCACCGGTCTAGAGGCCCAGGCTGCCCGCGACTCAGGTATGGTGATCATCAGCCAGACCGATGGTGAGGTGGTCTATCTGGACGCCGACTTGATTAAAGTGCGCGATCCTGAGGGCAATATCCACGCCTACGAGCTGCAAAAATACCAGCGATCTAATCAGGATACCTGTCTTAACCAGCGTCCCATTGTGTTTCCCGGTGAGCAGGTATTGTCTGGTCAAGTGCTGGCCGATGGCTCTGCCACCGAGGGTGGTGAGCTGGCCCTGGGGCAAAATGTGCTGGTCGCCTACATGCCTTGGGAAGGATACAACTACGAAGACGCGGTTTTGCTCAGTGAGCGCTTGGTATATGACGACGTCTATACCTCAATTCACATCGAAAAATTTGAGATTGAGGCGCGGCAAACTAAGCTCGGCCCCGAAGAAATCACTCGAGAAATCCCCAACGTGGGAGAAGATTCTCTGCGCCAGCTCGATGAGACCGGCATCATCCGCATTGGTGCCTGGGTTGATTCCGGTGACATTCTGGTGGGTAAGGTGACGCCTAAGGGCGAGTCTGACCAGCCTCCAGAAGAAAAGCTGCTGCGGGCCATTTTTGGCGAAAAGGCGCGAGATGTGCGGGACAACTCCCTGCGGGTGCCCAATGGCGAAAAGGGCCGCGTGGTCGACGTGCGGGTGTTCACTCGGGAGCAGGGCGATGAGCTACCCCCTGGAGCCAACATGGTGGTACGGGTCTACGTAGCGCTAAAACGTAAGATTCAGGTGGGCGACAAGATGGCTGGTCGCCACGGTAACAAGGGCATTATTTCTCGCATTTTGCCCATTGAAGACATGCCTTATTTGCCTGATGGCACCCCCATCGACATCGCCCTCAACCCCCTGGGGGTACCCTCCCGGATGAATGTGGGACAGGTGTTTGAGTGTCTGCTGGGTTGGGCTGCCGACAATCTTGACGCTCGGTTTAAGGTGATTCCCTTCGACGAAATGTACGGCGAAGAGGCCTCTCGCAACTCCACCCACGGCAAGCTGATGGAGGCCCGGGAGACCACCGGCAAAGACTGGATCTTTAACCCTGAGGATCCAGGCAAAATCAGACTGCGGGACGGTCGTACTGGCGAGCCCTTTGATAAGGCGGTGACCGTGGGTCGCGCCTACATGCTGAAGCTGGTGCACCTGGTCGATGACAAGATCCATGCTCGGTCTACTGGTCCCTACTCGCTGGTGACCCAGCAGCCCCTGGGCGGCAAGGCACAGCAGGGCGGTCAGCGTTTTGGCGAGATGGAGGTGTGGGCTCTAGAGGCCTTTGGGGCAGCCTACACCCTGCAGGAGCTGCTAACGGTGAAGTCCGACGATATGCAGGGGCGCAATGAGGCCCTCAATGCGATCGTCAAGGGTAAATCCATTCCCCGTCCCGGCACTCCTGAATCCTTTAAGGTGCTGATGCGAGAGCTGCAATCCCTCTGTTTAGATATCGCGGTGCATAAGGTGGAAACTCGCGAAGATGGCACCAGTCGTGATACCGAGGTAGATCTGATGGCCGACGTCAACAGCCGTCGTACTCCCTCTCGTCCCACCTACGAGTCCATTGCCCGGGACGAAGAGCTAGAGGAAGTTGAGGAGTAGAGTCCTAGCTCTTCCAACTATCGACCCTGGAGGGGCTACATCAATCTCTTCAGGGTCAGCCGATTCCCTTTAACCAGACTGAGAGCGCTTACAAGGAATACATCCAGCATGGCCAAGCTAGAACAGCGATTTGACTACGTCAAAATCGGCATCGCCTCCCCAGAACGCATTCGCCAGTGGGGAGAGCGCACCTTGCCCAACGGGCAAGTCGTCGGCGAAGTTACCAAGCCTGAGACAATTAACTATCGCACTCTCAAGCCCGAGATGGACGGGCTGTTCTGTGAGCGTATCTTTGGCCCTGCCAAGGACTGGGAATGCCACTGTGGTAAGTATAAGCGAGTGCGTCATCGGGGCATTGTCTGTGAGCGCTGCGGTGTAGAGGTCACCGAGTCGCGGGTGCGCCGCCACCGCATGGGCTATATCAAGCTGGCTGCTCCAGTAGCCCACGTGTGGTATCTGAAGGGCATCCCCAGCTACATCGCCATCCTGTTGGATATGCCGCTGCGGGATGTGGAGCAAATCGTTTACTTCAATGCTTACGTGGTGCTAGATGCTGGCAACGCTGAAAACCTCAGCTATAAGCAGCTGCTCACTGAAGATCAGTGGATTGAAATTGAAGACCAGCTCTACGACGAAGAGACCGAGCTGGCTGGAGTTGAGGTCGGTATTGGAGCTGAGGCTCTGCAGCAGCTTCTAGAGGATCTGGAGCTGGAAAGCACCGCCGAGAAACTGCGGGAGGAAATTGCCAACTCTAAGGGCCAAAAGCGGGCCAAACTGATCAAACGCCTACGGGTGATCGACAATTTCATCGCCACCGGTTCTAAGACCGAGTGGATGGTGTTAGATGTGATTCCGGTGATTCCCCCTGACCTGAGACCCATGGTGCAGCTCGATGGCGGCCGCTTTGCCACCTCTGACCTGAATGATCTCTACCGTCGGGTGATCAACCGCAATAACCGACTGGCTCGTCTCCAGGAAATTCTGGCACCCGAGATCATCGTTCGCAACGAAAAGCGGATGTTACAGGAGGCGGTAGATGCATTGATTGACAACGGTCGCCGGGGTCGCACGGTGGTCGGGGCTAATAACCGGCCGCTAAAGTCACTCTCCGACATTATTGAAGGTAAGCAGGGTCGCTTCCGCCAGAACCTACTGGGTAAGCGGGTTGACTACTCCGGCCGTTCGGTCATTGTGGTTGGCCCAAATCTACAAATTCACCAGTGCGGGCTGCCTAGGGAAATGGCAATTGAGCTGTTTCAGCCCTTTGTTATTCACCGGCTGATTCGTCAGGGCTTGGTGAATAACATTAAGGCGGCGAAGAAGTTAATTCAGCACAATGACCCCAGCGTGTGGGATGTGCTGGAGGAGGTGATTGAAAGCCACCCGGTGATGCTTAACCGGGCGCCGACCCTGCACCGTCTTGGCATTCAAGCCTTTGAGCCAATTTTGGTGGAAGGGCGGGCCATTCAGCTGCACCCGCTGGTGTGCCCGGCCTTTAACGCTGACTTTGACGGTGACCAGATGGCAGTACACGTGCCTCTTTCCTTGGAGGCTCAGTCTGAAGCGCGGTTGCTGATGCTGGCATCTAATAATGTGCTATCGCCTGCCACCGGTCAGCCGATTATTACCCCGTCCCAGGATATGGTGTTGGGCTGCTACTACCTGACAGCGGAGAACCCCGACGCCACCAAGGGGGAAGGTCACTACTTTGCCGGCATGGAAGACGCCATCATGGCCTTTGAGCAGGGACTTGTGGATCTCCACGCCAAGGTGTGGCTGCGCTTTGATGGTGAGGTCGAGTCCGACCAGCCAAGGGATACGGCCCCAGAGCGTATGGAGTCTGAGGACGGCACGATCACCGAAGTCTATACCGATCGCCGCGTGCGTTTAGACCGCGAGGGCAACTTGATCTCTCAATATGTCAAGACTACGCCAGGCCGAATTATCTATAACAAAGCAGTACTAGACGCGATCGCAAGCTAGGGCCATCAACCGCACACATCACAGGCACATCACTAAAAGGCAGAACCTATGGCTGAGCAAGGGGCACCTCAAAATCCTCCGGTTTTTCGCAACCGCATCATCGACAAAAAGCAGCTCAAAAAGCTCATCTCTTGGTCGTTTACCCACCACGGCACCGCCCGTACCTCCCAGATGGCCGATCGCATCAAGGAGCTGGGCTTTAAGTACGCCACTCGGGCTGGGGTCTCTATTAGCGTAGAAGATCTTCAGGTACCGCAAGAGAAAAAAGGCATGCTGGCCGCTGCCGAAGAAGACATTCGCATTACTGAAGAACGCTACACCCGAGGTGAAATCACTGAGGTAGAGCGTCTGACCAAAGTAATCGACACCTGGAACGACACCAGCGAAGAGTTGAAAGACCAGGTGGTCAAAAACTTCAAAGAAAATAATCCCCTCAACTCGGTATACATGATGGCCTTCTCGGGGGCGCGGGGGAATATCTCCCAGGTGCGCCAGCTGGTGGGCATGCGGGGTCTGATGGCCAACCCCCAGGGGGAAATCATTGACCTACCGATTAAGACCAACTTTCGAGAAGGACTGACCGTTACCGAGTACGTGATCTCCTCCTACGGGGCGCGCAAAGGTCTGGTTGACACCGCCCTGCGTACGGCAGACTCGGGCTATCTCACCCGCCGCCTAGTAGATGTCTCTCAGGATGTGATCATTCGCGAGCACGACTGTGGCACCACTCGGGGTATTCCGCTGCAGAGTATGACCGACGGTGAGCGGGTGTTGATCCCTCTCGAAAATCGTCTGCTAGGCCGGGTTGTAGCGGAAGATGTGGTGCACCCTAAAACTGGTGAGGTGCTGCTAGAGAAAGATCAGCCGGTTTCTCCAGAGATCGCGGAAATGCTGGCGGAAGCTGGCGTTGAGGGGGTCGTGGTGCGATCGCCCCTGACCTGCGAAGCCACCCGCTCTGTCTGCCGCCTCTGCTACGGCTGGAGCCTGGCCCACTCTGAAATGGTTGATCTGGGCGAAGCAGTAGGCATCATTGCTGCCCAGTCCATTGGTGAGCCGGGTACCCAGATGACCATGCGTACCTTTCACACCGGCGGTACCTTCACGGGCGAAGTCGCCCCCCGTATCAAAGCCACCAAAGACGGCACTGTTAAGCTGCCCAAAAACCTTAAGACTCGCGTCTTCCGCACTCGCTACGGTGAAGATGCCCTGATGATCGAGTCAAACGCCGACATCGTGATTGAAGGCAGCGGTAAGAACAAATCCGAATCTCTACCCCAGGGCACGATTCTGTTCGTCAACGACGGCGAAATCGTGAAAAAAGAACAGCTACTGGCGGAGCTACCTTCCGCCGGCCGCACCCGCAAGGTCACCGAAAAAGCCACTAAAGACGTGACCTCTGACCTAGCCGGAGAAGTGAGATTTGCCGGCCTAGTGCAGGAAGAAAAAACCGACCGCCAGGGCAACACCACTCGTCTAGCCCAACGGGGTGGTCTGTTGTGGGTGCTGGCTGGGGACGTGTACAACCTACCCCCTAGCGCCGAGCCGGTGGTGCGCAACGGCGACTATGTCAACGCCAACGACACCCTGGCTGAAACCAAACTCACTACCGAGCGAGGCGGTCTGGTGCGGCTTCCCGAGGCCGACCACGAAAAGGGTACCCGTGAGGTAGAAATCATCACCGCCTCAGTGATGCTCGATCAAGCTCAGGTGCGCAAAGAGCAAGGCCAAGGGCGTGAGCATTACTTCATTGAAACTGCTCATGGTCAGCGGTTCTCGCTGATTGCCACGCCGGGAGCCAAGGTCACCAGCGGCCAGGTCATCGCCGAGCTTGAAGACGATCGCTACCACACCCAAACCGGCGGTATAGTCAAGTTTTCTGGCGTAGACGTGGCCAAAAAAGGTAAGGGTAAGCAAGGCTACGAAGTTGTCCAGGGCGGGACTCTGCTGTGGATTCCTGAGGAGGCCCACGAGGTCAACAAAGACATCTCCCTACTGATGGTCGAAGACGGCCAGTACATTGAGGCTGGTACCGAAGTAGTCAAAGATATCTTTTGCCAGAATAGCGGCGTGGTTGAGGTCACTCAGAAAAACGACATTCTGCGGGAAATCGTCGTCAAGCCCGGCGACATTCACATGGTGGATGCCCCTGAAGATGTCATGGACCGTGACGGCACCCTAGTCAACGCCGGGGAAGATGTCATGCCCGGCCTCACCGCTACCGCGCTGCGCTATGTGGAATACGTCGAGACCCCCGATGGTCCGGCACTGCTGCTGCGGCCCGTCGAGGAGTACGTGGTGCCTAACGAGCCCGCTGTGCCCAGTCAAGACAGCGCTGCCGATGCCACCGGGTCGATTAAGCTCCGTGCGATTCAGCGCATTCCCTTCAAAGATGGGGAGCGGGTCAAGTCAGTAGATGGGGTTGAGCTTCTGCGCACCCAGCTGGTGCTTGACATTGAAGATGAGTCGCCCCACGTGGTGGCCGACATTGAGCTGGTGCCAGACGACACCGACGCCGACCTCATGCGTCTACAGATGGTAGTACTTGAGACTCAGGTGATTCGCCGGGATGTGGTGGCTGACCAAACCCAAGGCAGTACGGTCACTCGTCTGCTGGTAGAAGAAGGCCAGCAGATTGAACCCGGTGCCGTAGTGGCCCGCACTGAGATTCGCTGTAAAGAAGCGGGAGAAGTTCGGGGTATTCGCGACGGACAAGAGGCCATTCGCCGAGTGCTGGTGGTGCGTGAGTCTGACCGCATGAAGGTCGATCTTCAGGGCAAAACTCCCACCGTTAGCGTGGGCGATCTGGTGGTAGCTGACACCGAGCTGGCACCGGAGCTTACCCACGAAGAGTCTGGGGTAGTGACAGCCATTCAAGATGGTCAAATTTCCCTGCGTCTTGCCCGTCCCTACCGGGTGTCGACTGGAGCCGTGCTGCACATCGAAGATGGTGACTTGGTGCAGCGGGGTGACAACCTAGTGCTGCTGGTGTTTGAGCGAGCTAAGACCGGCGACATCATCCAGGGTCTTCCTCGCATTGAGGAACTACTGGAGGCGCGCAAACCTAAGGAGGCCTGCGTGCTGTCTGAGCGCCCCGGCACCGCCCAGGTAGTCTATAGCGACGATGAAACCGTCGAGGTCAAGATCGTTGAAGACGATGGTGTTGTGGCTGAGTATCCGATCAACCCCGGTCAAAACGTAATTGTGGCAGACGGCCAGCGGGTGAGTGCTGCCGAGCACCTCACCGATGGCCCACCCAACCCTCACCAGATCCTAGAGGTGTTCTTTAAGTACAACCTCAGTCTGGGGCAGGGCATTCACGATGCTGCCCTGGGGGCGCTGCAAAAGGTACAGTCGTTCCTGGTGAATGAGGTACAGTCGGTGTACCAGTCCCAGGGCATTGATATCTCCGACAAGCACACTGAGGTGATTGTGCGGCAGATGTCGTCAAAGTGCCGCATTGATGACGGCGGCGACACCACCATGCTGCCCGGTGAGCTGGTTGAAATCTACCAGGTGGAGCAGGTAAACGAGGCCATGGCCATTACCGGTGGAGCCCCCGCAGAATATACACCAGTGCTGCTGGGTATCACCAAGGCATCCCTCAACACCGACAGCTTCATCTCCGCGGCCAGTTTCCAGGAAACCACCCGGGTGCTGACCGAGGCTGCGATCGAGGGCAAGTCAGACTGGCTGCGGGGTCTGAAGGAAAACGTCATCATCGGGCGGTTGATTCCAGCGGGGACGGGCTATAACGCCTATGAAGAGTCTCCTGCTCCAGAGCTAGACTCTGCCTATGAATCAGCCATTCTGGACGACGATATGGTGCTGCAAGACGTGGTGCTTGATGACTTCACCGCCCGCAGCTATGACCTAGAGGGCAACCTCAGTATGCTCAATGATGACGAAATGATCGGCGGCATGTCGCTGGATGAAGGTCCAGCGCGAGGCAACGGCGACTTCCCGGCACCGAGCAATGGGGTCGGTCTCGACGACGACGATGATCTGCTAATTGACGATCATACCGACACTCTCTAATCGCCATCTAGAGCGTTGAGTATTTCCCCCTAGCTAGAGTAGCTGGGGGGATTTTTTTAGGTGTGGGTTTGCATCGCTAGTCTAGGTCTATAGGGCGACAGCCCTACCAGAGGCCTTAAACAATCGCCAGTGTGGCTAAAACATTCTGTATCTTCCGCTTGGGCTTAGACTAGGTAGAAGAGGGAGGTAGCGCAGGTGGTTGCGGGTTGGCGATTGCCAACCTGAGGAAAGTCCGGGCTCCCGAAAGACCAGACTTGCTGGGTAACGCCCAGTGCGGGCGACCGTGAGGAGAGTGCCACAGAAACATACCGCCGATGGCCTTCAGGAAACTTATCCAAGGGCACAGGTAAGGGTGCAAGGGTGCGGTAAGAGCGCACCAGCAGCATCGAGAGGTGCTGGCTCGGTAAACCCCGGTCGGGAGCAAGGTCGAGGGGCTAGGTTGGTCTTTTACCGGCCCCGCTGTAAGTACCGCAAGAGGCGTTTGGTAACAGACGTCCCAGATAGATAACCGCCCCTCCGGCGACGGGGGAACAGAACCCGGCTTATGTCTACCTCCTTCCCTCTCTCTTCTGACTTTGCCGAAAACCGTGACCGACCGCGACAATGGCCACAGCTCTATGTCCACAACCGATCTGCCGTCCCATCGACTGCGGCAGCTGAAGCAATGTGCTCAAGACCTGGAGTTACCGGTCAGTCCTACCTTTAACTGGGTGCGCCTAGATCAGGCGCTAACCCACAAATCCGTTGATATCGCCTACAACTATGAGCAGCTCGAGCTGCTAGGGGATGCGGTGCTGCGGCTGATGGCGACGGAATGTTTGCAACGGATGTATCCAGAGGCCTCGGTGGGAGAGATATCGGCGGTGCGATCGCAGCTAATCAGCGATCGCACCCTAGGCCAGCTCGCCCAACAATTGGGCTTACCCCCCTACCTATCCGTAGCTAAAGGCATGGGCGTTGGCCCCACCCACCTTGCCGACGCCCTAGAAGCGTTGGTAGCCGCCCTATATCTAGAGACTCACACCCTTAAGCTCATCCATCGCTGGCTAGACAAACCGCTGCAACAGCTAATCGCCACCATACGCCAAGACCCTAGTCGGCAAAACCCCAAACTGGCCCTGCAAGAACTCACCCAGGCCCACTGCAAGGCTGTGCCCCAGTACCGCACTCTTGAGCAAAAGCCGGTGGATGGCGACCCCCAGCGGTTTGAGGCAGCGGTGTGGTTTCAATCAGCCTGCTGGGGCACTGGCCATGGCCCCACCAAGAAACAAGCTGAACAAGCCGCCGCCGCCGCTGCCTACGATCGCCTGGCCCAGTCCCTCAGCTCCACTCCTGAAACCCCATCCTAAGAAGTAAAGAGGAGCGAAAGCTGCGCCTCCTAACCTAGACCTGTAGATAGAGATGTCAGCGTCTAGCCCCCCAATCAGATTGGCACAACTCTCTCTGAGGGGCGATCTCGGGTCCCTCGCCGTTTGGCTACATTAGGGGCAGGTAGATGACACTGCAACCGTTAGTTGCGGTTTTATGAACTCAAAATAAGTTTGCTTTGACAATCTGGCCGACCAGGTTATACCTAGGTAAGCTCACTGTCCAGATATAGTCGTTGCCAGCGCCGTCAGGATATTCTGCATAGTTCTGAAATGAGGGTGGTGGGTCATTACGCTATCCCAGATCGGTTCTACACACGAAGCCCTGCGGAAAATGGCCATTGCTATTGGCGGCTAAGGGTTTGAGTTCCTCGTCGTCAATCTTTGATCACCCTCACACAACCCACCCATGCAATACTTACCCTGGTTGACAGCGGTTTTAACCCTAGGGATCTGTGGCCTGCCCCTGCAAGCCATGGCCTCACCCAAAGATTTGCAGACTACACCTGTCACTATGGCAGACGTCCTAGGGGGCGAACAACACAGCCAAGATCGGCTCAACCGTCTAGCTCGGGAGCTCGAGCGCCAGGTAGGTCGACAGGACAGTAGCAACAATCAAGACTTGACGCAGTCGTTGGACATACCCCTAATCAACGATCTGCTCGACGAATCTGGAGAACTCAGGCTTCCCCTGGGGCTAACCGTCTACGACGCCATGGGCACGACCTCAATTGGTTTTGGGTCAAAATTTTAGCCCCGATATTACCTAGTCTGCAAGTACTCGGAGCAAAAAGTTCTCACGCCAGACCGGTATACTACCAAGGAAGGAAAGTGGGATACCAAGCCTTGGGCGTCGATCTTCGCAGCTATGTCTACATTGATAATCTTCAACCCCAGCACGCTGCCTATATGGGCACTGTGTCGCTGGGGTTTTTACCGCTGCCGGGCGACGCTTCCCTGTGGATAGAGATCTCGCCTGGTATTGAGATTAACCGCATTCTCGACATTGGGCTGAAAGCAGCAGTGGTGCGCCCCGGCACGTTGATCGTAGAGCGCCTCTACGGATTGTTAGAGATCCATGCCAGCAACCAGGGAGAAGTGCACGCAGCAGGAGGGGCCATGCTTGAGGCTCTCGGCGTCAGCTACCGTGAACGGCTCAAACCCCGCATCATCTCTAGCCAGGTAATCCGCAATCTCGACCCCCACCACGTACAGTTGATTAACCGCAGTCGCAGGGGCAACATGATCGTGGCAGGCCAAACCCTCTACGTCTTTGAGGTAGAGCCCGCCGCCTACGCTTCTCTGGCCGCCAACGAAGCTGAGAAGGCCGCCCTGATCAACATCCTGCAAATTAGTTCGGTGGGCAGCTTTGGGCGTCTGTACCTGGGGGGCGAAGAGCGCGATATCTTGGCTGCCCGGCAGGCTGTGCTAGCTGCCATGGAGTCTGTGCCTGGGCGAGAGCAGCTAGACCTACAGCGCAATGAATGATCCCCTCCAGCAGCAAGTTTCTCCGGAGACACGTCGAGCCATGCGCCGGGCTTTTTTGACGCTGCTCGCAACGGGGCTATTGATCGGTGGCATCACAGCCTTTGGCATTGTCAAGATCATGAATCATTTCGACCTGATCGGGGTACCAGAGCCGCAACAACGGCGCTGATAGCTGCGATCGCGGAACTTCTGAACTCTGTCTAGCGATAGAGTGAAGCCTCAGGGGCAGAATGCTACAACATGTAAGCGCTGGTTAAGAAACGTAACATTTTCTTAGCTGGTCATTTCTACAACCCTGTTAGGACGTAATCTGCATGACTCCGAACACCCTTCGCATCGCTCTTGGTCTGCTGCTGTTTGGCGCTGCCCCTGCCGCCATTGCAGCTTTTCCTCAGCAGGCTTTCTCTGACACCCATAAGCCCCAGATGGAAGAGCAGGCTGAAGCTAGCCTGTCTATTGCTGAAATTGCTGCCGGCAATGAGGACTTTGAAATCCTCACCGCCGCCATTGAGGCCGCGGGTTTAACTGAAACCCTCAGCAACGGCGACCTGTCGGTGACCGTATTTGCCCCCACCGATGAAGCTTTTGAGGCACTACCCGAGGGTGCCCTAGAAGCGCTGCTGCTGCCCGAGAATCGCGACCAACTCACCCAACTGCTGACTTACCACGTGGTGGATGGCGAGGTGCGAGCTGCCGATTTAGTTTCTGGGGAAGTAGAAACCTTGGCTGGTGCCCCCTTCTCGGTAATGGTGGGTGAAGAATCCGTGACCATCAATGAAGCCAACGTAGTAGCTGCCGATATCGAAGCCAGCAATGGCGTCATCCACGTGATTGACTCGGTGCTGCTACCCATGTAGCAGACGTTACAGGTGGGTAAGCGCTACTGGTAGATCAACGCAGCAGGTAGCGCTCCATCAATTTCACAAAATCAACCCTGTAGTATGACGAACCCGCAGGATTGCCCTCGGTTGAGGGCAATCCTGCGGGTTATACCAAGTCCAGCGCTGATTCCAACTTGTTGAAGTATCATCAGCAGTAAGGGTTAGGCCAATACCCCTACACCAGATGGCCTTTGGGTGTAACCTTACCCGTGCCAGGGCATGGGATTGCACCACAACTCAGGGGCATACTTGAGAGACAAGGATACGAGCTCAACGCAGTGACCAACAAAGCATGAAGGATTCTACCCCCGGCGACCAAAAGCAGCTTTTGCTGATCGATGACGACCCTAACTTAATCTTGTTAGTTAAAGATTATTTAGAGTTTCGCGGCTACGAGGTCAAAACTGCGGGCAATGGTCGCGAGGCGCTGGAGCTACTAGACCACACCATCCCAGATATGATCATCTGCGATGTGATGATGCCTGAGATGGACGGCCACGCCTTTGTTCGCCATGTGCGCGAAAATCCCACTACAGAATGGATTCCTATTCTCTTTCTCTCGGCCAAGGGCCAGAGTCAAGACCGGGTCAAAGGTCTCAATACCGGGGCCGATGTGTATATGGTCAAACCCTTTGAACCCGAGGAACTGGTGGCCCAGGTTGAGTCTTCCCTCAAGCAGGCTTCTCGCTTGATCAAGCAGCAGATCAAAGGCAGCAGTAGCCCGGCGATTCAGGTGCCCTTTGACGTTGAGCTGACCCCTACCGAGCTGCGAGTTGTGCAGTATGTGGCTCGGGGCATGGCTAACCGTGAGATTGCCAACGAGCTGCAGGTAAGCCAGCGCACCATTGAGAGCCACGTCAGCAACATGCTGGGCAAAACTGGCCTCAACAATCGTACCGAGCTGGCCCGCTGGGCGATCGAGAACAATAAGGCCTGAACTGTTAATACTCCGCCCCTATGACCTCTGTTCCATTGAGTTGGTCGGCCCTAGAAGCGATCGCCGATTTTGCTGTTGACTATGTGAACGGGCCGACCAATGCTCAGTCTCGGCTGCGCCTATTTGGCCAGCCTGAATCTGCGGTGCGGGTGACCCTCTACCGCGACAATCACGCCTGGTGCCCGTACTGCCAAAAAGTGTGGCTGTGGCTAGAAGAAAAGCAGGTGCCTTACCGGGTCGAAAAGGTCACCATGTTTTGCTACGGAGAGAAAGAAGCCTGGTACAAGCGCAAGGTGCCGTCGGGCATGCTGCCCGCTCTGGAGCTAGACGGGCGCATGATCACCGAGAGCGACAATATTCTGCTAGCCCTGGAGATCGCCTTTGGCCCTCTGGTCTGGGGTATGAAAGACCCCCAGGTGGTGCCCCTGCGACAGCTGGAGCGGTTGCTGTTTCGGGCTTGGTGTATGTGGCTATGTCAGCCACCTCGGTCTGCCACTGCCGACCAACGGGCCGGAGAGCAGTTTGTAGGCGTGGTGCGGCGAGTCGAGCAGGCGCTGGCCAACACGGCTGGCCCTTTCTTTTTGCCAGAGTTTAGCACTGCCGATGTGGTGTTTGTGCCCTACGTCGAGCGCATGAATGCCAGCCTCTACTACTACAAGGGTTACTCGCTGCGGGAGGCCAGCCCTCGGCTGAATGATTGGTTTAACGGGCTAGAGAGCCGTTCTACCTATCGTGGTACCCAGAGCGACTTTCATACCCATGTGCACGATCTGCCGCCGCAGATGGGCGGCTGCTACGAGAATGATCTGCCCCAGACCCGACGCAACCAGGCTCAGGTAGATCGTGGTCCCTGGCTGGGCCTGCCCGATGTAGCCTACCCAGAGCCAGAGAACTCCCGCGTTGAGGCGCTAGCCCGCACGCTGAAGCATCGGGACAACATTATCGCGGTCAACCCTGCTGCTCAGGAGGTGATGGACTTGGCTCTGCGCTGTGCGTTGACTTACCTGATCACAGGAGACATTTGTCAGCCGCCAGCGGGAAGTGAGCTAGGGCTACGGTATCTGCGCGATCGCATCAATGTGCCCCGCGATATGTCGATCTATGCCGCTAAGCGGCTCCGCGAAGCCCTAGAGGCCACCGCTGCCCTCGCTGGAGACACTCAGCCCGACCCGCTGCCCACCCACCATCGTCGCGATCAAGACCCGGCAAAGTTTGTGGCTTAGATGGCACGGCTGAGAGGCCTTCTAATACGAAATTTGATTTGGTAAATCCCGATTCATAAACAGGAACCCCGTAGGGGGCGTAGCATGCTACGCCCCTATCAATCGGGGGTAGCCAGGTAGGACTCGGTATAACCTATCCATCACTCTGGCCCATCAGTATGAAACGAGGAGACGCTAGGGACGTACTACGCGCCGTAGCGATCGCACAGCACCTGGCGCATTTGGCGCATATTGCCCGGCAGGTCGTTGCGCATTGCCTGCTCAATGAGAAAGGTCGGCACTGGGATGGTGGGGGCGGCCTGCACCGAGTAGCTAACTAGGGTGCCCTGGTTAAAGTCTTGCAGATGGAGGTCGGCGGCAAAATGCGAAAACGTGCCCTGCTCGAGACGAAACTGAATGCCCTCACAGGCAGTTTCGACTACCTTGAGGTAGATCTCAACCTGGGCGGTAAGCATCATAAAGCCCTTGCGCCCCACCTGATAGAGACGACGATAGCGCTGGGTCGCGGTCTTGACCGTCTCTAGCACCTCGCTGTGGGTGATGTTGGGAAAATACTGGGTCCAGTTGGTGTAGTTAGTCACCTGGGGCCAAACCTGGGGACGGCTCAAAGGCACATACATATGAGCAATGACGGCTCCGCCGTCTGGGCTAGGCTGAGTATTGAGTAAAATATCGCCCCGCAGTAGCGCAATTTGGTCATGGGGTGAAAACTGAGCTAAAAACTCGCTGCGTAGATTGGCCTCAAGAACCGGCATTTTGCTAACAACCACTGCTCTACTCCTCCTAACAACGTAACCGGGTGGCCCTTTCAGGGTTAACTTGCCCCCAGGAGATCAGCCTTGCTCCCTGAGGGCGCCCACAGACCCAGCGGCAAGGGGGCAAGTAACCTAAGATTACAGCAGCCCTATCCGCTAGGCTTTCTCTATTTAAAGCCCAACTCCTAGGGAAGGCATCTGGAGCTGTACTATCATTACGGTGCTTTCACCCCAGGTTTCCGTATTCTCGCCTACCCTAGTGAAAGCTTTATAAATACAGCCAGACTCGCCATGGCCCGTCGTCGTTACCCTCTACAACCCCTGACCAAGATCTTTCTAGCCGCCCTGGGCCTGACCGCAGTGGTATGGATTTTACGCGGTCTATCAGTGCTGGGCTTCATACCTGGGGCTGTAATTTGGGTGCTGATTTTGGCCTGCTTTGGTTTGGGCATTGTGAGCAGTCTACAGCGCATTCGCTAGCAGGCCGAAATCTCTCAGAGCTAAATCAGGCGAATCCAGTAGCGATCGCGCCCTCGTCTCTTGGCCTGATACAGAGCCGCGTCGGCCGCCGCGATTAAGTCTTCTGGCGCTTGCTCTGCCGTAGGCACCACACTGGCGATGCCAATGCTTACGGTCATGTACTCACTCACGGGTGACTGGGGGTGGGCGATCTGTAATGCCGCCACCTCTCGCTGAATCGCCTTAGCCACGTTTTCGGCACCCACCCGGCGGGTGTTGGGCAGCACCACCGCAAACTCTTCGCCGCCATAGCGGGCGAGCAGATCTCCAGACCGCTTGACGGCCCGGTTGACCACCGCAGAGATGGCAATCAAGGCCTCGTCTCCCTGCTGGTGCCCCAGGCTGTCGTTATAGGGTTTAAAGAAGTCAACGTCAAACATAATCAGCGATAGAGGCTGCTGCTCTCTGACCAGGCGCTGCCATTCTTGGGCCAGGTACTCATCAAACCGACGCCGGTTGGGAATGTGAGTCAGCCCGTCGAGGGTAGCTAAACGCTCTAGCTTTTCGTTTGCGGCCTTTAGCGCTGTCTCCATCTGCTTGCGATCGGTAATGTCGATGCAGTTGACAATCACCCCGGTAACCGTGCTATGAGCATCTCGAAAAGGGCTGATCTCGACCTGGTAGCAACGGCGGTGGCCGAAGCGATCGATAACTTCCTGCTCTCCCTGGTAGGGCACCTGGGTGTCAATCACCTGCTGGTAGATGGGGCTGTGCTGGTCGGCGTCAAACACTGAGAGGCTAGGAATTAGCTCCATGTCCCCTTTGCCCGCCATTGCCGTCGGGGTAATGCCCTGCAGCGCTACACTGGCTCGGTTGGCCATTTGCACTCGGTTTTGCCGATCTTTGACCACAATAATGCTGGAAATACTGTCGATGACGTTTTGCAAAAACTGGCGCTGTCCGGCAATTTCAGCCTCGGCCTGCTTGCGATCGGTAATGTCGCGCACGATCGCCAATACTTCGTCTGGCCCACTGGCCACAATGCGCGCCTCTTCGTAACGCCAGCCCGTAGAGCCTTGGAACTGATATTCATAGATCTGAGGCTGCCCCGTCTCCAGGGCTAGGCGAATGTAGTGCATGCGCTCAGCAGCCATTTCCGACGGCAGCACCTCGCTCATGGGCTTACCGATCTGGGTACTGGGCTCGGCGATCAGATCTACCGCCCCGGCATTCATTACGTCTAAACAAACGCCATCTCCCGAAAACCTCGCCAGTAGGTCAGGAATGGCCTCTAGAATAATCCGCTGGGTCGCCTCCGCCTGGCGCAGGGCAGCGGTGCGATCGGCCACCTGGCGCTCTAGGGTTTGGCTGTAGTCGGCCAGCAGGGTTTGGGCCTGCTGACGAGTGGTGATGTCTTGAAAGGCGGCGATCGCAAACTCGACCCGCCCCGTCTGATCAAAAATTGGCGTCGTCGCCATTTCAATGGGTACCGGTTGATTGCCTGGGCGCAGCTCAATGTCATCGGCCCAGCTGGGCTGCCCCCGCAGTGCCTGAGCAATGGGCAGAGCCGTCAGTGGATAGCGCCGGTCGGTGCCCAATTGATAGGCAATAAAGGTGTCATCTAGACCTAGGGAGGGCACCGAAGGCATATCTTCAAGGCAGAGTAAAATGCGGGCTTGCTGACTGGCAAACACCATATCGCCGTTGCGACTGTACACGGCAATGCCAAGGGGAATACCATCTAAAAACTGTCGCCATCGCCGTTCGCTGCGCTGTAGCTCCGCGTTGAGATGCTCCAACTCCGAAAACGAGTCTTGGAGCTTTTCCGCCATCGCGTTAAACGCCCATGCCAGCTGCCCTAGTTCGTCCCGATTTTCGATGGGCAAAGGGGTTTGCCAATCGCCCTCAGCTGTCGCTTGAATGGCCCGATGTAACTGGGCAATGGGCTGCAAGATACGATTGATAACAGCCAGACCCACCACTAGGGAGGTGCCAATGACCCCGAGACTCAGCAGCGCTACTGGCCAAGTGCCCAAATAGAGGGTCAACGTTCCCAGCAACCCAACGATACAGACCATCTGTAAGGCAAAGACAGCCCTCAACACCACTCTCAGCGAAAACGGCCTGAGTAGCTGACTCAGGAGACGGTAAAAGCGGTAAAAAGGGAGTTTTGGCACTGGCTCGATCGGCAAAATTAAGTGAAGCAAAACACCCTACCTACCTTCTCAAAATAAGGTGCCCAGAACTGCCTTGGATAAAGTGTTTACCGTCCTCAACCAGAACAGCTCAGGGCGATCGCTACAAGCCCATACTAGGCAGTACAGGCGGGCTTGCCCGTGATCTGTAGCAGTGATTTATTGACCGAGGTCGAGCGATCGCGGTGATCTGAAACAATTCCCCCTTGATTTTGAGGTCTAATCCTGGAAGCACTACCCAGAGCTGTCCCTTAGCCTATCCTTAACCCGAAAACTGCCATAGCCTGCAAGTATTAATTATGTAAGCCTTTTAGAGCCGTAGCCCACCCCGGTGCCACAATGCCTAACACCTATGCGCCTCCCTCGACAGATGTTGCCCTCAGGGCCGAAAAGCTCAGCGTCTACTATGGGTCAAGTTTGGCCGTGCGCGACGTCAACCTAGATGTGCCCAGGAATGAGATTGTGGCGTTTATCGGCCCCTCTGGCTGCGGTAAGAGCACCGTTCTCCGCTGCTTCAACCGTATGAACGACCTCATTTCATCCTGTCGAGTCGAGGGCAAGATTACGTTTCATGGTGACAACATCTACGCCGACAAGGTCGATGCCGTAGAGCTGCGGCGCAAGGTCGGCATGGTGTTCCAAAAGCCAAACCCCTTTCCCAAGTCAATCTATGAAAATGTTGCCTGGGGGGCGCGCATCAATGGCTACAAGGGCGATATGGACGAGCTGGTAGAAACCTCTCTCCGCAAGGCCGCTGTTTGGGACGAGGTTAAAGACAAGCTCAAGCAGAGCGGCCTCTCTCTCTCCGGTGGTCAGCAGCAGCGTCTCTGCATCGCTCGGGCGATCGCCATTCAGCCCGATGTAGTACTGATGGATGAGCCCTGCTCTGCGCTGGACCCAATCTCGACTATTAAGATCGAGGAAACCATGAAGCAGCTCAAGGAAGACTACACCATCATCATTGTGACCCACAACATGCAGCAGGCCTCGCGGGTGTCTGATCGCACTGCTTTCTACAATGCAGAGCCCACCCCCAAAGGTGGCAAGGTAGGCTATCTGGTGGAGTTCGACAGAACAGAGAACATTTTCAATAACCCTCAGGAGCAGTTTACCCGCGACTATGTGTCGGGTCGCTTCGGCTAGGCCCAAGACTTGAGAACGTTATCGGAAACATTGCCTAAGGAGATTTGTAGAGACTGCGCCCAGTTCTGCCCACAAAAATCTTCGGCATTTTTGTGGGCAGAACTGGGCCTCGATCAATGCCTGGGCGATTTCAAAAAAGCAAACGTCTTACAGTCGACAACCCAGGCCAGTCCTGGGTTCTTTTTTTAGGCATACGCTCTAGGGCCATCCAGAGTTGCGGCCCGCCAATTAAGGTCTAAGGTATTACTATCTTCAAAGATTTTTACCTACGTTTTCACCTAACTATGGCTAGTCCAGATGTCTCGCCCTCGACAGGGGGCGCTTCGGCCACCGTCAAGCCCAGCCTCAGCACCGTGACCATGCTGCGCCTGGGGGTGTTTAACATGGGCCTGGGCATCATGTCGCTGCTCACCCTCGGTGTGCTCAACCGAGTCATGATCGAAGAATTGCAGGTGCCGGCGCTGATCGCGGCGGGCACCATTGCGGTGCACCAGTTTATGGCTCCGGCGCGGGTGTGGTTTGGCCAGATGTCTGACTCTAAACCCCTGCTGGGCTACCACCGCAGCGGCTATATCTGGATTGGCATCTCGGTGGTGGCGATGACGTCGTTTTTTGCCGTGCAGGTGGTGTGGCGGCTGGGAGAGGCCATGGCGACCTCGGGCTGGGGGCCAGCGGTGTACCCCTGGGTGGGGCTGCTGGCGCTGCTGTTTGCGATCTATGGGCTGGCCCTGAGCGCCACCTCGACCCCGTTTACCGCCCTGCTGGTGGATGTGTCGGACGAAGACTCGCGATCGCGCCTGGTGGGTATCGGCTGGGCCATGCTGATGGTGGGCATCATCACCGGGGTGATTATTGTCTCGATCGTACTTAAGCCCATTGAGCTCGATGCGCCCATTGAGCAGCTGCGGCGCTCGGTGAATCGGCTGTTTGTGATTGCCCCGGCGGTGGTGATTGCCCTGTCGGTGTTTAGCACGGTGGGCATCGAGCGCAAATACTCGCGGCGATCGCAGCGCTCCATGATCGCTGGCCGCGAAGACAGTATCACCCTACCCCAGGCCCTTGGCATTCTCACCGCCAGCCCCCAGACCCGGCTGTTCTTTGGTTTTTTGCTGGTGCTCAGCCTCAGCCTGTTTATGCAAGATGCAATTCTCGAACCCTACGGCGGCGAAGTCTTTGGCATGACCATTGCCGAAACCACCCAGCTCAATGCCGCCTTTGGCTTGGGCACGTTGCTGGGGATCATTGTCACCGGGCTGCTGGTAGTGCCCCGGATTGGCAAAAAGCGCACGGTTGTCATTGGCTGCGGCTGGGCGGCGCTGAGCCTGCTGGGCATTACCCTCTCGGGGCTGACCGGAGCCCCCCCGGTGCTGCTGGGGGCGGTGTTTTGCTTTGGCATTGCCTCGGGGGTGCTCACCCTGGGGGCGATCGTGCTGATGCTGGATCTGACGGTGGCGGAGACGGCGGGTACGTTTATTGGAGCCTGGGGGCTGGCTCAGGCGATCGCCCGAGGTAGCGCGACGGTGCTGGGCGGCGGAGTGCTTGACCTGGGCCGAGGTATTCTGGGTCTTTTCTACACGGGGGAGGTGCCCACCACTGCGGTATTTTTGGCCTACGGGCTGGTGTTTATGGTGCAGGCGGTGGGCATGGTGGTAGCGGTGGTGCTGCTGCGCCGGGTCAACATTCAAGAATTTCAGGCCAATGCTAAGGCGGCGATCACCGCAGCCCTAGAAAGTGATATGGACTAGCGATGGATGTTTTTTGGGATCAGGTGCTGGCCTTTGCCGAAGCGACAACCAAAACCGTGGGACACCAGCTGCTGGCAGATTTTGGCCAGGTACAGGCTGACACCAAGGCCGACGGGAGTTTGGTGACAAGGTGCGATCGCTGGGCTGACAACACCCTGCGCGCCGCCATTCGCGAGACATTCCCCAACCACGGCGTACTCAGCGAAGAGGTCGAGCACATTTTCCCCGCCGCCGATTGGTGCTGGATCATCGACCCCATTGACGGCACTACCAACTTTACTAGGGGTATTCCGGTCTGGGGTATCTCCCTGGGCCTGCTGTACCGAGGCACTCCGGTGTTTGGCTATGTGGCCATGCCGCCCCTAAACCAGTCGTTATACGGCTACTGGCCGGGGGGGAGCGGGCTGGAGATGCCCAGGGGTGCCTTTTGCAACGGTCGCCCCATCCACACCAGCGAGGCAGAACCGAACAAAAACCAGTTCTTTAGCCTCTGCGCCCGCAGCACGGCGGTGCTCGCCAACCCCTTTCCCTGCAAGATTCGTATGCTGGGGTCTGCCGCCTACAACCTGCTGATGGTGGGGGCCGGTTGGGCGATCGGCGCGGTAGAAGCTACCCCCAAAATTTGGGATATTGCGGCAGTGTGGGCCATTACCCAGGCGGCTGGAGCCACCTGGGTCTCTCTGGATGACGGAGATCCATTTCCCTTGGCAGTTGGTCAAAACTATAGCCGCCGACCCTATCCAACCCTGCTAGTGGCCCAGCCAGAGTGGACAGAGATCTTTGCCCCCCTGGTCAAACGGGTGGCAAATCGCACCTGGTGATCGTTCAGCAAAGCGAAACCTAAACTATGCGGATCCCAACTTCAGGGAAAACTATTTTCTAGAAGTCGCCCTTCTAGAAAATAGTTTTAGGAAAATAGGCTTTCGCATAGGCTTGGTTTCCCCCAGTTTAGAAGGAAATCGACCGTGGGCGCGGGGGCGAATTATCCAAGCAGATTTTTATAAATCACCCCATCTTTTACGATTACTAAAAAGTTGGTTTCAGGGTCTTCAATCAGCCGAATATTCTCCAGTGGGTTGCCTGTCACCAGCAGCAAATCTGCCAGAGCCCCCTCTGCCACTACGCCCAGTTTGCCAGGGTAGGGGTTGCGCGGCCCAGACAGGGCAAGCAGAGTCGCATTGGTGCTCGTCACCATGCGCAGCACCTCCGCCGGACTATACCAGCGAACCATTTTGGCTAGCTTAGCCCCGCGCCGGGTGGCACCTTCGGGGTTGAAGAGGGTGTCGGTGCCCCAGGCGGTTTTAACGTTGTACTTTTTTGCCAGGTTGTAGGCGTTGTCAGTACCTGCGGCCACAAGCAGCTGGTTAGCCCGGTTCTCAGACCCCTCTGGGTAGGGGTTAGCATCTTCATCGTCAAGAAATGGTTGCATACTCAGCCAGACATCGTTCTCGGCGATTAGCCGCGCGGTTTCTTCGTCGAGCAACTGGCCGTGCTCAATGCTCTTCACCCCCGCCCGAATTGCTTTTTGAATGGAGCGAGGGGTGTAGGCGTGAACCGCGACATAGGTGTTCCAGTCTGCGGCGGCTTCTACCGCTGCCCTGAGTTCAGCTTCGGTGTACTGGCTAACATCGAGGGGGTCGTGGTCAGAGGCCACCCCACCCCCAGCCGCCAGCTTGATTTGGCTGGCCCCTAGCATCAGTTGCTCACGGGTGCGGCGCAGCACTTCATCTACACCATCGGCGATCGCCCCTACCCCAAACTGTTCTGCCAGACTCAGCTCTGAGGTTGGCGTGCGGGGCAGTTCGCTCAACTCACGGAAATCGCCATGGCCGCTGGTCTGGGAAATCATCGCCCCCGACGGCCAAATGCGCGGCCCTACAACGGCCCCTCGATCGATCGATCGTTTCAGCTCAAACACTGGCCCTGCCAGATCTCGCGCACTGGTAAACCCGCGCATCAGCATGGCGGTGGCATTCTCTTGAGCCTTCTGAAAAAGGCGCTCCGGCCCGGCGGTAGCCGCGATCAGATCTTCCTGGGTGCTGGTTTCCATAAACAGGTGAGTGTGGGCGTCAATCAGGCCCGGCATCAACACCCGTCCCCCACCGTTGATCCGAACGACGCCGATATCGGCTGGCACCGGCAACGGTCGGGTATCGATCGCCTGAATGGTATTGCCGATTACCAGTACGTTTGACGGTGCCGTTAGGGTGTCAGAGACGCCATCAAAGATTTGCACATTTTGAAAAAGGATGGCCGACCCTTGAGAATTTTGGCCAGGGCCGGGGCTCTGAGCAAAGCTAGCTTGAGACATGACCAAAGTCAGCAGCCCTAGGAGAAAAACTCCTAAGGCGGCAACGATGTAACGCGGACGTATAGGCATAGGGCAATTCTCAATGCAGGTGCGATAGATATAAAGGGATTTCCCTGCCCTCTTATTCTCGGTCAATTTAAGCAGGCAGTTGCCGAGTGAACCAGGGCTGTAAAAACCTGGAGAGCTTAGATTTTCACAGGACACCCCCCGTTCAAATCAGAACCGCCACCGTACAACTACTTTGCATCATTTACAAGCATCGAATTACAACCAACCGATGGCGCGTAATTTTTCGATTCAAAAGTATGGGCTACAAGGCATCCAAGGTATTCACTGCCTACTCACCCGCTCACCTGACCTAAGACCCAATCCTTCAGCAGCCTATTGACCTGGTCGGGCACCTCATCGTGGGGGCAGTGACCCGCCTGTAGGTAGTGCTCCGTCAGCGCGGGATAGTGCGCGCGGAACTGAGCCCCCTTCTGGCGGCAGTTCATCCAGGGGTCGCCTTCGCCCCAGAGCATCAGTAAAGGACAGGAGAGCTTTTGCAGCAGCTCATCTACCTTTTCGCCCTGACGCGATTTAAATACTGAGGCAAACACCTTGGGAGCACCGGGGTCAAGGGCGGGGCGGCGAATGTCTTCTACCAGTTGATCGGTGATGGCGGTTTTATCGAGATACACCTGCTGGAGGGTGCGGCGAATGGTAGCGGGCTGGCGCACGTACTGGAACAGCAGCCAGCTGGGTAGCGGCTGAAGCATGAGCGATTGAATGGCCTTGGCGATCGGGTTGGGCGTGGGAGGGGGCGTTTGGGCCGGGGTCGAAAACGGCCCGGCGCTGTTGAGCAACACCAGTCCAGCAGAGGCTTCAGGATGGTTGGCGGCGACGCACAGCGAGGCATAGCCCCCTAGGGAGTTGCCCGCCAGCACCACCGGGCGACCGATCACCTCGGTGATGAACTCGTGGAGCTGGGCCTGCCACAGGTCGCCGCTGTACTGCCAGTCGGGTTTGGCCGATCGCCCAAAGCCCAGCAGGTCGATCGCCCATACTTGGAAATCTTGCTGCAAACCCTCGATATTTTTGCGCCAGTGGTCTGTAGAAGCACCAAAGCCGTGCACCAGCAGCAGGGGCGGGCGACTCTCCTCGGGAGAGGCTTCGCCAGCGCCCTGTGTTGCTCCCGCCACCACGTAGTGAATGGCCTGACCGCGCCAGGGCCAGTAGGTGTGGGGTTGGGCAGTTTGGACGGAGACAGTCATAGGGCGATCGCGCAGCAGCTTTGTAAACGAATATTAACTACGATGGTAGCGAATCCGGCGCAACCTACCCAGTAGAGATGACAAAACACCGAATACCAGGCATTGTTGCAGAGGAATGCACTTCAGCTCGCTGCCATGGCCGCCCTATCTCGCCCCCGCAAATCAGCTAACCGCCGCGAATTTTCTAAGTACGATGCCAGGCGGGCCAAGTCACTGTGGTTTGAAAAGCTGATGGCTCTGGTGGCATTGACCAACCTGGCCTTGGTCATTGGCGATTTGAGCTATATCCCTTTGCGCGACCAGTATCTGAGGGTTTTGCCCCAGATCACCACCTGGTACGGCGAGACCTTCAAAGGGATTGAGCCCCACCGGTTTACCGTCAGCTACCTCGAAACGGTCGATGCCCTGGAGGAGCAGGTGGCCCAGACCGGGCTGACTTCCCCCCAGGCCCAGACAATTTTGCTCGACCTCCAGCAGCAGAGCCGGGCGATGATCAACGAGAACCCCTTTCAGCTGGCCAATCGCTCAGGCAACCTAGAGCGGATTAAGAACAGCCTGCGCGATCGCATGGACAACGAGTCTGCCACCGATTCTTTTGAAGAATTTTGGAGCTTTGACCACCTCAGTCAGTCAGGCTTTCCCAGCGAGATTGCCTTTTTTAACAACGACATTCGCCCCCTGATCAACACCAACTTCTTTCGCAACACCGCTGTTCACGGCGGCTTTGTCGACAGGTTTTGGCGTATCGACATTTGGTTCAACCTGATTTTTGGCCTAGAGCTACTGGCCCGCAGCATCTACCTCGATCGCCGCTACAAAAACTTCACCATGCGCGACGCCGTGCTCTGGCGCTGGTATGACCTGCTGCTGCTTTTTCCCTTCAGTGGCCTGCGCATGCCCTGGCTGGCTCTATTGCGCCTGATTCCGGTCACCATTCGCATCAACCAATCTAATCTGATCAATCTCGACCCCATTCAAAACAGCATCAGCCGGTTTGTGATCAGCCAGGTAGCGGTTGAAATTACCGAAATAGTAGTGCTGCGTATCATCGATCAGATGCAGTCGCTGGTGCGTGACGGTAGCGTCAGTCAAGCCCTGCTCGACCCTAGTGCTGGGCGTCGCTATATCGAGGTTGGCGGTGTCAATGAGCTAGAAGTCATCGCCCAACGGCTGGCTAACCTGACCGTGTACGACGTGCTACCCCATGTAAAGCCGGAAATCGATGCCCTACTCAAGCACACCGTTACCAAGGCCTTTGACAGCACCCCCGGCTACCAGGGGTTTCGGCAGCTGCCCGGCATCGGCGATTTGCCTGACCAGGTAGCCCAGCGGGTGGTAGCTCAGCTGTCAGCCAACCTCTATGAGGCGCTCAAAGGATCGCTCGAAAACGAAGCCGGCAGTGGTCTGACGCAGGACTTGATCCAAAAATTCAGCGATACCTTCAAGGTTCAGCTGAAAGAAAATGAGAATGTTGAAGAGATAGAGGCTCTAGTGGTTGATTTTCTCGAAGAAATCAAGCTCAACTACGTCAAACGCCTGGCCGCCGCCGATGTCGATCGCCTGATCGAAGAGCGCTACCAGCTCTACAACCTCAGCCAGGGCAGTTAGGCAAGCCCATGGCCTAAGCGTTCGGCCATTCTTCCTGAGCTTCGTCTGGGGTGTTGGTATTGCGATCGAGGGTACGCCGCTCAAAGGTCAAATGCACATTACGGCTCTGCTCACCATCCGCTGCCACCGCCATGATCGGGTAGTCAACGGTGCCATCCTGGAACGACTGGTGAAACCGGAAGGTGCCATCCTCAGAAAGTTCGATAGGAACGCCTGCCACGGTGACAGAGGCATTGGGCTCGGTGGCCCCGTACACAATCAGCTCAGCATCGGCCACCAGCCAAAACTTCCGTGGCCGAATCGGCGCGCCCATGCCGACCCCAGACATGGTAAGGCCCGAAAAGCCCGACATCGTAAAGGCTCCAATGCCGGAGGTTGTGAGCCCCGCCACTCCAGCGCCCGAGAGGGTGAGGCCTGAGATGCCCGACATTGTCACACCGGGGAAGGCGGCCGCAGCTGGCCCTGGGAAGCCTGACGCCGTAAAGCCTGACAACCCAGACATGGTCAGCGCCGCAGCTCCCAGTCCTGCGCCAGAGGGGAAAACGTAGGAGCTAACCGGCGAGGGAACCGACCCAGCTACATGCTGCATGGAGCCAAAGAGTGAGCCATCGACCCGCAGCGCCTCGCCAGGGTGGGCCAGGGCATAGAGCTGTTCGTGCAGCCCGGCATCGGCTGTGGCAGTGCGGGGGTCTACCAGGGTCATCATGGTCCTGCCGCGCAGGTTCTCGTCCCAGGTGACGGTGAGGAAGTGCTCTTCTGTCCAATCGGAGGGATAGACGGGGGGAATACGGATGCTGTTGGAGCGGGCCAGCACCAGCCAGCGGCCATCGCCCGCCAGGTAGCCGATCTCGACCTGGTAGTCGCGATCGCTCACCGGAATCTGCATGTACCACTCGCGAGCAATCTCGTCGCAGCCAAACTGCTGCAGGCTGTGGGGAGCTTGATCATCAAGGTTGATGCCGGTCACGTCGTAGAGCCGCAGGGCCAAGTGCTCGCCGCCCTGGCGGCGCAGTTGTTCTTTGTGGGTGTGGGGGGTATCCCAGTAGGCGTAGGCCCACTGGGGGTCGCGGGGCATCAGCACAATGCGGCTCTCGCCGTAGCCGTCGGGCAGAGGCGGCAGGCCGTCGTCAATGGTGGAGAGATCTAGGCTGCCATCGGTGGGGTGGCCTACCACATCGTACTTTTTGGCTTCTATCGCCGACTGGTCTTCGGTGCTGGCCAGAGAGGCCGCCGCCCCGGCAGCCAAACCCGCCACCCCAAGGGCGGCAGGAATCTCCGGCGGAATTGCCGCTGGTGTAGGTGCTGGGACCGTAACCACTGGATTTGGAGCAGGTGGCACCTCATTGACCGTGACAATTTCAGGCTCGGGGGCCGGAGGGGCCAGCACCGGCTCAGAAAGAGCGGCGGCGACAGGCTCATCTCCCACCGGGGGCACCCCTAGCACCGGCGGAACTACCGGGGGCGGCTCTACCGGTGGGGGCGGGATAACTGCGGGAGCCTCGGCCCCAGGGGCAGCACCGCGACCCCGACCAAGCAGCCAGGCCAGACCACCCAATAGCGCCGCTAGCGCCGCCAGGGGCAGTAGCCACCACCAGGCAAAGCCACCGCGATCGCCCTGGGCAGCCGGAGCTGTTTCGGCGGGGTCAGGTTCGGTAAGGGCAGGTTCGGCAGAACCAGGCGCAGCAGCAGGAGTTTCTTCAGCAGCGGGGGCGGCGGCAGGGGCTTCTTCAGCGGCGGGGGCGGTGGTCGCTACCGCTTCAGCAATGTCTTCAATTTCAGCACCTTGGGCTGCGGCGATCGCCGCTAAGCCGACCGGAGCCGTCGCATAGCCCAAGAACGCCGCCACTGCCGGGCTCGGCTCACCCTTGTAGACAAAGTAGCGAGGCTGAGAATAGGGATAGCGGGGGTCGTCGGGCAAGGTCTGGTGCATGGGCACAATCTTCACCCCCGGCTGGTCGAGCACGTGGGGAGCGATCGCATAGCTGATCCCATCATTCCCCAGCGCCTGAATTACTGCGGCGGTGTCATCTTCGGCCACCAGATCGGCGGTAGCCCCAGTCTCGAAGGGGGCGTCACGAAAGACCTCGTACTGACTGAGAGAGCGGCGGGTGTCGCTAATCTCGGGGCGATCGACAAAACGGATGGGGCCTGGCTCACCACCGACCTCTGACCAGTCGGTGATCTCGCCACGAAACATAGCGGCAAACTGAGCAAAGGTAAGGTCACCGTCAAAAGGATTGTTGGGGCCGATGATAATGGCAATCTTGGCCCGCTCTAGGTCTACGGTGGCGAGTCCCTCGGCTCTTTCAGCATCTGTCAGCGGCCGACCGATAGCCGCCAGCTCAATGGTGTTGTTGACTAGGGATGCGATCGCATCGTCGCTGCTGGTAATCTCAACCCCCACCTCAGTACCGGCATAGGTCGTCTCAAACTCCTGCTTTAGAGCCTGGGCCGCCACCCCCAAGTTTGGGGAACTCTGAATTGACAGCGTCGTGCCTGCAGGCACGGTCGCTGGCAGTTCAAAGATCTGGGGGGTCACCTGCGCTAGGGCCAACTCCCTCAGGTCAGGGTGAGCCACAGGACCAAGGGCCAACAGCGCGGCAACAAGAAGCTTGACTGAATACTGCATCGTTTGGCGAGGGGGCAAAGAACTACAGGCTAGGCAACCATACCAAGTCAGCAGGCCAGGGACGAGCATGCGATCGCGCAAAACCCATCGATTGCCCCAGATTTGGTGCGTACTCAAGAATTACGCTCAACTATTGCAGCATTCGCCAGGGGAGTCAATGGGAAAATGCCAGCGACAAGCAGAGACAATAGCAACCCTTAAATCCCCAGATTTCTCAAAAATTGGCACTTTTACCCAGTCCAGCCCAGAACGGCATTGGGAACCTCAATAAGTAAATTTGCTCACCACCCAACTCCACCGCCAAGATCGCCCAGCGAGCCCTAGGCATGGCTATTCGGCAGCAAATAACCCTCAACATGGATCCAAAAACCTCCCAAAACTTCCTCTGGCGACCCACCTTTGCCCAGCGAGTTATGATGAGTGAAGTCATTGACATTTCTTAACAAATTCTAGATTCACCGCCCCATAAGACTTCTTTGCTTTATGACGGCTTCTTCCTCCACCTCCAGCGGCATTCAAGGCTTTGTGGAAAAACGCATTCTCCTCGGCCAGCCTCTGACCTCAGAACTCGCAGCGATTTTGCTGGTGTATTTTGTGCAGGGCATTTTGGGCCTAGCCCGCCTGGCGGTGAGCTTTTTCTTAAAAGATGATCTGGGCCTCAGCCCCGCCGAGGTCGCCGCCCTTTCCGGCATTGCCACCCTGCCCTGGACGATCAAGCCTGTGTTTGGCCTGCTGTCTGACGGGCTGCCCATCTTTGGCTATCGGCGGCGGCCCTATCTAATTCTTTCTGGGCTACTGGGGGCGGGGGCCTGGCTGGCGCTAGCCACGGTGGTGCAGACGGGCTGGGGAGCGATCGCGGCCATTACTCTCAGCTCCCTCTCCGTCGCCGTCAGCGATGTGATTGTCGATTCTTTAGTGGTTGAGCGCGCCCGGGGCGAATCCCTGAGCCATGCGGGCACCCTGCAATCTCTGGCCTGGGGTACCTCTGCCGTGGGCGGCATTCTTACCGCCTACCTAGGTGGGGCACTGCTTCAGCACATCGGCACCCGCGCCGTCTTCGGCATCACCGCCACCTTCCCGCTGGTTGTCTCTTTGGTCGCCTGGATGATTGCCGAAGACCCGGTGGATGCCCCGAGCTGGGGGGTTGTCACCAACCAGGTCAAGCAGCTGTGGCAGGCTGTGCGCCAGCGCGCCATCTGGATGCCCGCCCTGTTTCTGTTTCTGTGGCAGGCCACCCCTACCGCCGACGCTGCCTTCTTTTTCTTCACCACCAACGATCTGGGCTTTCAGCCTGAGTTTTTGGGTCGAGTGCGGCTGGTCACCAGCCTGGCAGCGCTGCTGGGCATTTGGGTGTTCCAGCGTTTTTTGCGCACCGTGCCCTTTCGCACCATATTTGCCTGGTCTACGGTGCTCTCTAGCCTGCTGGGCATGAGCATGCTGCTGCTAGTCACCCACGCCAACCGCAGCCTGGGCATTGGCGACGAATGGTTTAGCCTGGGCGACAGCCTGGTGCTCACCGTCATGGGCGAGATCGCCTTTATGCCAGTGCTGGTGCTCTCGGCTCGCCTCTGCCCCCCCGGCGTCGAGGCCACTCTGTTTGCCCTGCTGATGTCGGTCGTAAATCTGGCGGGCCTGCTCTCCCACGAGCTAGGGGCAGTGCTCACTCACTGGCTGAGCGTCACCGAGACAAACTTCGACAACCTGTGGGAGCTGGTGCTGATCACCAACCTCACCACCCTGCTACCGCTGCCGCTGCTGTTTTTGCTGCCCAATTCTTCCTCCCAAGGCGTAGGCAATAGCGGTGACAGTCACAGTGAGAGCCACGGCGAAAGTCTACCCCCCGCCGATACACCCCTAGCCTCTACCAGCCTGTTTTCACCCCACGCCACCGAGCACCCGGTGGCCGTGGGCGATGCCGGGCCAGAACGCTTTGCCCAGCGGGAGTAGGAATGGTGTATCGCTGCGCGGATGCACCCTCCAGTTCTTCCCTATCTCCCACACCCTCTCCATCTCCCTTACCCATCCACTACCCCAACTCCATACCATGACCGCTACCCAACCCCGCCCTGCCGCCACCGCCTACTCCCGCGACGACTGGGCCAGTGGCTATCGCTCCCAACCCAACGAATATGCCTACTGGATCGAGGATATCGAGGGCACCATTCCCCCAGAGCTAGAGGGCACTCTATATCGCAACGGCCCCGGCCTGACGGATATTCACGGCCATCCGGTCAAACACCCCTTCGACGGCGACGGCATGGTTAGCAGCATCGCCATCCGCGAGGGGCGGGCCTACTTTCGCAACCGCTTCGTACGCACGGCAGGCTACGTGGCCGAGCAGCAGGCTAAAAAGCCGTTGTTTCGCGGCGTGTTTGGCACCCAAAAGCCCGGTGGCCCCCTTGCCAACGCCTTTGACCTGAAGCTAAAGAATATTGCCAACACCCACATCGTCTACTGGGCCGACAAGCTGCTGGCCCTGTGGGAAGCTGCCGAGCCCCATCGGCTGGATCCTGAAACCCTTGAGACCCTGGGGCTCGATTACCTCAATGGGCTGATTGCCCCCGGCGGCGCGTTCACCGCTCACCCCCGTATTGACCCCGGTCACCACGGCGACCAGCGACTGATGGGCTTCTCGGTCAAAGCTGGGTTTTCTAGCACCATCACCCTCTACGAACTCGACGCCCAGGGCAACGCCCTCAGCCAGCACAGCCACACCATCCCCGGCTTTGCCTTCATCCACGACTTTGCCCTGACCCCCAACTACGCCATCTTTTTCCAGAACCCGGTGAGCTTTAGCCCGCTGCCCTTTTTGCTGGGCCTCAAGGGCGCAGCAGAATGCATTAGCTACAACCCCAAACAGCCGACGAAGATTCTGGTGATTCCCCGCAACGGCGACCCCATGCAGATGGTGGAGACAGCCCCGTGCTTTGTCTTCCACCACGCCAATGCCTTTGAACAGGACGGAAAAATCGTGGTGGATTCGGTCTGCTACGACAGCTTCCCCGCCCTGGAAGACGTCAGCGATTTCCGCGAGGTGGACTTTGATGCGGTGCCCGCCGGGCAACTCTGGCGGTTCCAGGTGGATCTAGCCGCTGGCCAGGCCGAAGTGAGCACACTGATCGCCCGCTGTGTGGAGTTTCCTACCCTGCACCCCGACTGCCAGGGGCGGCCCTACCGCCATCTATATATCGGCACCACCCACGCCGCCGAGGGCAACGCCCCCCTGCAAGCCCTGCTGAAGCTGGATACCGCCACGGGTGCAACCCAGCTGTGGAGCGCCGCGCCGCGCGGGTTTATGGGCGAGCCGCTGTTTGTGCCCTGCCCCGGTGCCACCGACACCGACGACGGCTGGGTGCTGGTGCTGATGTACAACGCCGAGCGGCAGTGCTCTGACCTGGTGATTTTGGATGGCAAGGATATTGAGGCAGGGGCGATCGCCCGACTCAAGCTGCCCCACCATGTGCCCTACGGCCTGCACGGTAGCTTTGTGCCCCACTACTTTGGCCCTGAGGCCTAGAGCAAATAGGCGTTCCTAGGAGGCTTGGGTAGCGGCCCAGGATGCTAGCTCAGCCGCCGCTAGACCCCTAGAATCTGGGATCTGCCCTAGGAGAGGGTGTTGATCTACTGGCCGAACCAGACGGTGGCGCTGGTGTTGGTGCCCTGGGAGGGCTGGGTCGTCTGGCCTATCACATCTTTCTTTCTATCGACAGATGGTCAGCACTAGCCAAGTTCTGGCCAGGGGAAGAGGAGGGGCAGCGTCAAGTTGACGAGAATGAAGCTGTTCTCACCGCAAAGTTTTGCTATGCTCCCCACCGGACGCCACATCTCCTACTGGATCGACTCGACGCTGCCCTCTAGCTATCCGCCCTTAACTGAGGATGTCACCGTAGATGTGGCTGTGGTAGGAGCCGGACTGGCCGGAGTCGTCACCGCCAAGTTGCTTAAGGATGCGGGCAAGACCGTGGCGCTGATCGAGGCCGATCGCGTTGGTGCCGGTGTCTCGGGCCACACCACCGCCAAGGTTTCGGCGCTACACCAGCTGATTTACGCAGAGCTAATCGACAATCATGGTGAAACTAAGGCCCGGCTCTATGGGGAGTCAAATTTGGCGGCGATCGCCCGTCTGGCCGACCTCATCGCCACCCACAACATCGACTGCGACTTTGAGCGCAAGGCCAACTACACCTTTGCTACCGACGAAGACGGCCTTAGCAAGGTTAAGGATGAGGTCGAAGCCACCCAGCGCTTGGGCCTGCCCGGTAGCTTTGTAGAAAGTATAGATTTGCCTCTTAGCGTCACCGGGGCAGTGATGTTTCCCAACGAGGCGCAGTTTCACCCGCGCAAGTTTGTGCTGGCGATCGCCGCCACCCTACCCGGCAACGGCAGCCACGTCTTCGAGCAAACCCGTGTTAAAACCGTTGAGAGCGAAGGCCCCTGCCGCGTCATCACCGAGACTGGCCCCACCGTCATCGCCCAGGACGTGGTGGTCACTACTAATCTGCCCATCCTCGATCTGGGCCTCTATTTTGCCAAGACCTATCCCCAGCGGTCATACCTAGTGGCAGGCCAGATTGAGCGCGATCGCGCTCCCCAGGGTATGTATATTGGCGTAGGCGACAGCTACCGCTCGATTCGCACCACCCCTACAGACGACGGCGGTACGCTGCTGATCGTCGGTGGCGAGGGCCACAAAGTTGGCAGCGACGACGCTACCGACGAGCGCTTCCAGCGTTTAGAAAACTATTTGCAAGATACGTTTAAGGTCACTCCTCAGTACCGCTGGTCAAGCCAAGACTTTGTCTCCTTCGACAAACTGCCCTACATCGGCCCCCTGACCTCGGCCCACCAGCACACCTACGTGGCCACCGGTTTTAGCCTGTGGGGCATGACCAAGTCGGTGATCTCAGCGATGGTGCTGTGCGATCGCATCCTCGGCATCGAGAACCCTTGGGCCGAACTGTATGAATCAACCCGAGCTACGCCTTTTGTCACCCCCACCTCAATTCAAAATAATCTGGAAGTAGGTACCCACTGGGTGGGCGATCGCTTCAAAGGTCTGTTTGACTCCACCGACAGCGTTGCCCCAGGCGAAGGTAAACTCGTCACCCATAAGGGCAGCAAGGTCGCAGCCTACCGCAGCGACAGCGGTGAACTCCACACCGTGTCTGCCATGTGCCCTCACCTGGGCTGTATTGTCGCCTGGAACCAGGCCGAAAAAAGCTGGGATTGCCCCTGCCACGGTTCCCGCTTTAGCTGTGAAGGCAAGATCCTTCACGGGCCTGCGGTGAAGCCGTTAAAGCAAAAAGTATGTGATTGATCAGGCCCATGCGACAATAGCGGCGTCTTCTAGCCCAGCGTTTTCCATGAGTGGCGACACTATTTTTGGCAAAATCATCCGCAAAGAGATTCCGGCCAACATTATTTACGAGGATGATCTCTGCCTAGCCTTTACCGACGTCAACCCCCAGGCTCCGACCCACATTTTAGTCATTCCCAAGCAGCCGATCCCCAAACTGTCGGATGCGACCTCTGACGACAAAGAACTGCTGGGCCATTTGTTGCTAACCGTTAAGCAAGTTGCCGACCAGGCAGGCTTAACTGAAAACGGTTATCGAGTAGTGATCAATACTGGCACCGACGGCGGACAGACGGTTTTTCACCTGCACCTGCACCTGCTGGGGGGACGCAGTCTAGATTGGCCACCGGGCTAAGCCATTTACTTTTGTACAACGAAATAAACTTTCTTTTCTCACAGTTTTCTGTAGAAAAGAGAAACTTTACACTGCATATGGATGAATAGAGCAATGAACTCTATTCATCCATTATTCATTTTTCGTTGTTATTCATTGGCACTCTTACTATGACTACTTCTCTTCGCGCCCGCGATAACGTGGGAGCTTGGGAGCGGTTTTGTCAGTGGGTTACCAGCACCGAAAATCGCCTCTATGTGGGCTGGTTTGGCGTACTGATGATTCCCACTCTGCTAACCGCCACCATCTGCTTCATTATCGCCTTTATCGCCGCCCCGGCGGTGGATATCGACGGCATCCGTGAGCCCGTCGCTGGCTCCCTGATGTACGGCAACAACATTATCTCTGGTGCGGTTGTGCCTTCCTCTAACGCCATTGGCCTGCACTTCTACCCCATCTGGGAAGCCGCTTCCCTCGATGAGTGGCTGTACAACGGTGGCCCTTACCAGCTGGTGATTTTCCACTTCCTGATCGGCATTTTTGCCTACATGGGTCGTCAGTGGGAGCTGAGCTACCGCCTGGGCATGCGCCCCTGGATCTGCGTTGCCTACAGCGCTCCTCTGTCTGCGGCTACCGCCGTATTTTTGATCTATCCCCTGGGTCAGGGCTCCTTCTCTGACGGCATGCCTCTGGGCATCTCGGGCACCTTCAACTTCATGCTGGTGTTCCAGGCTGAGCACAACATTCTGATGCACCCCTTCCACA